>DRQG01000105.1 GCA_011369465.1 Caldithrix abyssi
ACTGCCGCCGATAATATTACCAGTCAAATAGTTCCCCTGGACACCTTTTCGATTATAACCGCCGTGGTTACTTCCGAATACGGTCAGATAGACCCCGGTACTATCGTAGCCGGAGCAAACAAACAATATATCAAATTTGATTTGGGCTTACGGGATAGTGTTAACGTAAGATTTGCGTTGAACATTTACAGTAACGGCTATTTTTTCTGGAGCGATACATTTGAGGTGTTCGTTCACAAAAAACCTACTGCTCTGGACAAAAATCTTCCATACGCTGCGCACAAGTACCGTCTCGAACAAAATTTCCCCAATCCATTCAACCCGGAAACCCATATTCAGTTTACCATCCCTCGGAACGAGAGGGTAACTTTGCAAATATTCAATATCTTAGGTGAACGAGTAGCAGTTCTGGTGAATGAAAGGCTAACCGCTGGCAACTACGAATATGTGTGGAAAACTGCCGATCAACCGAGCGGTATTTATTATTGCCAATTAAAAACGGGTACCGGTTTTATGGCTACCCAAAAACTTACTTTGCTTAAATAGAGCGTCGTTAACCCGTATAATTATGGAGGTGAACCCCATGGCAATCTATGTTTTGATGACCAAACTGTCTCCGTCCAGCATGAGTGATTCGGTTACCCGCGAATCGATGGGCAGGGACTGGTTTGAAACGGTCAAGCAGAAATGCCCGGAGGTAAGGTGGATTGACCACTACGCTTTACTGGGCGCCTACGATTTTATGGATATTTACGAAGCCCCTAACGAAGAGGTGGCTGCTAAAGTGGCGGCGATTACCATGTCCAAAGGGGCGGTAAAGGCAGAAACTTTACCGGCTGTTCCGTATAAACGATATCTGGAAATCATAAAAGAAATTTAAGCTAACAGTGCAGCTAAATAGCCGCTTTGATTGTTGCTCAGGATAATCGCCAAACCTGAAAAGAGAGTGGACTATGAAACAAGGTAAGAAAATTAACGCCCTGCACTTTTTAATACTGACAGTCGGTGTTGTCGGGTTAGCTTTGCTGTTTATTTTAGTCGTGCAGGGCAGTTAAATTTGACAGGATCTGTTTCTTGCATCGTTTAGGGCCATAGCGCGAGGGATGTAGAAGTTTTCTTCCGGTTGGGGCGGCCAATACGCTTTAGGATTAATTTTGCTGATATTTTTGTTACACATCTAAAAGATATATAAAACTATTTTAAAGTGCGGCCAAACAGAAAAGCGGATCAATATCTGCTCATCTGAGTATATAAAAAGAGGCAATACATTTGTAAAATCTTTATATTAAAAGGCTATTCACTTGATAGACTGAACGAAAATTATTATATTCAACGGTTCTTATAGTAAAGAGAGAAAAAACGGGAGGATTGGTGTGAAAAAAGTAGTCGTTATTTTGTTATCATTGCTTGTGGCTTTTCAGTTTATTGCGGCACAAGAGAAGAAAGTGCTTAATGCCGAAGCAGGACAGGCTTTTAATTCAGGTTTGGATTTAGCAAAAAAACAGAAATATGAACAGGCTATTCCTAAATTTAAAAAAGCCCTGAAAGCCGAACCCAATTTTCCCGATGCGCATTATATGCTGGGCTATTGTTATAAAAAGCTCAGCAGATATAAAGAAGCAGAAAACGAATTTAAAGAGGCCATAAAACTGGATGATAAATTTTCCAAAGCTTATGTTGCCCTTGGTAAGCTTCAATTTGCAATGGATAAGAGACAAGAAGCCATAAATACCTTCAAGGCGGTCCTGGCTTTCGATCCCGAAAATATCAAAGCCAATTATGAATTAGGCCGGGTTTATTATGAAATGAAGAATTATAAGACCGCTCAGGGCTATTTGGAAAAAGCTATAAAAATTAATCCGAAATATGTATCTCCGTATAATATGCTCGGCCTGGTACTGGAACAACAGAAAAAATATGCTGCCGCAGCCGAAGCTTTCCAAAATGCGGTCAATAAAGAAAAGAAAAAGAGTAAAAAAGGAACCTATTATTACCGCCTGGGGAAAGTGTATCTTACGATGAACAAGCTGAAACAGGCTGAAAGCGCTTTATTGCAAGCGTTGAGTTTAAGTCGCAGCAGTTCTATTAAAGCCGCATCTAATTTTTATTTAGGGGAGACGTATAAAAAAATGGGGCAGAAACAAAAGGCGCTTAAGTATTACAGCAAAGCCGCCAAATCCAGCCAATGGAGACAGCCCGCAGAATATGAAATAGATATGATTAAAAATCCCGATAAATACGCTTATTAGTTATAATAATAATAGTGAAAGGAAGTAGAGACAGCTTATGATTACAGTTAAAATCCGTGATAACGAACCCTTCGAAAAAGCCTTCAAACGTTTTACCAAAGCTTGCGAAAAATCCGGTTTGATGGCCGATATTAAGCGGCATCAACACTATGAGAAACCCAGTGAACAAAGAAAACGCAAAATGAATCAGGCCCGGCGCAAAATGCGCAAGCTCATGGCCGAGATGAACCGCTAACCCTCTCTTCTCGTTTAGGAAACGCGATGCCTCTGGAAGAACAAATACAGACCGATCTTAAAACCGCTATGAAGAGTGGCGAAAAAGATACGGTAACCACTCTGCGTTCCTTGCTGGCCCAGATTAAGGACGAGCGCATTAAACTGCGCACCAAGCGGGAGATGACCGAAGATGATGTGATAAAGGTTGTGCTCTCGGCAGTGAAAAAACGCAAAGAGGCTATTGAACTGTATAAACAAGGCAATCGTGAGGATCTGGTAAAGAAAGAACAGGATGAGTTAACCATTCTGCAAAAATATTTACCGGAACAGCTTTCCGAAGAAAAGATAACAGAGATCATTGATAAAATTATTGCCGAGGTAAACGCTTCTTCCATAAAAGATTTAGGTCGGGTGATGGGTGCGGCAATGGGGCAGTTGAAGGGCAAAGCCGACGGTAAGTTGGTACAGAATCTGGTCCGCCAGCGCCTCACCCAGATTTCCCAATGACGCAATTTGATATTATCATCATTATTATATTGGCCTTTTTTGCCGTTCGCGGTATCTTCAGGGGCTTGGTCACCGAGCTCATTGTGCTTGTTTCCCTGGTACTCGGTTTCGTAATCGCTTTCACTTATTTCCCCCAACTAAAAATAATTCTTACCAAGGTATTTCCGGTTTTGCCGCAATTTGCCGCACAAATCATATCTTTTGTTCTTTTATTCCTTGCGGTCAATATTGTGTTGCGGATTATCGGAAAAGCTCTGAATAAACTGGTTCATTTTACATTCTTAAATTCGATTAACCGGCTGGCCGGCGGGCTTTTCGGATTTTTTAAAGCGGCTCTGCTGATAAGTCTGTTTATTCTTGTCATTGAACAAACCCCGTTTACGCCGCAAATTAAGTCCATGATTGGAGCGGACAAGAGCGAAGGATACACCGCTTTGAAAAATATTGCGCCGGGTTTCTACGATATGATCCTGAAAGTGATTCCCGGGGAAACCCGTATTCAACAGGATATCATAGATTCGATCCAAAAAGTGGATTCAACCACCAAAAAACTGGTAAATCCGTTTTAGAGGGGGGCTTGTTGGCAAGTAGTTGGAAACTGGAAAGAGGATGCTGGTTTCTGGATACTGGGAACTCGGAACCGGGGAAAAAGAGTAATTAAGAACTATGAATGAAGGATTAAGAATATATAGGCACAAAAAGGACAAAGGCACAAAGTATCTGAAGATTTATCTTGCGGAATAGTACATAGTACCGAGTACTTAGTACAGAGTAGTAAGTGACAGGTGATGAGAAATCAATTACGAATTATTTAATTACGAATTAGAAGCTGATAGCTGACCCTTCGACTGCGCTCAAGGTTCGGAGGCTGAGCTTTGTCGAAGCCGATGGCCGAAGCTGATAGCCGACAGCCGAGAGCTGACAGCCGAAAGCCAATCCAATAACTTAATAACTTAGTAACTGAAAACTGATAACTAAAAACTAATAACTGACAACTGAAAACTTACGGCCGACAGCCAAATCCTTATGCAAAATTTTACTAAAATAAAAGAAATACTGGAATTCGATAAAATTGTTGATTTCATCGCGCAAAAATGTGTTTCCGAAACAGGGAAGACCCGGCTGATTAACAGCGAGCCGCTTACACAAAAAGAAATACTGCAAACTTTGCTGGATCAGATACAGGAAATGCGCGAACTGTATCAATTTGAGGGCGGTTTGCCCATCTGGCATTTTGTCGACGTGCGTGTTCTACTGTCCAAAATAGAACCAGTGGACAGCTATTTGAGTGTGCAGGATTTTCTTGCCCTGCAAAACATATTGGAACTTGTGCAGGAAATCGCTTCTTTCACTAAAAAGATTACCGGAAAATATCCTGTTTTAAGCCGGGTTCTGCAGGCTGTGCAGCCGCTTCCGAAACTATTGAACCAAATTAAATTTACCTTTGAACCGTCCGGCCGCTTGTTCGATAACGCCAGCCCGCAACTGAAAATCATCCGCAAAGATATGGAACGCGTTAATACGGAACTGCATACCCGGTTGGAACGTATTCTGCGCAAGCAGGCCGAACATGTGCAGGAAGAGTATCTGACCCTGCGCGATGGCAGGCTGGTCATCCCCGTACGGGAGTTTTCTCTCAATAAAGTGCCGGGCATTGTGCACGGGCAATCGGGAACGGGCGCCACCTATTTTGTTGAGCCGATGCAGGTGGTTGAGCTGAATAACGATATGCAAAAGCTGATTTCCGAGGAACAGAAGGAGATTATCCGAATCCTCAAGCGGCTCAGCGCGGTAGTTCGTGAAGAACAGGCGGTACTGTTAACCGATTTTGAGTTGCTCAATCAATTGGATGTACTGCAGGCCAAAGCCCGGTACGCTAACGAGGTGAAAGGTCTGGCGCCGCAAATTTCAGAAGATTTCGTCTGGCAGATTAAAGCGGCCCGGCATCCGGTTCTTCTGAAAATGCATGCCGAAAAGACCGTCCCGCTTTCATTGGAGATTGGCGGAGAAGAGCACATCTTGATTATTTCCGGCCCGAATGCCGGGGGCAAAACCGTAGCCCTTAAAACCGTAGGACTGCTGCAGCTTCTCTTCCAATCCGGATTTCATATTCCGGTGGCCGCCGGAACGTGTATGCCTGTGTGTGAAAACATCTTCTGTGTTATCGGTGATGAACAATCCATTGAACAGGACTTGAGTACCTTTTCATCTCATGTCAAATCGTTGAATGACATTGTTGACCATGTGACCGAACACAGCCTGGTGCTGATTGATGAAATAGGCAGCGGCACGGAACCGGGCAGCGGGGCCGCCTTGGCTATTGCCATTTTGGAAAAACTCAACCGCCCGGATATGGTTACGATTGCCACAACGCATCAAAACCAATTGAAGGCTTTTGCCGCGGAAACCGCAGGCATTCAAAATGCGGCTATGCAATTTGATTCGGATAAATTAACGCCGTTGTTTACATTGGAAATGGGCGTACCGGGCAGCAGCTATACCTTTGAAATTTGCCGCCGCTTGGGTCTCGACGAGAGCATCCTCGACCGGGCGGTGGAGTTATCGCGCAAAGAGACTTTTGAACTGGACGCTTTATTGGCTGATCTGACCCGTAAAAGTCAGCAGTACCGCCAAATGGTGGACGAAATGAGCATACAGGAATCGAAGCTGAAAAGCCTTACTAAACTATATGATGATAAAACCCGTGAGCTGAAAAAGAAGGCCAAACAGTATGAGCGGGAAGCCAAAGAGAAAGCCCGGACCATTATTGATGAAGCCAATCGGGAAATCGAAGCCACTATCCGCGCCATTCGGGAGGCTCAGGCCGAAAAACAGGTCGTAAAAAAGGTGCGTGCACAACTACAAGCAAGACGAACGGCTCTGGCTGTGCAGGAAGAGAGCCAAGCGCCCAAAGCGGCGCCGGACATATCCCGGCTAAAAACCGGTCAGCGTGTTCGTTCCCTTAAATTCGGTATAAAAGGGCAAATAAGTAAAGTACTGAAGAAACGCAATAGTGTGGAAATTGACCGGAACGGGATAAAAATTACCGTACCGGTGGATGACGTGGAAGTGCTTGAGACGACGGGATCAACCGTGAAAACGAAGCGTTCTGTCTCAACGGGAATAGCGCCTGCGGTTAATATTCCCAACGAACTCGATATTCGCGGGCTAACCGTGGACGAAGCGTTGCGGCAGGTGGAAGCCTATCTGGATAAAGCTTTGATGTCTTCGTGGGAAGAGGTACGGCTGGTCCACGGTAAAGGCACGGGCGCACTGCGCAAGGCCGTTCAGAACTATCTGGCCGGTTTGCCTGCCGTAAAGGAATTCCGTTCCGGCAAATGGGGCGAAGGCGATTTGGGGGTTACGGTTGTTAAATTGGGATGAAGAGGAAAAGAAACGGTAACAGGTGACGAGTGACGGGAAAACAATTACGAATCAGTAAATTACGAATTACGAATGTAACGCAAGATTTATCTTGCGCCCTGACGACAAAGACCAACAGGGGCAAAGGTAGCAAGGAACAAAGTATAAGTACATAGTAATTAGTACTTAGTACAGAGTAGTAAGTGCCAAATAATTAGAAATTGGAAATTAGAAACTTGAAACCCGGAACAGAGAACTAATAACTTAATAACTTAATAACTTGAAACTGACATCTGATAACTTTCGTAGCGAAGCGAAGAACCCGCCGTGGCGGGGGGAATTGGGAGCTGAAAACTAAAACTAACAGCCGACGGCCAACCCTTCGACCCCGACCAGTCGGGACAGGCGAGGCTCAGGGAGCGAAGGTTGAACGTTCGGTAAGGCTCCGGGCAAAAGCCAACAGCTTACAGCCTATCACCAAAAGCCGATTGCTGATAGCTGACAGCCGATAGCTATGAATTTCGAACACGGATTAACGATTTAAGATTTAAGAACTGAAAACTGAGAACTGACAACTGATAACTAATAACTAAAAACTAACCCTTCGACGGGGCTCAGGGCAAGCAGCCAACAACAAACAATCCTGGAAATACGTATTATGTCAAAAAAACTTTTTTTAATCGACGGTTCGGCGTTGTATTACCGCAGTTATTTTGCGTTCATCCGCAACCCCTTAATCAACTCCAAAGGGGAAAATACTTCGGCTACATTCGGGTTTTTGTCTTCGCTGATTAAATTAATCGAGGATGAACACCCGGACTATCTGGCGGTGATTTTCGATACCAAAGAGCCGACCTTCCGACATGAAATCTATCCGCAATACAAAGCCACCCGCGAGAAGATGCCGGAAGAGATGGCGCAACAATATCCCCGCCTGGTGGATACGCTCAAACGCCTGAATTTTGTGGTTATGGATCAGGAAGGCTATGAAGCGGATGATATCATCGGTTCGCTGGCTAAAAAATTTGCCTCCCCCGAATTGGATGTGTATATCGTTTCCGGCGATAAAGATATGGCCCAATTGGTGAACGATCATGTTTTTTTATACAATCCCGGCAAAGGCAATCAGCCGGCGGAGGTGCTGGATGCCGCGGCGGTAAAGGATAAGATGGGAATCGAACCGAAACAGATTGTCGATTGGCTGGCCTTGATGGGCGACAGCTCGGACAATATTCCCGGCGTACCCAAAGTGGGCAAAGTAACGGCCGTAAAATTACTCAATGCATTCGGCAGCCTTGAAAAACTTTATGAGTCCATTGATCAACTGAAGGAAGGAGCCGTAAAGGACAATCTGGTTGCCTGCGAGGAACAGACCGGACTGGCCCGACAACTGGCCGCCATACACAGCGATATGGATCTGGCTGTAAAGTTAGAGGATCTGAAATTTCGCATCTGGGATGCCGATGAAGCGGAAAAAGTAATGAACGAGCTGGAATTCCGCCGTTTGGCCGACCGCATGAAAGCCATTGCCCGCGGTGAAGGCGCGCTGGAAGAACTCTCTCATCATGATGAATCCGCCGTACACTATGAGCTGATTGATACATTGGAAGGCGTCGAGAAATTAGCCCGCCAGCTGGAACAGCAGCAGGCCTTTGTCTTCGATCTGGAAACCGATTCGCTGGACTTTATGCAGGCGCGCATCGCCGGTATTGCCCTTTCATGGAAAGAAAAAGAGGGCTGGTACATCCCGATTGAACATCCGGATTATCATCTGCCTCAGGATCAGGTGTTCGAGCTTCTGGGATCCGTCTTTGCGAACCCAAAAAAGAAAAAAATTGCCCAAAATATTAAATTCGATGCGGCAATTTTGCAGCGGCACGGTGTGGAAATAAAAGGCCTTTATTTTGATACCATGATCGCCGCCTATCTGATTAATCCGGGCGGGCAGCACAAACTGGATAAGCTTTCCGAAAAATATCTCAATTATGAAATGATCCACATTGGCGAATTGATAGGCACTGGACGTAAACAGAAAAAAATGACCGACATTCCCGCCTTGGAAGTAGTGCGTTACGCCGCCGAAGATGCCGACATCACCTTTCGACTGTACAACGTTCTGCGGCCCAAAATACACGAGATGGGTATGGACGATTTGTTCTATAATTTGGAAATGCCCCTGGTGGAAGTTCTGATGGGTATGGAAGAGCACGGCGTCCGGTTAGATACCCGTCTGTTGCGTGAGCTTTCCGAAAAATTGGGTAAACAGGCGGACGAGCTTGAGCAGTCGATTTACCGGGATGCGGGAGAGGAATTCAATCTCAATTCGCCGCAGCAGTTAGGCCCTATTCTTTTTGATAAACTGGAAATCCACAAAGAACTCAATTTACGCAAACCGCCCAAGACCAAAACCGGTCAGTATTCCACCGCGGAAAGCATACTGGAACGGTACGCCGCCCATCCGATTATCGACCGGATTTTGTCCTATCGTAAACTGGTAAAATTAAAAAATACCTATCTGGATGCTCTGCCGCAATTAGTCAATCCGCAAACCGGCCGTGTGCATACCTCGTACAATCAAACGGTAGCCGCAACGGGCCGGCTTTCCAGCAGCAACCCTAATCTGCAGAATATTCCCATCCGCACCGAGATCGGCCGCGAAATTCGCAAAGCCTTTATCGCTTCCGATGAAAATTCGGTCATCTTGAGCGCTGACTACTCGCAAATCGAATTGCGTATTATGGCCCATCTTTCGCAGGATGAAAATATGATCGAGAGTTTCCGGCAAAATCTGGATATTCACGCCGCTACCGCAGCCCAGATTTTCGATATACCTCTGGATCAGGTTACTTCCGATCACCGGCGCAAAGCCAAAGAGATCAATTTCGGCATCATTTACGGGATGAGCCGTTACGGGCTGGCCGCGCGGCTGGACATCAGCGTGGATGAAGCCGAAGAATTCATCATCGACTATTTTGCCACTTATCCCAAAATCAAACTGTACATGGAAGCCGCCATAAAAATGGCGCGTGATAAAGGCTATGTGGAAACCATGCTGCATCGCCGGCGTTATCTGCCGGAAATAAAGAGCACCAACCGGCAAATCCGCGAATTTGCCGAGCGTACGGCCATCAACACGCCTATACAGGGTTCGGCTGCCGATTTAATCAAAAAAGCTATGATCGAAGTCCATCGTTTTATGAAGAACGAAGAGACGCCCGCCCAGATGCTTTTGCAGGTACACGACGAACTGGTTTTCGAAGTTCGGGAATCCGCCGCCGAGGCCTTTGCCCATAAAGTACGCGGCATTATGGCCGGCGCCTTTAAGCTGCGCGTACCTATTGTAGTGGACAGCGGGATCGGGAAGAACTGGTTGGAAGCTCACGAGTAATCCGCCAATTTGGGTTTACTTTGTTACAAAAAATGACTCAATTTGGGTTGACTATGTTACAAAGGTGAGACATTAAGGGGCTTTCTTCGATAAAATGACAGTTGTAACTGTAACTTTTTCCCGGAATGATCGTAGCAATAGATTAGGTCTAATCGGGATAATAAAAATGAAACGATATTCCATTGTATTGCTAAGCGCTGTATGTATGGTCATTTTGTCCTTTCAGGATAGCCGAGCAGGAGAGGACTGGCCGGACAACCTGGAAGAACGGGCTGTCCATAAATACATCGGCAACACCGCCGCGCCAATGTACCGCTATGAGGGCGACTATGTTATCGATTCGGATAAAGTACTGGACGGGAATGTGGTAGTTGTTGGCGGTGACCTCACTGTGCACGGGAAAGTGGAAGGGGATATCCTGGTTATTGGCGGCGATGTCCGCGTTAAATCCGGCGCCGTCGTATTGGGCAATATTACTTCCATTAACGGTCGTATTTTTCAGGCCGTATCTTCGAATGTAACCGGCAAACAGATCGAAACCAGTGTGAAAAACCTCTTTCCGCCGGACAACTGGAACAAAGAATGGGATGAATATCGAACAAAATTTTGGAAAACCGTAGATCATCCGCCTTTGGGTAACGAATATCCCACCTACAGCACCCTTCCTTTGGGACGGCAATCCAATCGTTTCTTAGTGCGTTATAACCGTGTAGAGGGCATGTTTTTTGGTCTGGAAGTACCTAAAGAAATTCGCGGCAGAGTGCCCGTATTCAATATTTACGGGTTCGGCGGATATGCTTTTAAACAGGCGAAATGGCAGTATAAAATAGGCCTCAGCCGCTGGTTATTCAATCCGACCAACTATCGCTTTGAGCTGGGTGGCGACGCACACGACTATATTTCCACGCGGGACCAATGGCTGATTTCTCCGCATGAGAACAGTCTGGCTGCCTTTTTCCTGCATGATGATTATATGGATTTTTACCGCATCAAAGGATTTCAGCTCTATATGAGCCAGAACTTCACCGTCTATTTTAAAGCCAAACTGGCCTACAAATTTGATGAGTATATATCCGTGGAAAAAAAGGCCGATTGGTCTTTGTTTGGCGGAAGCAAGAAATTTGCCGAAAATCCGCCCATCGATGCAGGTAAAATGCGCAGCGTGTATGGGGAGCTCTACCTCGATACCCGCAACGATCCGGCACTGCCCACGCGCGGCTGGTATATCTTGCTTTCCGGAGAGAGTTCAACCAAAAAAATAGGCAGCGACTTCTCTTTTAATCAATACATCTTCGAACTGCGGCGTTATCAACGCTTGAGCCGCTTCGAACGATTGGATATCCGGCTTAAAGCGGGTACGGGAACCGGTCGTCTGCCGGTGCAAAAAAGTTTTGAATTTGGCGGGTTGAGTACGATGCGCGGATATTATTACAAAGAATTTCGTTCCAATGACCGCGCTTTTGGGTACGACCGAATGCTGCTGGCTAATTTGGAATACAACATCAGTCCCCGCATCTTGCATATCGGCTTGCCCTTTTTTAATGATCTGCGTTATGTCTTTTTCTTCGATGCAGGTAATGCCTGGCGAAGAGCGGATGTGAGTGACAAAGATACCTGGCAGGCGGGTTTTTCTCACTTGAGTTGGAACGATATTAAATCGGATTTCGGGATAGCGGTTACCAGCTGGTCCGGTCGGGTACGTTTTAGCGTAGCGCGGCGCACCGATACGGGACAGAATCCCTACCGGTTTGCATTCCGGCTGGTGAAACCGTTTTAAAGGATGACTATGCGAAAATATTTTGTTTTTTTAGGAATATTAACGGTTGTTTCCTGCCGTCTGTTTGCTCAGGAAGAGAAACTGGTTATGAGAAACCTGGATGACTTTCAGGTTCAGGTGGCCGGTTTTGTTCTTGAAGATGATCGCACCGTGCATATTCACGCTGTTGGCGCCGGGGGTGATAAAGAGACAAAACAGATAAGAAATTACCAGCAGGATCGCTTCAATATGTACGCCTATTGCTGGATCATTAATAGCGATACACGGGAAATGGTTTGGCGAATGACAATCGATAATACGGAACAAACCGGAGATCTACGCCTAAGCCGTGAATTCAATGGAAATGTGCATCTGGATAAGGGAACCTACGAAGTCTATTTTGCCGCAGTAAAACCCGGATGGCATATATTGGACGGAGGTTTCTTTTCTGTGAGTAAACTTCTTAAATATATCTTTAGTGATGAAAACGAATGGGAAGATTCGTCCCGGGATTGGATTGTGGAAATTGATCGCGTGGATGAGGTCTATCAGAGGCGTGACGTGAAGAAAATTTTACGCGCCAAACGAAGAAACGCCGTTCTCAGTTTAACCGATACCGATGATGATCATACGGCTAAAAAAGGATTTTCCCTCAGCCAATCACTAAAGGTAAAAATTTACGGCTTAGGCGAAGGGTACAAAGGGAAAATGTACGACTACGGCTGGATCATCAATGCCGATACCCGTGAAACCGTCTGGAAAATGAGAGAGAATGCATCCGAGTATGCCGGCGGCGCCGTAAAAAACCGCCTTTTCCGCGATGAGATCGAACTTCCGGCCGGTAATTACCTGGTTTATTTTCGTACCGACGCCAATCATTCATCCAATGCCTGGAATGCCAACCCGCCTTATGATCCCTACTTTTGGGGACTTACCCTTTTCCCGGCTGAAGAAGATTTTGAGCCGGATATTATAAAGGAATATAAAGAAAAAGAGATCAAACCGATCATCAGTATCACAAAGGTGGGTAACGATGCTTACATTGAAAAGGTGTTTGAACTAAAAGAGAAGGCTTCGTTACGGGTATATGCTCTTGGCGAAGGTATGGCCGGGGACATGTTCGATTATGGCTGGATAACCAACGACGAAACAGGCGAAACCGTTTGGAAAATGCGCTACAAAGATACCAAACATGCCGGGGGCGCCGGAAAAAATCGCCTTGTGGACGAGATTATCGAATTGCCTCCCGGCCGCTATGTGGTTCACTACCAAAGCGATGATTCGCACTGCTATGACGATTGGAACATGCGCCGCCCGCAAAATCCGGAAAAATGGGGGATAACCATTTACCCGGCAAGTAAAAGCGCCCGTTATGCGCGCGTTGTCCGCGAGCCCCGAAAAGACGATACACAAGTATTGGCCCGCCTAACCCGGATAGGCGATGACGAACACGTACGGAAACGGTTTACTCTGAAGAAAAAGTCACGTATCCGCATCTACTGCATCGGCGAAGGCGATTGGGACGAAATGTACGATTACGGATGGATTGAGAATGTAAAAACAGGACGGCGGGTATGGAAAATGCGCTATAGTAAAACCGTCCATGCCGGCGGCGCCAAAAAAAACCGACTGGCCGATACGATTATCACCCTAAAACCCGGAACATACGAGGTACACTTTAAATCTGACGACAGCCATTCGTATTACGACTGGAATGATGATCCGCCGAGACAGCCCAAAAAATGGGGCATAACCGTTTATAAACTGGACAACTAAATAAAGAAAGGGCAGTAAATGAAAAAAACTATCCTGATTTTGTTGGCCATGTTTTTGCCGGTATACCTGCTGGCAAAAACTACATTTGAAGAATCGTATAAAAAAATTATTCCGGTAAAGGATAAAACCGGAATCGAAATAAGAAACACCAACGGACGTGTCGAAATTAGCTCCTGGGATCGTGACGAGGTGGAAATTATCGCATATAAAAAAGTGCAGGGTGAGGATAAAGAAAAATCACGCCGGTATCTCTCTGATATAGAAATTGAAATTGACGATGACGAAGGGATGATTGAAGTAGATGTGGATTTTCCGGATAAAAAAGAGAAAAGCGGGGGCTTTTTCTCCTGGATATTCGGCAACGGAGGTATGAATGCCTCGGTTGCCTTCGAAGTAAAGGTGCCACGTACATTTGATTTAAACATTCGCTCTACAAACGGGAGTGTGTCCGTAGCCGATTGCAGGGGACATATTCGCCTGAAAACCGTTAACGGTAAAATTACTGCCCAAAACGTTGCCGGAACCCTGAACGCCAAATCCACCAACGGCAAGATAAAAGTATATATGACCGATGTTGATCCCGATGAAGATATGTCGCTTCAAACCACCAATGGGTCTATTACACTTAGTTTGCCGGCCGATATCCGGGCCGAGGTGGAAGCCAGAACAACCAACGGCCGTATCAGTTGCGACTTTCCTTTGGACAAAGAGGGCAGCGCAACAAAACACCGCTTAGACGGGTATATTAACGGCGGCGGCGCATTATTATACCTGAAAACTCTGAATGGGAATATCAGTATTCTTAAAAACGAAGCAGAATAAAAAGGGGCCCTATAAGGGGAGGAAAAGAAATATTGGATAGCGCGTTTTGCCCGGTTTTGCTCCCCTTCCCATATTCCTACCGGTCTGCCTTATCTCTCTAAATTAGTTTATTTTAGACCCCCGCCGAATTTGGTTGACCTGTAATTTCTAACATCGTAAATTCTTCATCTTTTGTGTTCGATTAATGGAAATGATAGAGATCTTCTATACGAAAGGATAGCAAAATGACGACGCAGGATTATATTGATCTGGAAAACGAATACGGTGCGCATAACTACCATCCGCTGGATGTGGTGATCAGCGAGGCCAAGGGGGTTTGGGTAACCGATGTGGACGGTAAAAAATATATGGATTTTCTCAGCGCTTATTCGGCGGTAAATCAGGGCCATTGTCATCCTAAAATTTATAATGCCATGGTTGAACAGGCCAAAAAGGTGACGCTTACTTCCCGCGCCTTTCGCAACGATCAGTTGGGGCTCTTCTGCAAAAAGCTGGCAGCGCTTACGGAAATGGAAATGGTGCTGCCCATGAATTCCGGCGCCGAGGCTGTGGAAACAGCCATCAAGGCCGCCCGCAAATGGGGGTATAAAGTAAAGGGCATAGCCGAAAATAAGGCCGAAATCATCGTTTGTTCCAACAATTTTCACGGCCGTACCACAACAATTGTCGGTTTTTCCACGGAAGATCAGTATAAAGACGGTTTTGGGCCGTTTACGCCCGGATTTGTAGTGGTGCCCTACGGCGACGCCAAAGCGCTGGAGGCAGCCGTTAACAAAAACACCGCCGCCTTTATGGTGGAACCCATCCAGGGCGAGGGCGGTATTCTCATCCCGGCCGACGGGTACTTGCGGGATGTTCAGCGCATCTGCAAAGAAAACAATGTGTTGTTTATTGCCGACGAAATCCAGTCCGGTTTGGGACGTACCGGAAAATTGTTTGCCTACCAGCACGAAGAAGGCATAAAACCGGACATGCTTATCGTGGGTAAAGCCCTTTCCGGAGGTTTTTATCCGGTGTCGGCCGTGGCCTCCTCCAAAGATATTCTGGGCGTATTCAAACCGGGCGACCACGGCAGCACCTTTGGCGGCAATCCTTTGGCCTGTGCTGTGGCAAACGCTGCACTGGATGTGCTGACGGAAGAAAAGCTGACCGAGAACTCCCGGCAGATGGGCGCTTATCTGATGGATCGTTTGCAAACAATCGATAAGAATCACATCAAAGAAATTCGCGGGAAAGGATTATTCATCGGAATAGAACTGAACAAGGAAGCCGGGGGCGCCCGCCGCTTTTGCGAAGCTCTGCAGGAAGACGGACTGCTATGCAAGGAAACTCACGAAAACGTTATCCGTCTGGCCCCGCCGCTGGTGATCAGCAAAGAGGAAATCGATTGGGCTTTTGAGCGGATTAAAAAGGTGCTGGAAACGCTGTAAAATGATTAATTAGAGTGATGGATCGACGGAGCGGTTATGAGTCGCTTCTTCACAGACCTTCCAGGTCTACCAGATCTGGAAGGTCTAACCCGGTACGAAAATAGAGGTTCGTGTACTTAAACGATTCCATCGCTTTAAGCGATGGAATCGCCATATTTCCATACTCCATTATTTCCTTATTGATTTTTATTACCTCAGAAATTTGGCCAGTGTTTTTTCCAGATTTTCTCCCCTTAGCTCGCCTTTCATCGCCACAATGGTTCCGCTGGGATCCACCAGAATCGGTTTGGGAATACCCGTTACTTCAAACTTTTTTGCCAATTCGCTGTTGAAGCCGCCTTTTACAAAAGCATGCAGCCAGGGCATGGGCCATTGTTCCTTGCGGAATTTGCGGACGTCGTCTTCTTTCCTGTCAAAAGAGAGGCTAAGGATATGAAAGCGCGGCCCTTTAAATTTTTTGTAAGCCGCATGCAGCGAGGGCATCTCGCCTACACAGGGCCCGCACCATACCGCCCAGAAATCGATGAGCGTGTACACACCGGACAAATCCTTATTGGAAAATGTTTTGTCGGAATCCATCATACGGATACTGAATTGGGGCGCGGGTTTCCCCACAGCTATGTTTTTATTGGGATTTAATTCTTTAATAAACCATTTGAGAGAAGGAATATCGTTGTATTTTTCTTTCAATAAACGATAATAATGTTCCGCTTTTTCCTTCTTTCCCGAATAATGTGCATCCATTCCCAACTGGGCGATTAAATAACCGGCCAGCCTGCGGCTCTTGATCTGCGGCAGGGCCTGCTCAATCATTTTAGGTACTTCTTTGCGCCCGTAAAGATGCATGTAAGCGTTGAAGAAAATATCGGGACGATCATCCCAAAGCGGGTCGTTTGTTGGCACCATATCGATTAGTTCCGTATAAAATGTACTGTCCAGTCGGGTCATATATACACCAAAATCCGCCAATCTGACCATCGCATATTTATTTACGGGAGGAGGGGCGGTTCTCCCAAGATGTAGAAGAGTGTTTTTTAGAGAATCGAGGGCATATTCGAACCCCTTCATCGTTTTGTGTCTGGCGCGGTAAGCTAAACCGGCAGCGCGATACTTCTTACGTTCGGTATCCGAAAGAACGGAAATTTCGTATATCTGCTGCAAAAAAGCGGCATCGTCACCAAAACGGACCTGTGCGGTTTCCCGTTTACTTCTTTTTACTAAGGACGGATCGAAAATGATGGTAAAAGAATCGCCTGTCGTTTTTACAATTGAGCGGTAGTCGCCTCCGCCGTCGTAGCGGTAGTAATCGCTCATTGTGCCGTTGATACTGCGGCCGTCCCGGGTAAGGCCCATTAACTGGTAGGCGACCGTGTCGGCAGGCGGATTAAGTTTGTAGATGAATCGGCCGTCAGCCAGCTTTTTCATGGAACTTGCCGAGGCAAAATCGAAATCGTTCCAATCACCGATAATCTGCACGTTTTCAAAATCCGGCAGGTAATCATAATGCTTCAATCGTATATCAACATAAATTTTTTGCGGAATGCTGTCCAGATAAAAGGGTATTAATATATTTTGATGATCGACCGCGGTGACGCCTAATAAAAAATAAAAAAGCGAATCCACAGAAATACTAAAACTGCCGTCTTGTGCCACCTGCACGGTCTTTTCCGCGGTGGGAAAGTATTGTCCGGCTTTCATTATATGCAGGTGTGCCAAAGCAGGCGGCTGGCCTTCTTCGGTCAAAACTTTGCCTGTAATCACCGTGGAATGGTCATCGGAAGTGCATCCGTTAAACAAGATAAAAAACAGTCCGGAGATGATGGCTAATGTTAATCGCATAACGCCCCCTTCCTCGAGTGAACTCAATTATTTAATAGCGGCTTTTCAGGAATCAATGTTCTAAGACGACTTTTTCCGTAACACTTTCAATCCGGTTTCCCCTTCGCTTTTGGCGATGAGCACCGTCCCGCAGCTATCGCTCCAAACGTTTACAGATGTGCGCATCATATCGAGGATGCGGTCAACAGCTAAAATTAAGCCTAAACCTTCCAGCGGCAAGCCGACAGCCCGCAGAATAATGGTAATCATCACCAATCCGGCCATAGGGATGCCGGCGGCGCCGATGCTGGCCAGAAGAGCCGTGATGACTACAATAAACTGTTGCTCAAAGGATAGGTGAATGCCGTAAACCTGGGCGATAAACATAGCAGCCACGCATTCGTACAAAGCCGTACCGTCCATATTGATCGTAGCGCCCAAAGGCAGTACAAAGCTGCTGATTTTGTTGGAAGCCCCGGCGTTGTTTTCGGCCGAATCCATAGTCAGCGGCAGGGTTGCCGAAGAGGAAGAGGTGGAAAACGCTGTCAACAGCGCCGCCGACATTGCTTTAAAATGGGCTAATGGCGAAATATTACCAACAAAATAAAGCAGGGTGGGCAGGGTAATAACAGCGTGGATGGTCAATGCCAGGATAACTGTAACCATGTAAGAAGCCAGCGGAGCAAATACATCGGTGCCGGTCTGGGCTACAATTTTAGCGATAAGAGCAAAAACACCGATTGGCGCAAACAGGATAATAAAATGGGTCAGACGCATCATTACTTCAAACACGCCCTGGAAAAAATCCGTAAGTTGTTTGCGGTACGGATCGGGTGCTTTAGTGATAAAAAAACCGAATAATAACGAAAAGAAAATGGTTGGTAAAATATCGCCGTTGACCATAGCCTTAAGCGGATTAGTGGGAATGATGCCCAAAAGGGTGGTACCCAGCTTTTCCACATTACTGTGCAGGCCTTCGGGAATCTGTTCAAATCCCAATTGAGCGCCCACACCCGGTTGAATGATATTGACCAAAATCAATCCGGTAAGAATGGCAAAAAGACTGGTGGCAATATAATAGCTGAATGTTTTCAGACTGAGTCGTCCGAAATTTTCTGCCGAGCCGATACCGGTTACGCCGGAAATAATGGATGATACAATTAAGGGCACAATAATCATCCGCAAAGCACGGATAAAGATAGTACCGAAAATACTGACTTTATCAACCACAAATTCTTCAAATCCGAAAATCCTTGCCAGAAAAGCGAATACGATGCCAGCCAGCAAAGCGATGAGGATTTGCCAATGCAGTTTAAGTTTCACGAGGGATTCTCCTGGATGAAATTGGAAATGTACAATTTATAGAATATAGTAAATGGGAGCAAATGCTTAGACGAATTATCTATGGACATTGAAACAAAAAAAGGCCGTAAACAAAATCGGAAGATACCGATAGAAGAATAGTGATATTATCTGCGGCTTATCCTGTGGCTTGCGGATAGCAGGGCAGGGAAGAATCGGTTATGGCAACGATTCCGTATCGTTCCCATTATTTTCATTGTTGGAAATATTCAATATATGTTGGCCGGTTTTTTCTCTCAGAAGGTCTAACGCTTCGGGCCGGTTGTATTTACCTCCGTGTCCAAACGGAAAGAATTGGACGCCGATACTGTATCTATTTACGGATGCATTTTCGTGTGACCAGCGTACTTCGCCTTTTAAACGCAATTGCTTGCCGTCGGGAAAAATCACCTTCATCAAAATGGCATCCCCATTGTTCATATTGCCTTCCCCATAAAACGACAGCCCGCTTTTGGAAAAATTCCGCACATCTACCGGCTTGGACATGGGAGACAGCAAACCCGTGTTGTTCATTTTTTTATATTGAAGCTGCGTCCCGGGTATCCGGGCCCTGTCTATGGTACGTTTATCCATAATACAAAAACTCAGACTGCAATATGATAATTAGGTTTAAACGGGATGATAAATATTTTATATATTGTACAAATAAATCATACGATTTGTATGTGATTCTTATCAATACCAGTTAAATGAGCCGGAAAATAAAAACAATACTAATCTCAGAAAGCGGAAGAAAAAACTGTTTTTAAAACATAACAAACTTAAGGCTACCGGGTTAAATAATCAATAAAATAATTAAGTAAAGAGCCACACAAAAAATTTGACAAACTAATACAACCTTGTTAAATTGAAGGCTCGATTTTTAACGCCATATTGCAGGAGGATAGTTTGAAAACATATATTGCGCGAGAAAATGAAATTGAACAATCCCGTCGCTGGTATGTAGTGGATGCCGAAGGGCAGGTACTTGGGCGGCTGGCCTCGAAAATTGCGCATATTTTGAGAGGAAAGAATAAACCCATTTATTCCCCGCATCAGGATGCAGGTGATTTTATTGTGGTTATCAATGCGGAAAAAGTGCGCTTGACCGGAAAAAAGATGCAGCAAAAAACTTATTTTCGTCATTCCGGTTATCCCGGTGGTGTAACCACGACACCGATTGCTCTTATGCTTCAGCGCCATCCGGAACGGGTTATCGAATATGCGGTGAAACGGATGCTGCCCAAAAATGCACTCGGACGTAAAATGTTCAAAAAATTAAAAGTTTATGCCGGGCCGGACCATCCCCACCAGGCACAGCAGCCTGCTGCATTAAAACTTAATTAATCGGGAGTTGTTAATGGAAGTGTATATTTCAATCGGAAGACGTAAAGGCGCCGTAGCTCGGGTGCGTATGATGCCGGGTAGCGGTAAAATCGTTATAAACGGCACCGAAGGGTTGTTAGCCTATTTTAAACGCGAAACGCTTAAAATGGACATCGAACAACCGTTGGTTCTGACCGAAAATCTGGACAAATTTGATTTTCAGATAAATGTTCAGGGTGGCGGATTAAGCGGTCAGGCCGGTGCGGTGCGGCTGGGAATTGCCCGTGCCTTGTTAGCATACAGTGAGGATTATCGGAAGGTATTGCGTCAGGGCGGATTCTTAACCCGCGATCCCAGAGAAAAAGAAAGAAAAAAATACGGTTTGGCCAAAGCGCGCAAACGCTTTCAGTTTTCCAAACGTTAATCAAAATATCCGTATCTGTTTAAAGCCAGAGTCCTATCTGGCTTTTTTAGTGTTCTTAATTTAAAAAACAACGCACACCGGCTGTTTCTTCCCGGGTGTCCCGCTGAAAAAGGGATTGGGATAAGTAATAGGCCGGTGGAGGTTTAACCCAAACAAAGGAGTTGTATATGCCCTCTTTGTCTTTAGAGCAGCTGTTGGCTGCCGGTACGCATTTCGGTCATCTGACCCGCCGCTGGAATCCCAAAATGAAACCATATATTTTTATGCAGAAAGACGGGATTCATATTATCGATCTCAAAAAGACACAAACTGCGCTGGATAAGGCTCTGGAAGTGGTTCGCCAGGTGGTTGGCGAAGGGTACGAAGTGCTCTTTGTCGGAACTAAAGTTCAGGCTAAGGATATCATTGCTTCGGAAGCCAAACGGTGCGGGATGTTTTTTGTGTCCAATCGTTGGTTGGGCGGCATGCTCACCAATTTCAGTACAATCCGTAAATCGATTAAGCACTACAAAAATCTCGTCAAAATGAGTACGGACGGTACTTACGAAAAAATATCCAAAAAAGAACGGTTGATGATAGAGCGCGAAAAAGAAAAATTGTTTAAAGTGCTTGGCGGTATCGAAGAAATGAAGCGTTTGCCCGGCGTGGTATTTATCGTGGATACCAAAAAAGAACACATCGCAGTAAATGAAGCGCGTAAAATGAATATTCCGATTATTGCCATGGTGGATACCAATTCCGATCCGACGGTTATTGACTATCCGATACCTGCCAACGACGACGCGGCAAAGAGCATAAGCCTTATTACCAGCAAAATTGCCGATACGGTTATAGAAGCGCGCCAGAAGGTGAAAGAAAAACAGGATTTGGCGCAGGCGGTTGAGTCCGAAAAGAAATCCGCTGACGAAGAAGGTAAAACCGGGAAAGACGCTAAAGGCGCCAGGTCAAAAGAAGCAAAACAGGTTAAGAAACAAGCAAAAACTACGAAAAAGGAGTCATAGAAATGGCAGAGATCACGGCTGCAATGGTAAAAGAACTGCGCGATAAAAGCGGTGCAGGGATGATGGACTGTAAAAAAGCCTTGCAGGAATCAGATGGTGATTTTGAAAAAGCATTGGATGTTCTGCGTAAAAAAGGTATTTCAAAAGCGGCTAAACGTGCCGAGCGCGAGGCTAACGAAGGTATGGTTACCTCGTACATCCACCCTGGCAGCAAACTGGGCGTTTTGGTGGAAGTAAATTGCGAAACAGATTTTGTTGCTAATACCGATGATTTTAAAGAATTTGCTAAAAATGTGGCTATGCATATTGCCGCTTCCAATCCTCTGGCAATTCGCCGTGAAGAATTAGATACGGCCGCGATAGAGAAGGAAAAGGAAATCCTTAAAGAGCAAGCCCTGGCCTCCGGTAAGCCGGAAAATATCGTCGAGAAGATTGTGCAGGGACGTCTCGAAAAGTATTACAGCGAAGTATGTCTGCTTGAGCAGCCCTTTGTAAAAGATCCCGATAAGAGCGTACAGGATCTTTTAACCGAAACGATAGCCAAATTGGGTGAAAATGTCACAATCAAACGTTTTGCCCGTTTTCGTATTGGGGAATAGATAATGTCTTCTTCCACGCCCGTTTACAAACGCATATTGTTAAAGTTGAGCGGCGAGTCTCTGGCCGGTAAAGAAAAGCACGGCATCCGTCCGGCCATTCTTGATCATCTTGCCGCTGAGATTAAAAAAATAACCGATTTGGGGGTGGAAGTTGGAATCGTAATCGGCGGTGGAAATATTTTCCGTGGCCTGTCGGAAAATGCGCGCTCAATGGATCGGGTTACCGCCGATCACATGGGTATGATGGCCACTGTTATCAATGGTCTGGCTATTCAGGATGCCCTGGAACGAGCCGGCGTGTATTCTCGTGTTATGTCGGCCATTAGGATGCAGGAATTCGCCGAACCATTCATCCGCAGGCGCGCCATCCGTCATCTGGAAAAAAAACGGGTCGTTATTTTTGTTGCCGGAACCGGTAACCCCTATTTTACAACGGATACGGCAGCGGTGTTGAGAGCTGTGGAAATAAAAGCGGATATAATTCTCAAGGGCACGCGGGTGGATGGCATTTACAATGCCGATCCCGAGAAATTTGAAGACGCCTTCAAGTTCGACTCGTTAAGTTATATGGATGTGGTTAAAAAAGGCTTAAAGGTAATGGATACTACCGCAATCACCTTGTCTATGGACAATAATTTGCCTATAATTGTTTTTAATTTTGATAAACCGGATAATCTTCATAAAATTGTCTTAGGTGAAACAATAGGAACAAAAGTACAGGGGTGATTATGGGAGCCAATGAATTACTTAAGGATGCCAGACATCGGATGGACCGTGCTGTGGAAACGTTTGCCGGAGAATTGTCCAAAATACGCAGCGGCAGGGCAAATCCCGCTTTGCTCGATTCGGTTAAAGTGGACTATTACGGTCAAATTGTTCCGTTAAATCAGGCAGCAACGATCAGTGTGCCGGAACCAAGGCTGATAACCGTACAACCGTGGGAAAAAAGCATGTTACCGGAAATTGAGAAAGCGATATTAAAAGCCGATTTGGGATTAAATCCCAGCAATGACGGTAATATTATACGCCTTCCTATTCCCCAACTCAGCGAAGAACGACGCAAAGACCTGGTTAAACTTATTCACAAATTTGCCGAAGAGGGAAAAATAGCTATTCGTAATGTTCGACGTGATGTTAATGACCATTTGAAAAAAATGGAAAAAAATCATGAACTGTCGGAAGATGAGCTGAGTGTAGAGCTGGAAGAAGTACAGAAGATCACGGATGAGCATACAAAAAAAATTGATGAAATAATGGAACGCAAGGAAAAAGAGATTTTAGAAGTATAATGGATAGCACTTTATGTATGTATAAACAGCCGGTAAATCAAAGGAATGATTAACCGGCTTTTTTTATGTACATTATGCAGGCATACTGATAATTAAATGCCTATCCGGATGGAAAGAACAAAAATATGTAAAAAGATTGTTATATTTTCTTGTCTTTTTTTATTAAATTGTTTTAATTATAATACAATTTAGAAAAGATGATGCTATATTGTAAAAACTTATAGGGAAAGATTTTCCGGCGTTCCAAATATATTGTATAAATTAAATATATGGTACGTCATGGTTTCGTGGTTTACCGTATATGCGGAATATATTTATCGGTGTTCACGGCAAACCCATGATATTGTTGAGGATGTGTCCGATTGGTGTGACTTAAGTCACCACAAGTAAACTACTTACGAGTATATTCCGATCGTGCTTTTGTGCAAATAAATATATGCTCTTTTAAAGATGGAGAAACGTTTGCTGGCCCAGGTAGATATCATTGAACAGAAAAAGTATAAAAGCGCTCTTATTGTTGGGTGGAATGTCGAAGCGGCCAATCTTTATGATAAGTTACTTAGCATTCCGGCTCTGGGTTACGATGTTCGCGGCTTTGTCCGTCCTTCCGGCGTAAAAGAAAAATCACACTATAAAAATGTTCCCATCGTCGGTGATATTTCCAATCTGAAAGAACAGATTGAAAAACTGAATATCGAAGAAGTTCTGATCGTTCTATCGCCTCCCGAGAAACAGTACCTAAGTTCCATCATATCAATCTGCCAGCAAAGCGGCGTCAATTACCGTATTGTTTCCGATACCTATGACGAAGAATATGCACACATCATCCGGGATGTGATTCGGGATGTATGGTCAACCAAAGATTTCGGTATCCGAAGGATAATCGATTTAATTGGCTCAATTATATTGATGATTTTGCTGTTTCCTTTATTTGTTATCGTTGCGATAGCCATCAAGTTAGAATCCAAAGGGCCGGTTTTTTATTCGCAGAAACGGTATGGAAAAAATGGTCGGATTTTTGCTGTTCACAAATTTCGGTCCATGGTTCATGACGCAGAAAAACGATCCGGCCCTGTTTGGGCACAAAAAAAAGATCCGCGTGTTACAAAGGTAGGACGCTTTATGCGTAAAACCCGCATTGACGAATTGCCGCAGCTCATAAATATACTCAAGGGTGATATGAGTTTTATCGGCCCACGTCCCGAAAGACCATTCTTTGCCGAAACATTCAAAAAACAAATTCCTTTTTACATGAATCGTTTACAGGTGAAACCGGGAGTAACCGGTTTAGCTCAGGTTACGGTCGGGTATGATGAGACTATTGAGGACGTTAAAGAAAAAGTAAAAAAAGATTTGGAATACATACAACATGCCAACAGCCTCAAAATGAACCTGAAGATACTCGGAAAAACCGTTATTACGGTTTTGGCAGCAGAAGGACAGTAAAAGATTTCTTAGAGGTTTAAAATCTTTAAAGATAAATCTTTATATTTAATTATACAAACCTAATATTTTTCAGGTGCATCAGAGAATTTTAGTGAATAAATCTTATCTACTAATATAAGACAACTTGATGAAATATTTAAAATTATTCTGAAATAAAAAGCTAATTTATTAACAAAAACTGGCGATATAACAATATTGATTTTTAGTGTATTAAAAAAAATATCCGGAACAGGCGAAACTGTTTTCGTCTCGGTTGCCAAAACCGTCAAGTGGATTAAAATACATTCGCCGAGTATCAAACATGAAAACATTTACTCTTTCCCGAATGGTGCAGCATTTATTAAATGCTGTAATTGACAGGGCGGAGCTTTTAAGAAACAGGAGCAAATAAAGGAAGAATATGGAAAAAATTACGATAGACTCCAAGTTTGCCGACCAGGAAGGTGAGATTATGGTAGTAGAGTTGGGAGGCTATGTAGATCAATCCAACAGCTACCAACTGCAAAAAATGTTCGATAATATAATTCAGAGCGGCTGCTTTAAAGTAATCGTTGATTTTTCGAAATTATATTATATGAGCAGCGCCGGGTGGGGCGTATTTGTGGGTGAAATCAAACGTTTTAGAGAAAATGGCGGTGATATTAAACTGGCGGCGATGAACCCGGAGATTTATGACGTATACCAGATGTTGGAATTCTATCATATCCTGGACGACTATCCTCGCGTAGAAGATGCTGCGGCTTCTTTTGGCAAGGATGAAGAGGAACTCAATTTGGTGCTGAATGGCGAACAGGTCGAACCGGCGGATACTCCTGTACAGGACGATACTGAAACACAGGAAAAGCTCGACCTGATTGACGGTACCATTGAAGACAGCGAGAACATTTTAATAGAAGAGGATACCGATAAAGAAGAAAAGATTGAACTTGAAATAGAAAATGAAAGTGAGAGGGAAACCGCGGAAATAATATCCTTTACTCCGGGCGAGGGTGAGAGCAGAATGCCATCCGACAGGAGGTCGAGAGAATTTATACCGCATGCATTACAAAGCGACATAAAGTTGCCGGAGCTCCCTTTGCCTGAAAAGGTTAAAAAGGTGGTGGCGCAAAATCCGTTATTGGGATTGTTAGGTATCCGTAAAGTGTTGCGTCACGAACATTTCGGGCACACACGTGTGGGCCTCTTTGAGTTATGGCGTTTATTACGCAGATTGGATTTGGACAGTAAAGAAAAAAGATATCGTTATTACCGATCCTGTTAATTATTGGAGAAGAAGAATGAAGAAAATAATCAGTGTGGTTTTATGCATACTCATTCTTAACCCAAGCGTTTCAATCATTCAAGCCGCTGAGACTTTTTCTGCCTGGGCTTTGACAGGTGAGGCTGGTCTGGACAAAGATCCGGATTTGCCGCAGCATCCGTTTACTCCGGGAGATGGTATCCTGATCAGTACTTTACCTGATACATCGTCGTTTTTAAACGGAATTTTTCCAATAGACGATCGCGGATATGTGGAATTGCCGATTACCGGAAAAATAAGAATTACCAATATGAGCGTGGAAGAGGTAAAAAAGTACATTCGTACGAACTTCGTTAACTATTTAGGCGACCCGGAGGCGCTTTATGTTAAACCCGTCATTCGGATTAGTCTTCTTGGCGGTTTCCAGCGGCCTGGTCTATATTATGTAGATTATCAATCCAGTTTGTGGGATGTGGTACGTCTGGCCGGCGGTCCGCTTAAAGAAGAAGGTATATATGAAATGCATTGGCAACGTAACGGAGAAGAAAAAACGGATGACTTAACGCAATTGTTCGAAAGAGGTGCTTCCCTGAAGAAGATAGGTATAAAATCCGGCGATCAGATTTGGACGCCTTCACCGGATGCCCGGACATTTTGGACGACCGTGGCCGAAGTTATGCCAATGTTGACCTTTTTTACTACGCTTGTGTATTTATATATGACATATAGAAGAGATACTTTCTTAATGCAGTCCAGATAAGATAATACGAGTTGAGGTTACAATGAATCCAAATAAAAATAACAGTACTCTGGCAAAGAATTTCGACTTTACCCGCTACCTGCGATTGGTAAAGCGGGAAAAATGGGTGATTGCGATCCTGTTTATTTTATCGTTTGCCGCATGGATGGTGCTGGCCTTCAAATTTGGCCCGAAATCCATTTACGAGACCAACGCTTTGCTGCAGTTTGAGGATCGACGCGATTTAACTCAAATGGATTCCCGGGGACGTCCGGAAAACGATGCCAAACTTGGTCTGTTGATGAGCAGGAATTTCCTCGGCAAAGTAGTGGATAAACTGTCTCTCGGTTTTGTTATTTACGATTTGGAACGACGGGAAGTGGTGGACAGCATTTCTCTCTCGCCTAAGTATCGTACCGGTGCATATTCATTGGTAAAAGAAGATGATCGTCTGGTTCTGTATTATTCAAATGATGCAGAGGATATCAAAGATGAAAAAGTAGTTGAGCTTCCCACCTGGCAGGAAGCATTTGTTAAATATGACGGATTTGTATTAAAAGTTAAAGACGACTATTGGCAGGATCATAAAAAATTAGAATTTTATCTGATCAAAAGAGAAAGAGCTATCGAAGAGCTGAGAAGCATGCTCACACCGGAATGGGGTAATCGTACCCATACCTTACTCCAGGTTAAAATAAAAGGTAATGATCGATTCTTTATCGCTAAGATCCTAAATACCCTAATCGATGAGTTTGTGCAGCAGAACTTAAATCTGAAGAAATATCATACCCGTGAAGTATTGGATATCCTTACCGAACAATTGAAAACGGCTAAAGCTGAACTGGATGAAAAAACGGAAGCCCTTAAAAGATTTCGCCAGAAAAATCCCTGGGTCGGTTTAAACCCCGGAACAAACAGCATTGTTGGGCAACTATCCGATATGGAGGTTCGAAAAGTAAAAATTCAAGATGCCAAAGATGAGTTACAATCTCTGTTAAGCCGCTTGCAAGGTGCACAGGGTGAACAGCGATATCCTTTACTGAACGAAATACTGGCATTTTTACAGGCGCAGGGGGTTGCCACCGTACCCGCATTGCAAACGGAATTAACCAACCTGTTGGATGAACGTGAGCGGTTGTTAAGAGAATATCGTACCCCGCGGCATAAGCTTGTCATCGAAAATTCGGAAAAACTAAGCAACCTGGACAGGAAAATTGTTTTAACTGCCAATAACGAATTTGCCCAGTATATAAAAGAACTCACTCACCTTGATTCCAAAATAAAAGAAGGTTCCTTTAAAATACGCAGTCTGCCGGAAAAGGAACTGCAACTTGCCGAACTACAACAGAAAAAAACCATTGCAGAAGAAGTGTATTCATCGCTTTTAGTACGGCATAATCAGGCTATGATTGCCGATGCTGTGGAAGTGAGCGATGTCATCGTACTTGATTCGGCCGTCGTACCGGAAGCGGGAAGTCGAATGAAAATCATACTAACTTACATCCTGGTGGGCATTGTTGTCGGATTGGCATTTGGATTTGGTTATGTCTTCGTCAAGGACCTGTTCAATAAAACCGTTTTTACGGCCGATGAATTGGAACGCATCATCCCCATCAAAGTAATGGCGAAAATACCCATTATAGGAAATGAAAAAGACTTTGAATATGAAAATTTTGAAGAAGGGGTGCGTATTGATCCCAAACTGGTTACAGCGGATTATTCTCCGACTCCGGTTGGTGAAGCATATCGTAATTTACGTACTCAACTTCTTTTTGGGGATGAGTCGAAAAAGGTTAAATCCATTTTTATCACCTCTCTCAATCCCAATGAAGGAAAATCTTTAAACGCCAGCAATCTGGCCATTACATTCGCCCAACAAAAACTGCCAACTTTATTGATAGACGGCGACTTGCGGCGCGGTGTTCTGCACCATTCGTTTGCCTGTAAAAAACGTCCCGGCCTGTCGGATTTTCTGTACAGCCCGGCCGATATTAATGATGAAAATATTCGTAAAGTAATCCAGCAAACACATATTCCGAATTTGTATTTGCTAAGTGCCGGACGCCCTATCCCGAATCCATCCGAAATATTGGGAAGCCAACGAAGCAAAGAGGTTATAGAGTTTCTGGCCTCCCGCTTTGGTTTCCTGATTATTGATACACCGCCTATTATGGTAACATCCGACGCTGTGATTATTTCACAATATGTGGATACCGGGCTGTTTGTTGTCCGTGCAGGTGTAACGAATATGGCTCATGTTAAAGAAAAAATCTTTGAATACGGAGATTTCTCCAATAAAATTTCCGGTACCGTACTCAACTTTTCCGAATATGATGTAAGTACGGAAAATTATAAATATTCCTATTATAATTACTAATCAACTTTTTCTCCGGCCGTTTTGAAATCTTTTATTCAAATAGCGGCCGGAGAACCATCCCAAAATATCCTTTCATTACCTCATGTGCGGAATAGCAGGAATCTTTCATTCATCCCAATCTTATCCAATCGATCAAAAGTTAGTGCATAAAATGATCCACGCCCTCAGGCATCGGGGGCCGGATGATTTTGGCTTTTACTTTGCCAAAGGATTGGGCCTGGCGCAATCCCGGTTAAGTATTATTGATCTGGCCGGCGGTAAACAACCCATTCATAACGAAGACAAGACCATTTGGGTTATTTTTAACGGTGAAATTTTCAACTATATCGAACTGGGTGAGGCCTTGCGCAAAAAAGGACATCGCTTTTATACCAAAAGCGATACCGAAGTTATTGTACACGCTTACGAAGAATACGGAACGGATTTTGTGCAGCATTTAAACGGCCAGTTTGCCATAGCCATTTGGGATGAGAAAAAAAGAAAATTGGTTTTAACGCGCGATCGTGTGGGCATTCGGCCGCTTTTTTACACCCGGCTATCCGACGGAGTGTTCCTGTTTGCCTCGGAGATGAAAGCTCTGTTCCGGCATCCGCAGGCCGCTGCAGAAATAGACCCGGCCGGGTTGAATCAGATTTTTACGATATGGGTGAATATTCCGCCGCAAACGGTTTACAAAAATGTTCAGGAACTACCGCCCGGTCATACCATGGTTATCGAAAACGGCCGGCAGAGTACACAAAAATACTGGGCCTTATCCTATCCGGATGCCAACGATTACGATGACAAACCTCTTGCCTATTATAGCAAGAAATTAAAAGAACTGCTTTATGACGCCGTAACGCTGCGTTTACGCGCCGATGTGCCGGTGGCGGCCTATTTAAGCGGCGGTATCGATTCGTCCATAACCAGCGCGCTGGTAAAAAAATATCATAATAATAATCTGATCACCTTCTCCGTGGCCTTTAAGGATGCCGGTTACGACGAGCGCGGCTATCAGGAAGAGATGGTGAACTTCCTGAAAACCGATCACCGCATCATTGAAGCCGATTATACAAAGATCGGTCACGCCTTCTCCGATGTGGTCTGGTATGCGGAAAAACCGATGATTCGTACCGCACCGGCGCCGTTGTACATTTTGTCCGGGCTGGTACGGGAAAATAATATTAAAGTTGTACTCACCGGCGAAGGTGCCGACGAAGTGTTTGGCGGATACAACATTTTTCGCGAAGATAAAGTACGCCGTTTCTGGGCCCGGTTCCCGGAATCGCGCCTCAGGCCATTGCTGCTCTCGAGATTGTATCCGTACATTCAGCAAAATATGCGTCAGGGGCAAAACTTCTGGCAGTTATTTTTTAAGAAGAATTTGCAGGATACCGGGAACCCGTATTATTCGCACTTACTACGCTGGACGAACACGGCTCAGGTGAAAAAGTTTTTCACCCCCGAAATGCAAAAGGAAATGGGCGGGGAAGAGCGTGTGTTTGCCGAACTGGATGCCTATGTGGAAAAGGATATGATGCGTTGGCATCCTTTATCCCGGGCCCAGTATCTGGAAATGGTGCTTTTTATGCCCGGATATCTGCTTTCCTCACAGGGCGACCGGATGATGATGGGGCATTCCGTGGAAGGACGATTTCCTTATCTGGACCATAGGGTGGTGGAATTTGCCAACACCATTCCTCCTCAGTACAAAATAAAGGTGCTTAATGAAAAATATATTCTTAAAAAAACCTATGCCGACTTAGTGCCCGATTCCATTGTCAACAGGGATAAACAGCCTTATCGGGCGCCCATCAGCCAATGTTTTATCCCGGATAACGGCAGTGCCGCTTCGGCTATGTTACGGGAGGAAAAGATAAAGCAATACGATTATTTTGACCCCAAAGCGGTAAACCGACTCATTGCCAAGGTGGAACGCAGCGGAGGTAAGCAAATGGCCGCCCGGGATGATATGGCTCTGGTGGGCATTGTTTCCACCCAACTGCTGCATCAACAGTTTGTTGAAAAAAAGTCCGGGAAACAGTTTTAAACAAAGTGGAAACGTAAAAGAAATTAGGGAGTGTTGGAGTACCGGAGTGGTGGAGCAATGGGTTTTGTTCTAACACCGGCACTCCAACACTACCATACTCCATTACTCCAATCTTCCTATGTTAGTTCATCATTTTTTGGAAAATTCTGCACATACATTTCCGGATAAACCGGCTGTTTGGGAAAAAAACAACTGGTTTTCATTTTCCGGTATTGACGAAAGAGCGAACCGCATTGCCAATTATCTGATTGATAACGGTGTACGGCGCGGCGATCGGGTGGCTATTTTATTTGAAAATTCTGTGGATTATATTGCCGCCTATTACGGAATACTGAAAGCGGGCGCTGTTACCGTAGCCTTAAATACCGATACCAATCCGCAAACACTTATCTATTTGCTCAACGACGCAGGCGCCAAAGCTGTAATTGCCAACGGCAGATATACACGCCATCTTTTGCCCGCCCTGCGTAAAACGCCGTATCTGTCAACAGCCGTTATCTATGCGACTCGTATTGAAGCCTACGAAGAAATAGGACACTGCCATACGGTCACTCTGGAATCTGTGTATCAAAACAGTCCGGCCGACCGTCCGCAGGTGAGATGTATTGATATCGATCTGGCTTCCATCGTGTACACTTCCGGCAGTACCGGAAAACCCAAAGGCGTTACGCTAACACATCTGAATATCGTCAGTAACACCCGGTCTATCGTTCAATATCTGAAGCTAAGTTCGGAAGATCGTGTAATGGTGGTATTGCCATTCTATTACATCTATGGTAAATCATTGTTAAACACACATTTTTTTGTGGGTGGATCGGTAGTGCTGGATAACCGTTTTGCTTTTCCAAATGTCATCCTGGAAACGATGAAACAAACCGAAGTGACCGGATTTTCCGGGGTGCCGTCCACGTTTATGATTTTGCTGAACAAATCCACTTTGCGCAATCATCGTTTTCCTGCGCTGCGTTATGTAACCCAGGCCGGCGGGGCAATGGCGCCGGTGGTACAAAAAGAAGTGGCTAAAGTATTCGCCCCGGCGAAACTCTTCATCATGTACGGGGCAACCGAAGCCTCCGCGCGCCTGTCCTATCTGGAGCCCGATTTACTCACCCAAAAACTGGGTTCCATTGGCAAGGCCATTCCCAATGTGGATTTATATGTAGCGGATAAAGAGGGTAACCGTCTGCCGGCCGGTGAGGTGGGGGAAATTGTAGCCCGTGGGTCCAATATAATGCAGGGGTATTGGAACGACCCTGAAGAGACTGCCAAAGTATTGCGTAAGGGGCTGTATTTTACCGGAGACCTGGGCCGCGAAGACGAAGACGGTTTTATTTTTGTGGTTGGAAGGAGCAAAGATATTATCAAGGCCGGCGGCGAGCGGATCAGCGCCAAAGAGATCGAAGAAAAATTACTGGAAATTAACGAAGTGCACGAAACTGCGGTCATCGGAGTGGACGATCCTGTTTTAGGAGAAGCCATAAAGGCCTTTATAGTTACCCGCGACGGTGCTGAAGTGGATGAAGAGTACATCCGCACCAGCCTGCGGAAAAAACTGCCTCCTTTCAAGCAACCCAAGTATATCGAATTTCGCAGGGATTTGCCTAAAAATAATTCCGGTAAAATCATGAAGGCGGTTTTAAAGGAAGAAGAACAAAAGAAGACAGAACAGAAATCGTAATATATGACAGGAAGGGAATATGTTATGGATGTAAAAGAAAAAATTGTACAGTTTTTCGAAGAAAATTTTATGGTAAATTTAAAGGATGACGGCATCGGCGATGATGATTCTTTTCTGGAAAGCGGCGTAATCGATTCCACCGGTGTGTTGGAACTGGTAACCTTTCTGGAAGAGAATTTTGGAATAAAGGTAGAAGACGATGAAATCGTTCCTGAAAATCTGGATAGCATCAACAATCTCATCCGGTATATTCAGCAAAAAACGCAATAGCAGGGAGCGGCTTTGGGTTCTGTGAATGATGAGAAATTAGTAAGCGTAGTGATGGCCGCCTACAATGCCGGCCCGTATATCGAAGATGCTATCGAATCCGTGTTGGCTCAGGAATACCGGAATGTGGAATTACTGGTCGTGAATGACGGTTCCACTGACGATACGGAAAAACGGGTTCAAAAATATCTGAACAATTCCAAAGTAAAGTATTTTGCCCAACAAAATCTGGGGCAGGCAAAAGCAAAGAACAAGGGCATCCGGGAGGCTAAAGGAACGTACATAGCTTTTCTTGATGCGGATGATAAATGGACGCCGGATAAATTAAGTCAACAAATTCCCTGTTTCGATAAATCCGAAAAAATCGGTGTGGTTTTCACGAATTTTGCCCTGATGGCCGAGGACGGTACCATTTTGGGCAGCACAGACCGTAAGTTCTATTCCGGCAATCTGACCGCCAGATTATTGATTGAAAATGTGGTTACGGGAATGTCCTCGGTAGTAAAAAGGGAATGCTTTGATAAGGTGGGATTGTTCGATGAATCGTTGCCGATGGGCATTGATTATGATTTATGGCTGAGGATTTCGGTTCACTATGAATTCTTCTTTTTAGATAAGGTGTTGTACCTGTACCGCCAGTGGCCTGGGCAAATGTCGCACAAACACCGCGACAGGTACAAAAACGCCATTCGGATAATGCAAAAATTTCTGGACAACAATCCCGGATTGTTGGATAAAAAAGTTGTAAATGAAGCCTGGGCGCATACCTATGTGGGTATAGGCAACGCGGTGTTCGAAAAAGAACAAAAACGATGGGAAGCCCTGCGTAATTATCTGAAAGCAATGGGCTATAATGCAGTGTACTGGCCGGCCTGGAAATCAATTATTAAACTTATTCTGAATCGATATTAATTATGAGCAGTAAAATTACCTGTATTTTTCGATACGATGATTACACGGCTACCAGCCCGCTGGAAATAGAAAAGAAACTGTTTGATCTGTTTCGCAAATACGATCTGCAAATTACGGTTGGCGTGGTTCCGTTTATTACGGCCGGAGATTATCACGATTCCGCCGTTACCGAGTTTGTTGAGTTTTCCGAAGAAAAAATCGCTTATTTAAAATCCTGTATCCAAAATGGCAGCGTTGATGCAGCCCTGCATGGTTTTTATCATCGTTCCAACCGCCTTGGCAAATTGCACAGCGAGTTTGCGCAGGCCGAGTCGGCCGAACAATGTGATAAAATTAAACGCGGCAAAGAATTTTTGGAAAAAACCTTTAGGGCCGAAGTCCGGTCGTTTATCCCCCCGTGGAACACCTACGATCAACAAACGCTGCTTTGTTTAAAGGAAAATAACATCGCCTGTATATCCGCAAACCGCTATGGCTGTTACGCGGAAGATTCGAGTATGTTTTATGCGCCGATTACCATCGAATTTCACGAGTTGGATAAAGCGCTGCTTATGGCCGCAGAAAGCAAAGATGATGCGCCCGTAATTGCCGTACTGTTGCATCCGTATGATTTTGAGAACTCGGGAGACAAAAGAGCCTCTATAAAATGGAACGTTTTTGAAAAAAAAGTGCAGGAATTATCCCGAAAAGAGGATGTGCAGATTATGTCTGTTGCGCAGGCGTTGAATAACAAAGAAGTTAGATTGGATACCGCCCGCTACAGGGCTAACCAACCTGTGATAATTGAGTCCATTTATCCGCCTTTTGTCCCTGTCACTTACAATGAACCGGTATATTTTTCGGAAAAAATAGCCCGTAAAAAACATAAGAAAAAAATAATCCTGACTATTCTATTTTATATTCTGTTTGCCTCTGTCTTTTTTGCGGGCGGCATCTTATTCAGGCGGGTATTTGCAGAACAGTGGGCAAATGCCGCCGGCTATTTGTTCCTGTTGTTATTTGTATTGATGGGTATAAAAGGTATTCTGCGAAAAGAAGTTTATTTTAAAGGTATGTGTTTAATGGTGGCCAGTATCAGTTTATTTTTAGGATTGATTTTATGACGGAAAAAAAACAACCGCCGATCTTTATCATCGGAGTAGCCCGTTCCGGAACAACGTTGTTCAGTTTGATGCTGGATTCTCATCCACGGATAGCTATTCCCAACGAATCCCATTTTATTACGGATCTATATAAAAAAAAGGCATTATGGGAAAATCTGGAGAATAGGGCAAACCGGGAAACATTGGTAAAAACAATCCTTAATGAACGCTATGTCCGGGAATGGGAAGTTCCTGTAAAACTTGAGGATATCGATCTGGATAAATGCGTTTCCTATGCCGCGACCATTGACCAGGTTTTTTCGGCTTATGCCAGGGCACATAACAAGGATATCTGGGGTGACAAAACTCCCAAATATCTGTTTGATATTGATATTCTACACAAGTTATTTCCTAATGCCCGCTATATTCACATCATTCGCGATGGTCGGGATGTGGCGCTCTCGTTTTTGCAACAATGGTTCGGGCCGAACGATTTTGTCTCCGCCATGCGGTTTTGGGAGCGCAATGTAACGTTTATCCGAAAAATGTTGAATATGTTGCCCGACTCACAATCAATAGAAATCAAATACGAGGATTTGGTTGCCCGGCCTGAAGAGAATCTGAAGATGGTGACCGGTTTTCTCGAATTGCCTTTTTATGAGAATATGTTGAGCAGCTATACAGAAAAAGCAGCTCATAAGGTTGGGGAACGGATAAAAGCCCACCATGCCAATTTGTCCAAGCCCTTAGACCCGGAGCTTACTTTTAAATGGAAGAAAAAATTGAGCCGGGCGGATCAGGCGATCGCCTGGGAAATAGCCGGACCGCTTTTGCAGGAGCTTGGATACGAACCCGGAACAACCGATTACAAATTAAAATTTATTAAAAAAGGCTATCACCGCCTCTATGAGTCCATCCGGTGGAGGTTTAAAAGCGGTACTACCGCCCTCTTATATCTTTAGCAGCAAAAGCAATTCCGGAGAGTGGAGCACTTAATGAAATTTTCTTTGTCCATTAATGCTTTAATATTGTCGCCGGAGTTGTTCTGGTTATTTTTGTAGCACTATATTTTAAATTTTGGTGGTCTCTTCCGCAGCCGACGAAAAAACTGTTTCTCATTGCAGCAATAATCTATGTCGGTGGTGCCGTGGGATTTGAAATGCTGGAAAGCCTGGCACACGGCAGTACCATGGTAAAATATATTAGCCCTCTTTTTGTGGCTATAGAAGAGTCAATGGAAATGGGGGGTATTATTCTGTTCATATATACTTTGCTTAGATACATAAAATCAAACGGAAATACATTGCAGCTATCCGTAAAATAAGAATTCTATCATCAGGTCGGGGCATCATTTTCTATGATTGGTAAAGAGTTAAAATTTCTGCTTAAGCACTCCAGTATTTACGGTATCGGAACGGTCGTTAACCAGGCGGTTGGTTTCCTTCTTCTCCCGCTTTATACCCGTTATTTAACACTGGCGGATTATGGCGTCCTTTCTCTTATCAACATTACCATCGACATAATCGGATTGATTGTCACAATCGGCATTGTAAATGCCATGAGCCGATTTTATTTTGATTTTGATGAAGAGCGGAAACAAAATCTGGTTGTCTCCACGGTTTACTGGATATTTTTTATAATGACCCTTGTTTTTCTTCCCCTTTTGTATTTCCTTTCGGTGCCGCTTTCAAAGATCATTTTTCAGTCTGCCGGCTATCAGAAACATTTTTTAGTCGCTTTTCTGGGATTATTCTTTGGCGCCTGTGTGGATATCGGCGTTTCGTATTTACGCATAAAAGCGGAGTCTGTTAAATATGTTAAGATATCCGTTACCCGCACTCTTATGTTGATCGGTTTCAATATCTATTTTGTGGCCGTTTTAAAAAGCGGGGTCATCGGCATTTTTTATTCAACGCTGATTACTACATTGGTATATTCATTAATTTTGTCCGTGCCCATACTGATAAAAGTGAAAATCCGCTTCTCCTTTACTTTAGCAAAGCAGATGATCCATTATTCTTTCCCTCTGATTTTTTCCAATATGTTCCGCATTATGGTTAATCAATCCGATAAGTACTTTATTAATTTCTTCTTTTCTACAGCGGAAACCGGAATATACAGCGTCGCTCAGAAAATCGGTCAATCCATACACTCGCTCATCACTTCACCCTTTCTGCAAACCTTTGTTCCGCGTCGCTTCGAGATTATGAAGCGTCCGGACGCTAAAGAAACCTACGCCCAGATATTGAATTACTATTTGTTGGTGATTGGTACGGTGGGATTGGGTCTTTCTGTGTTTTCATTTGAAATTGTAAAAATCATGACCACGCCCGAATACTACCAAACCGCGCAATACGTATCTCTGGTAGTGCTGTCCATGATTATTTTCGGACTTAAATACCATTTTGAGATCGGCATAATGATACATAAAAAGACTAAATATGTGGCCTATATAAATGGTGTAAGCGCTGTGGCCAATATAGTTCTGAATTTTTTCCTGATTCAGGAATACAGGCTTTGGGGGGCGTTGTTAGCGGCAAATATCAGTATTTTAATAACAACATCATTGAATTATATTATTTCTCAAAAATTGTATCATATAAATTTTCGTCTCACTTATGTACATAAATTGATGGCTTTGATTAGCTTTATATATTTGGTTTCTTTGCTATTGAATTTTTCAAATTTATGGTTAAGCTTCGCGGCAAAGGGAGGCTTGTTTTTAATCTATTTTGCCGCCCTGTGGCTTTTGGGGCTTGTTGATAAAACATTATTAAAAACAGCTTATGGTAAAATACAGGCTCTTATGTCAAAAAGCGGCTGATTACTTCTATCGGATAACTCATTATGGAACAAAATAATCACTTTGAAAATAGCGCTGCACAAGAAACATATACATTTAACCCGATGTTATGGGGTGTGATTGGTTATTTGTTTCTGTTAATTTTCCGTCCTTTCGAATACTGGGAATGGCTTGGCGCATTCCGCATTCAAAGAGTATATATGATTGGGCTCTTGTTAGGATTAGCTTTTTGGAACGGCAAACGATATTTTAATCATTCCATAACATTTTCTTTACTGCTCTTTTTTTTCGTGATGATTCTGGCCTCCGTCTTTGCTCTCGATAGTGGCAGGGCCTGGAACCAGGTGTGGGAAGAATTTAAACTGCTGGTACTGTATTTTGTTGTAATCCTCAGTATCCGCAACAAAGAGGATTTTCGGATTCTGATTATTGGTTTTATTGTGGTTACGGGTATCTATATCGGAAAATCGTTATGGGAGTTTTTTATAAATGACCGGCATGTGTACCGGATGGGTATCCGGCGACTGATCGGCATTGATCAAACCTATAATGATCCCAACACCTTCGCGGCAACGGTTATTTATTCGCTGCCCTTCGCCTGGGCATTGTGGAAGACCAATCCCGGTAAAAAGTTAAGAATGGGATTAATGGGGTATGGCGTTATGTCCGTTTCCGCCATAGGACTTACCGGATCCCGCAGTGGAATGCTGTCCTTTGTATTTTTCTTGTTTTTATTATGGATTCGTGGAAAACGCAAATTGGTGGGCGTTGTGGCTATGGTGGCTCTGATTGCAACAAGCTGGTTTTTTCTGCCGGATATGTACAAAACCCGCTTCGAAACTTTATTTGATGACTCGATTAACGAAACAGCCACGGAATCGGCACAAAGCCGCTGGCAGCACTTCAAGTGGGGTATTCAACTCTATCTTGATCGACCCATTGCAGGATGGGGACCGGGCAATGCGCCGGTGGTAGTACGCAAGGTACTCAGGCAGAGCGAAGGGCTGCAACTGCATAATCTCACGGCTCAGCTGCTGACCGAAACAGGAACATTGGGAGCCATTGCATTGATCATTTTGCTGGTGGTTTTCTATCGTACACAAAGCAGAACAATTTGGTTGTCACAACACTCCTATGAGTCAACAGATTTTATCGTAAATATTTCGATTGCCTCTGTAAATGTGATGTGGTTAATGCTTTTTCAGGGCCTCTCCGGTCATAACCTGTATCGTTACACCTGGTTTTGGATAGCGGCTGTTCTTGCCCTGGCGGAATATTTTACCATCCGGGAACATGAGAAAGCAAACTCCGAATTATCAAACGGACAGGAAACGAGCGGCATTACTCAGGAATAAAGAGAAAGATATACTATGGATCCTTTTGCCTTATTCTCACGGCAGATCATTGCCCCGCTATGGGCAATAAAAGAAAAAACGCCATATCTGCGTCATTTAAAATATTTGGAAAAATCGCAATATTTTTCCGAAGAGCAATTAAAGGAAATTCAGTGGAATAAATTGAAAAATCTGCTGCATCATGCCTATGAGCATGTCCCTTTTTACAAGGTACGTTTTGATGAAGCCGGCATTACTCCGGATGATATTCGCCATTGGGATGATTTAACCCGTATCCCGATTTTAACCAAAGATGATATACGTGGAAATAAAGATTTTATGGTGGCGGATAATATAGCGAAAGATAAATTGATTCCTAAAAAAACATCCGGGTCAACGGGTGTGTCATTGGAATTTTACATAGATGAAGACAGCCAGCAATGGAAACGCGCCTGCACCATGCGGCACGACCGCTGGTCCGGGTGGGATTTGGGAGAGCGGGTAGCCGCGGTGTGGGGAAACCCGGAACATGAGCATAGCTGGCGTCTGAAACTGCGCAATACTTTGCTGGAACGATATACCTATCTGGATACGCTTAAAATGGACGAAGATGCCATGCACCAATTTTATAATCGTATTGTGCAAAAACCGCCCAGAATATATTTTGGTCATGCCCATTCGCTCTATTTGTTTGCCCGTTTTCTGGATCAGAATAATCTGGTACCCCCGCGTCCCGCCGGTTTGATCAGTACGGCGATGATTTTACATAAACACGAACGCGAACTGATCGAGCGGGTATTTAACAGCAAAGTTTTTAACAGATATGGATGCGAGGAAGTCAGCCTGATTGCCTCCGAATGCGAAGCGCACGAAGGTTTACACATGAACATGGATACGCTGATCGTGGAAGTCTTGTATGACGGCAAGCCTGCACAGCCCGGTCAGGCGGGAGCCATTGTGCTGACGGATTTGTCCAATTATGGTATGCCTTTTATTCGTTATAAAGTGGGGGATGTGGGTGTGTTGGCAGACAAACCTTGCAGCTGTGGCAGAGGCTTCCCTCTGTTTAAATCTATTGAGGGCAGAGCTGCCGATTATGTGGTAACCCCGGAGGGGAAATATATTTCCGGGATTTCCCTTACCGAAAACTTTGCCATGCAGCTGCCGGGAATAAAACAACTGCAAATTGTTCAGGACAAGATAGATCACATCATTTTTCGTATTGTAAAAAGTATGGTGACGGATCAAAACCAGATTAAGAAAATTGATGATCTGGTCAAGGAACGGTTTGGCCCAAAGATGACTTTTGATATTGAATATGTGGATTCTATCCAACAAGAGGCTTCGGGGAAATATCGTTTTTGTATCTCACAAATAGATAATCCTTTCCGCTAAGCGGTTGAAACGTCGTTGGCGGTTGTAAAATTATTTTACACCAAAACGGGCTGTTTACCGGAAAAACCTTCTAAAAGGGGCTTCGCGGGTGGCATTATACTTGCACATATATTAGCGATAAATAAATACCAATCGGTTTTAATAGAACATTAAAGGTGAAAAAAATGATAAAGAAAATGCAATTACCGGTTATTCTTTTTTTTCTGCTTTCTGCTTGGCAGCTTTATGGGCAAATAATAGTGAACGATAACTGGATTCAGAATAATATTTCCGAGGGCGCTCTGTTTTTTGATCAGGCCGGACAAACCTACAAATTCGATACCGATTTCAGTGCGGCCGGTACGGCGGTGTTTGTAACAGCCGATAATATTACCATCGATTTGAACGGGCACACCATAACATTCGGAACAGCGGATCGAAACGGAACTATCGGTATTAATCCATTCCGTCAACGCAGTGCTACAGCGTTGGGTTCGGATGATCAGAATTTTTCCCGAACAGCCTCCGGCGGCAGCGGCGGAAGCAACACCACCATAAAAAACGGCCGCATCGTATGGGGAGGAACCAACGGCACCTGGGCAGCATCAGTTGGCGGCTATTATTCCGGAAGCCATGTCAATATTGATAATATGTATTTGGAAACCGGCGGACAAGATGCGGCTTGCGTTTATATGAAATGGGCAGATATCAATATCTATAATAGCTATTGTGTGAATAACTCAACCTCAACAGAAAACCGTCACGCCGGACCGGGTGCTATTAAGAGTGAAGGAACGGTAGTCGCTGAAAATAATATTATCATAGGGGGTAACTCGGCCATCGTTTGTGGCGGCGGCTCGCGGATTAACAACAATGTGCTGCGTCATTCCAGCTTTGCCACAAATGGATACGGAGTATGGTTGTATAGGAATACCGGTGTTGTTTCCAATAACAATATCATTGCTCCTTCCAATGGACGAGGTATATTGTATAATGCCGGTGAGGATCATACAGCTTCAGAAAACTTAATCGTTGTACATGAGAGACCGAATTCGGAATATGGTTCCGGTCTTAATCCGCCGGCAGTTCGTATTCGTTATAATGCCAATAATATCAGCTTTTTTAACAATAAGTGTCTGGCTATTGCCGGTGAAGGATTAACGGCAGGGTCCGGCGCCTACCTCAGCGATGACGGTGGGATGCGAAATCATATTTACAACAATGAGTTTCGCGCTTTACTAACCATGCAACCCGATCCGCAAAAATATGCCAATGCCATCACGTTTGAGCGCCAGGGAACAGCGGATAATTTTGCCAATGACCGGATTGAGAATAATTATTTTGGATCCAACAACTATATATTACGTTTAACCGGATTCGATGGCGGGTGCTTTCAGACGGCAATTCATAACAATCGTTTGGAATGGATTAACGGGGATGACACCTATAGCTGGTTTGTGGATGCTATTGAAGACGCCAAATACAATTATAGTTATCCGGCGTCAAATACCTATGTTACACCGCAAGCCCTGCGCAATATTAAAGATGAGATCAAAGCGGAAGTACAGTCTCTTATTGCCGGCGAAACCGATAACCGGGATCGCTATACATTTTATACAGGTTACTACGAATATGACGGTTTTATCACCATCATAGACGCCCAGCTTGGCCCGGATGTAAGTATGGAACCCGCAGATGTGTATGTGCGTTCCGGCAGCGGCAGCGAAAATGATATCAAAATCGGTCACTCCATGTATGTGCATTGTGTGGATTCTTTAGGGAACCCCATCAAAAACAAGACAATACAGGTGCATGACAATACCGGGCTCACCTTCTATACACAAACGGATAACAGCGGCAATGCCAGGCTGGAACTGATGGATTATGCATTGGTAAAACCCCTGGGTGATGCTTCGTCTACCAAAGAAACCCGCAGCGGGCATACGGCATCCATATCGGGATTCAAAACTGTTTCATTGCCTGCTAATATAACCGGAAATGAAAATAATCCCTATACGCTGAACTTTGGCGGTCAAACTGAGGTATCCGACGCACCTTCTAAACCATCCAATCTGAGGATACGGTAGCCCCCCTGCCTTTTGTATATGTCTTATAAATAAAATCTTTTTCGGAACTGATCGAGTTATTGGTTGGGAAGCAAATACGAATTTTTTTGCCTTAATTTGTATTACTATTCCGACCTGATTTTAATGACGGATGTATTGAAGACTTAGCTAAATCCAAATCTATCCGCATTTAATTATAAATCTAATAAACATGTTGGGAGTTTTGCAATAATGAAAGATTACGGCCTGGTCAGTGTGGTTACAGCTACATATAACATGGGGCACTATCTTCCAATAGCTATTCGTTCTGTTTTGGATCAAACCTACCAGAACTTCGAAATTAACGTGATTGATGATGGCTCAACCGATGACACTAAAGAAGTTATGAAGCAATTTACGGATGATCCGCGGGTTCACTACTATCATCAGGAAAATCAGGGACAAGCTAAAGCTAAAAACCACGGTATCCGGGTTTCAACCGGAAAATTTGTTGCTTTTTTGGATGCTGATGATCGCTGGTTGCCCGCTAAACTGGAAAAACAATTGCCGCTTTTTGAACAAAATCCCAGGGTAGGCGTCGTTTACACCGATGCCTCCTATATGGACGAGAATGGCAAAATTATTGAGATAGAAAGAAGAAAAAAATATTTTCGCGGACAGGTTACGGAAAAGTTGTTCAAAGATAATTTTGTAAATTTTCCCTCAGCTATCGTAAAAAAAGAATGCTTTAATGAAGTAGGGGCATTCGATGAAAACTTACCAATGAGTATCGACTGGGATTTATGGTTACGTATCTCTACCAAATATGAATTCGATTATGTGGATGAAAAGTTATTTGTTTACCGTCAATGGCCCGGGCAAATGTCACATAAATTTGATGAACGTTTTGAATGTATTTTAACCATTATGAATCGATTTACCAAAGAACACGCCGACCTGCTTTCCAACAAAACCATACGAAGAGCCTGGGCGCACACATTTACCGAACGTAGCTGGAAAGCCAGAGCTCTGGAAAAAAAACGCATTAAAGCAATGAAATTTTTGTTGAAAGCCGTTCGGCATGATCCGACATTTATGCCGGCATGGAAGGAAATAATTAAAGTAGGGTTATTCCTCTAAATTATGGCCGTAAAAATAGCTTTTGTGATTGATAAGATAGACTATAAAATTGGCGGTACGGAACGGCAGCTTTTGCTTTTATTGGATCATTTGGATAAAAAGGAATTCGAGCCCTGGTTATGTGTTTTCCGCTACTCATCCTGGATGGAAAAATACAAACAACAATACAATATTCACTATTTCAATTTCGGTTCTTTTTTTTCTCCTGTTAGCTACTGGAATCTGTATAAATTTGCCCGCTGGCTTAAAAAAAATCAGTTTCAGATTGTTCAAACCCAATTCAGAGATGGAAATATCGTTGGAATATTGGCTGCGAAAATGGCAGGGATTAAAACGATTTTATCCTCTCGTCGGAACGAAGGGTACTGGTTAAATAAAACCGAATTGTTCATTTTAAAACTACTTAATAGATACGTTACCGGATACCTTGCCAATTCGGAGTCGATAAAACGATTTGTGCAGAGGGTGGAAAAGATTGATCCGAAAAAAGTTAAGGTTATATACAACGGCGTCGATTTTTCTTACTTTGACAATTTGGATACCGAATACAAAGAATTACGAAACCAATTCGGCTTGCAGGACGATGACTTTGTGATAACAATGATTGCCAACTTACGTCCTGTAAAAAGGGTGGATGTACTCATTGATGCTGCCGCTGAAGTGGTCAAAACGAATAATAAAGCAAAATTTTTATTGGTAGGTGATGGAGAAGAGGAAAACAATCTGAAAACGCTTACAAAAAAATACGGTTTGGAACGTCAGGTAATTTTCCTGGGAAAACGCAGCGATATTCCGCAAATTTTAGCTGTAAGCAATCTGGGCGTGCTCACCTCTGCCTCGGAGGGTTTATCCAATGCTATCATTGAATATATGGGAGCCGGCCTGCCGGTCATTTGCACTAAGGTAGGCGGTAATGAAGAATTGGTTGAAGATGGTGTCAACGGTTTTCTTATTCGGCCCGGCGATTCCAAAACTCTTAGCGGCAAAATAGCAGCATTTATTAAGCAGCCTTCACTTGTTGAAAAAATGGGACAGGAATCGGCCCGGAAAGCTCGTCAACTTTTTGCCCTGGATGTGATGATAAAGCGAACCGAGAATTACTATAAATCGTTGCTCGAACAAGAACTATGAAAGCCTTCATAAAAAAGATATTTATACGGTCCGGTGTCATCCGAACGTTATCCTCATTTTCGGAAAGGGTGGTTATATTAAAATATCACTCCGTGCTTAAAGAACCGAAAGAAGTGGAACATACAATCGGCACCGGGATCGTTCACTCCCTTAATACTTTTGACGAACAGATGGCATTGATTTCCGGCAAATACACCCCGGTAACAATGAATGATTTAGTATCCTTCGCAAAGGGTGAAAAAAAAGTGCCTCGTCGCGCTGTGGTGGTAACCTTTGACGACGGGTTTGCGGATAATCTTGAATTCGCGGCTCCCGTTTTGGAACGATATGGTATAAAGGCGGCTTTTTATATCACCGTAAATAATGTGGAAAATCAGTCGCTTCCCTGGTTTGTACGTTTGCGGATAGCTGTATTCAATACCAACCGACTTGAATGGCAAATACCGGGTATCGGAATAACTTATCCTCTGCACAATGAGGAACAAAAATACCAGGTCTTTATCAAAGCATGTCGGCGCTGTGCCTCGCTACCTACCAGAAAACAGCAGGAATTCCTCGAAAATGTGGATGCTTCTTTACAAACAAACTATCCTAAAATGGAAAATTTTATGCTTAATTGGGATCAAATTAAAAAACTGGCCGGGATGGGCCATATCATTGGCTCGCATTCCATGTCGCATCCCAATTTAGCCTACCTGGAGCAAGAAGATTTGATTTTTGAACTGGGAGAGTCTAAAAAAATTATCGAAAAGCAATTGAAGAAGAAAATCGATCATTTCTCGTATCCCAATCCTGCTCTGGAACCAAACTGGACCGAAAAAACAATGCAGGCGGCTCATGAAACCGGATACCTTACCGCTGTTACAAGTACGCCCGGTCCCTTTAATTTGAATGACAACCTTCATGCCATACGGCGGATGTGGGTGCCATCGGACAAAGATGAATTTATTTGGTATCTGGAGCGCACCTTTTCCGGAAGCATCCTGTAAACATGTCTGGTACACTCAGGAAATATTTATTACTTGCAGCAATTCTAATCGGCAGCACTTTTCTCTTTGTCAGCGGTCCTGATTATTATTCATCCCGATCCGTCCGTGCCTTATGGGACCTGGGACATATTCTTCTGTTTGGCCTCATTACTTATTTTTTACTTAGTTTCTCGCAATGGTTACGAAGTAAACCGTATATCACCCAAATATTTTTAATCCTTTTATTTACATTTTTCACGGGGGTTGCTACGGAACTGGCGCAATTAGATACAAATCGCACTCCAGAGTTAGGAGACTTGTTACGGGATCTTTTGGGCAGCTGGATTGTATTAGTTTTTTATCAGGGAAGAAACTTAAAGTATGCAAAGGTGATGCATCTGTTCACAGTGTTGCTTATAGGTATGGCGCTCTGGCCGCTTGGCCGCGCTGTGTCCGATGAATGGACGGCAAAAAAACAATTTCCATTACTATCGGATTTTGAAACTTATTTTGAAACAGATCGCTGGGAAGCAACAGCTTTCAAAGAACGTAGTATGCAGTATGCTGCGCACGGTTCTTATAGCCTAAAATGTCGCATTACGCCGCAGAAGTATTCCGGTTTTGCACTAAAGTATTTTCCAGGATATTGGCAAAATTACAGGTATCTGAATTTCCGGATATTCAGTGAATCAGCTTCTTCGATACGTCTGCATTGCCGTATTCACGATGAACATCATCTAAAAAACAATCAACCGTATAATGATCGGTTTAACACTGTTTTATCGGTAGAACCGGGCTGGAATAATTATCGTCTGTCTCTGGAAGAGGTCAAAAGGACACCGGAGGGCCGGGAAATGGATATGAGTCGGATCAAGAGTCTGGCTTTTTTTGTAACGGATTTGACAAAGCCGGCATACGTGTATATCGATTATGTCTATTTGAATTAAAATGGCGGAATAAAAATGGCATTTAATGTATCGGATGTTAACGTCGCAGAAAAATCCAAAGAGATCAAAGCCTTCTGGAAAGATCATTTTACTGGCTGGCAGGAAGGCAAACTGGATTGGTTTTATCTTAAAAATCCGCAGGGAAAAGCAAAATGTTGGGTCATAACCAATGAGGAAAACGGACAGATCATCGGTACGGTAGTTGTCTTCCCCCGGTACTTCTATTATTCCGGTAAAGAAATTTTAACCGGTATTACCGGTGATTTTGGAGTCAGCAAAAACTATCGGATTCTGGGGCCGGCGCTAAAGCTGCAAAAAAACACACTTGAACTATGCCCAAAGGAAGGGTACCAATTTTTGTATGGTTTCCCCAATACAAAATCGGAACCCGTTCAGCGCCGCGCGGGTTATACGGTTATCGGAGCCAGCCGCCGGCTGGTGAAGGTGTTAGACAGCAAAGAATACATTCAGCGTAAAACCGGCTCGGCATTGTTGGCGGCCTTGATTTCGCCAATAGTAAATCTGGGTCTGAAAATTACCGGCAGGGAAAACCGGAGCGGCGTACCGGGCAGTTATATTGTTCAAACCGATCTGAAATTCGATGCTGCGTTTGATACACTTTGGAAGAAAGGGCGGGAACAATTTAAGCTTATCGGTAAACGGGACAGCGTTTTTTTAAACTGGCGTTTTGGCGATTGTCCGTTCCGCGAATATAAATTGTTTGCTATCAGGGAAAAAGAAACGGATCAGCCGGACGGTTATATTGTGTACTACACGGAAGGTCAGACTGCATTTATTGCCGATATGTTTGCACGGGATATGGCAGCATCAATGGATATCCTTTTGGCCGGTTTTCTGAAATATCTGAGAAAAAGCCGGCTACAGAGTGTTTCGGTTTTGTATTTTGGACGGACGGATATTTTGACGAAACTGAAACAATTCGGTTTTTCCGAACGGGAAGACCGGCGTAATTTAGTGGCTTATGCGGGTGAAACCAATCCCCATAAGGATGATTTTCTTAAAGAAGAAAACTGGTATTTTTTTGAAGCGGACAACGATTAGCTATGAAGGCATTGAACAATATGAATCGTCGAAAATTTCTCATCATCACCGGGCTGCTCACTGCGGCAGCCTCGGCAATAGTTTATTTCCGGAATAAGATAAAACACATAATTTCCCGTTTTGATCAATATCCGGGAACCGATTATCCGTATGAAGAGGTCCCTGCGGAAATCTATCTGTCCAAAAACGGAACGCCGCAGCAAAATGTAGCAAAAGTAATCGAAATGATGGGCGGTATCCAAAAAATCATCGGTAAAAAAGACATTGTTATTCTCAAACCCAATATGCAGTGGTGGAATCAGGGGCGCACCAATCTGGCGGCAATGAAAGGATTTATCGATCTGGTTCTGGGCATCCCCGGTTTTGAAGGTGAAGTGATCATAGCCGAAAATAACCATTTTATGGATACCAATCTGCCACCCGGGGAACAGGACAATGTGCGCGGATGGATTCATCTGAGCGAAATTAACGGTGAGATAGACGGTGAAAACCATAACGTGCTTACTTTACTCGAACTGTATCGGAAGCAGGGATATAAAAATGTGACCAAGTATCATTGGCGTGACGGCGGCCCAAAACTGGATATCTGGGGCAACGGGCAGGATGGCGGGCTGGTTAAGTCGGTCGCGGAAGGCGACGGCTATATTTGGGGGCCTGAAGAATATCATTTTACCGGTTTTCTGGGGCTAAAAACCTGGAAAGTGATGATGAGTTACCCCGTTTTTACTTCCGCATACAGCGGCATAAGTATTGATCTGCGGCGCGGGGCCTTTCGTCGGGACGGTAAGGGGGGCGCAACCTTTTTACCCGATCGTCCGGTAAAACTGATTAATTTTGCCGTACTGAACGATCATGGAAAAGATACCGGCATAACCAGCGCGATCAAAAACTATATGGGTATAACCGATTTATCCTGCGGCTGGTGGGGTATCGAACCCGAGGGTTATCATAGCGTTCATGGCGTCGGCGAGTTATACTATCTGCACGCCCGGGCCGGAGCCATCGCTTATTTTATGAAACATATCCGCCGCGCCGATTTGAATATTGTAACGGCCGAATGGGTCGGATGGGGAAACCGTACCGATATAAAAAGAGCTGCCCGTGCGCGTACCATTCTGGCTTCCACCGATCCCATTGCTCTGGATTATTACAGTTCCAAACATATCGTCTTTCCTTTAAGTAAAATGGAACGGCACGATCCGGATTTAAGGGGAAGCGCGATTAATAAATTTTTACATCTGGCCTTAAAGGTGTACGGAAAAGGCACACTGGATGAAACAAAAATGACCATACACACTCATGATTTTTCTGCCTGATTTGATACGATGCATATAATTATTACGATTCTTGCTCTGATATTCTTAGTCCCGGCTGCCGCCGCGGTTATTTATCTGATATTTTTAGCTGCCGTTGCTCTTCTATCCATAAAAAGGAGAACGGAAACGGTATCCCATCCGCAAACACGGTTTTCTATTATCATCCCCGCCCATAACGAAGAAAAAACCATCCAAAAAACAATTCACTCCTGCCAGGCGTTGGACTATTCCGCAGATTTATTTGATATCTATGTTGTTGCGGATAATTGCGCGGACCAAACCGCACAAATTGCCGAACAACTCGGCGCCCGGGTTCTGGAAAGAAATGATCCGAAAAAACGCGGTAAAGGGTTCGCTCTTTCTTATGCCTTCGGTAAGCTGCTTCCTCAAAACTATGATATGTTTATTATTTTGGATGCCGACTGCATCATCGACAAACACGCTCTGAATGTATTCGACAGATACGTTCGGGAAGGGCATCGTGTGCTGCAGGCCAATGATGTAACTTCCAACCCGGACGATACACCAATGAGTTATGCTTTGGCCGTTGGTAACGTGATCGAGAATGATTTGTTTTACGCTCCAAAATCGATGTTGGGATTAGCCGTTCTTTTAAGAGGCACCGGGATGGCCTTTCATAAAAAAGTGTTGGAAGAGATACCATGGGATGCCTTTTCTGTGGCGGAAGATGCCGATTACTCGCTGCGATTGCTGCGACAAAATATTAATGTAACATTTGTTCAGGAAGTCAAGGTAGCTTCCGAGTTTCCCGTTACGAAGGAACAATTGGAAGCGCAGCGATCGCGCTGGGCCCAGGGGAATTTTCAGCTGGGTAAAGCCCAGGCCCTTAAACTGATTAAAGAAGGGCTTTTCGGAACGCGCCCTTTGCTGGTGGACGCCGGTTGGACTTTGCTCATCCTGAGTAAACCGTTTATTCTGGGCATCTCTTTATTGGCGCTTTTGGCCTCCGGGACAGCCTGGATTATTAAACCGACGCTTCTAAATACACAGCTGGCTTCGTGGTCTCTCTTCGTATTTTTAGGTTTGGCAGTTTATTTTGTTATCGGTATCCTGCTTTTGGGATTGAATCGCAAACGGTTAAAATACATTGTAAGCGTACCGCAGATGATTGTTAAACTGGGGCTTATATCCGTAAAGAACCTGTTTAGTAAAAATCAAAAAGATTGGGAAAAAACGCCGCGCACATGAAACGCCGTGTTATGCATCTGATTGCCACCAATTTTTACGGTGGTCCGGAAAAACAGATAGTGGAACATCTTGTACGCCTGAACAAAAGCGAAACATACAAAGGGGTGCTCTGTTCCTTTTTGGAAGGAGGTCAGCCAAATCAGATATTAAACGTTGCCCGGCAAAGAGGGATTGAAACCTTTGCCGTTCCGATGAATGGCCCTCTGGATGTACGCGCATTGATACAGGTGTACCGCCTGCTTAAAAAACAAGGTATCGACCTTTTGGTGAGCCATCATTATAAAGCGGTGATTTTTGGCGTGATTGCCGGACGTTTGCTCGGCATACCCGTGCTCAATTACTCGCGAGGCTTTACCGCGGAAAATAAACGTGTGGCTTTTTACGAAAAGTTGGAACGCCTGTTTGTGCGTGGAACCAAAGGAATTATTAGTGTATCGGAAGGCCAGCGGGAAAAATTGCAGCGCTTCGGCATCCGCAAAAAGAATATGTGGGTAGTGCACAACGGTGTGGAAGTGAACAATGAGATCGAAAAACCGCTCCGCAGCAAAATCGAGGTCTTCGGGCAATTCGATATCCCCGAAAATGCGCTGCTGGCTATAAGCGTGGGTAGATTAAGCCCGGAGAAAGGGCACCGTTTTTTAATTGAGGCGATGAAACTACTCGAAGAAGAACTGGATAATATCTATTTTCTATTTTGTGGCGAGGGGGTATGTACACCAAATCTGCAACATCAGGCCTCAGAATATAGTGTCCATTTCCATTGCCGTTTCGCCGGATTTCAGACCGATATGTCGTCCATTTATAATGCCTGTGATTTCCTTGTACTTCCTTCATTAACGGAAGGTTTGCCCAATGTAGTATTGGAGGCCTTCGCCCATAAAAAACCGGTTGTGGCAACTTCGGTGGGCGGCGTGCCGGAGGTTGTTGACGACGGTCTGAACGGCTTCCTGGTGCCTTCGGAGGATGCTGCTGCTTTGGCGGAAGCTATACGTCGCTTAATCCGGAATGATGAAATCCGCAGAAAAATGGGCGAAGCCGGTTACCAAAAAATAATCCGGCATTTTACCTTCGAAAGCCAAACCCCAAAATTAATAAGGATTTATGATTCAATTCTAAACAACGAAATACAATAAACCATTTATCTTTTATATATAATGAGTAAATATCCCTTTTTAACCATTGCCATGCCCGTACGCAACGAAGAACGCTTTATTGCGGATACATTAAACCAATTATTAAATCAGGATTATCCCGCCGATCGTTATGAAATTATCGTGGCTGACGGAGAATCGTCGGATCGTACGCCGGAAATTATTGAGGAATTCAGCAAAAAAAATCCGCAGGTTAAACTAATGACTAATCCGGGGCGGCTGCCCAGCTCCGGGCGGAATGTGGGTTTCCGGAACGGTAAGGGGGATTATTTTCTGGTTATCGACGGACATTGTATTATTCCGGACAATAATCTGTTTAAAAATGTGGTCACTCTTTTTCGTAAGGCGGAGGTGGATTGTCTTGGCCGTCCCCAACCGTTTATCACACCGGACGAGCCCTCCTGGCAACGGGCTATCGCTCTGGCCCGCGCTTCCAAACTGGGGCATAGCGGGGATTCATTTATACATTCTCAGGAAGAAGGTTATGTAAGCCCGGTTAGTATGGGTTGCGCCTACAGCAAAAAAGTATTTGAAAAAATAGGATATGTGGATGAAGATTTTGACGCTGCAGAAGACGTTGAGTTTAATTACAGGGTGGAACAGGCCGGTTTCAAAACCTTTTTCAGCCCGAAAATAGCCGTCATTTATTTTCCGAGAGAAAATTTAAAAGGCCTGTGGAAGCAACTGAACCGCTATGGACTTGGACGGGCTAAATTTACTTTTAAACATCCGGAAACTTTTAATATAGAAATTTTACTGCCCATCGTTTTTGTTTTGGGTATGGTGGCGGGACCTTTCAGTTGGTTTATCCATCCCTATCTTTTTTACGCCTATGCTGTGGTTGTTCTTTTTTATCTGTCGCTGGTCGGGGTTTTTTCCGTTCGTATCCATACCATTGAACCGTTATCATTTATAGGTAAACTCTTTCTTGTATTTTTGACCATTCATTTTGGAATAGGCGTAGGGTTGTTGCGCGGTTTTGCCAAAGAATTGCGGAAAAAACTATCTGGGAAAAAATAAGCATGGATGAAAAAACGCTTAAACGAATATCCGGCTATATTGCTCGTGTGGCACGATTTGATGATAAAGGACATCTGAGCGCAATTCTTACTTATCACGGCGTTCACCCCGACGGAATAAAGAATTGTGTACCGTTAATTCGTTTTCAGGAACATCTGGATTTTCTGCAAAAGCATTTTTCCGTTGTCTCTCTTAAGCAGCTTTTGGACCTTTTAACCAGCGGCAACAGCGAAAAAGAACGATATATTGCCCTCACTTTTGACGACGCCTATGTAAACTTTCTGCAATTTGCCTATCCGGAATTGAAGAAAAGAAATCTTCCTTCAACCTTGTTTGTACCCGCAGGATTGTTAGGTTCCTACAACCATTGGGATTTTGATCACGATTCAAGTTATCGAAAACTGGATATCATGACGGCTGAACAACTATGCCAACTGGATAGCAGTTTGGTTGAAATCGGTTCCCATAGTTTGACCCATGCCAGAATGTCGAGATTATCCGATAGCGACCTGGATAAAGAAATAGGACAATCTAAAGAAATTCTGGAACAAGAAATTAACAGAAGCGTAAAGTTTTTTGCTTATCCTTACGGAGAGTTGGCGGACTTTGATGAACGTGCCGTTACTCTGTTAAAAAAATATAAATACGAGGCTGCCGTCACGACCCATTTTGGCAGAAAAAATGAGAAAACAAATCGTTTTAAATTAAAGAGGATCAGTGTCTGGGACGATGATACGGTTAATGATCTAAGGATTAAATTGTCGGGACCGTATGACTGGCTGGCCCCAAAGGAAAAATTAGCCTATTCCATCAAGCAGTTAGCTTCGAAATAAAGGCTTATATAAAAATGATTTTACTGATTAAGCGTTTTTTTCTTTTACTCGCCTGGATTATTGTAAGTCCCCTTATTGCTTTAACCTGGCTTGGTATTTTACTTGGAACAGAAGAAGTGTTTTTATTTTGTGGAGGATTACTCAGTTTAATACCCGGTAAACCCGGAAGTTTATTAAGAGTTGCCTATTACATCACAATATTGAAGCAAATTTCGCCGGATATTTATATTGGTTTTGGGAGTTTTTTTTCCAAACGTGCGGTTCAAATCGGACAGTATGCTTCCATTGGAGCCTATTGTGTTATCGGAAGCGTTAAAATCGGCCGGGAAACGTTAATTGCCAGCCATGTAAGTATTCCCAGCGGCAGGCATCAACACGGGAACGCAGAAGATGCGGAAGGAAAATGGGAAACAATGGATGTATCTACTGTAGAGATCGGAAGCAAATCATGGATAGGCGAGGCGGCTGTAATAATGGCCAATGTGGGAAATAATTGTATTATCGGCGGAGGCAGTGTGGTTGTACGTGACATACCGGATAACAGCGTAGCCGTGGGAAATCCTGCCAAACCGATTAAACAAAGGAAAAGCGAAGAAGGGGGAACTCTTTCTCACAAACAGGCGTGAGAAATGGGATGAATTAGTATTTAATCAAGTAATATAAATGACTAATTGCGGTTTTGCAAAAAGGAGTTTGTCATGATTATCAAAAGAATTCCCCTGTTGCTTCTTTTATCCTTATTTGGATTTGTTTTTGGTCAGGTCAAATATGAGGGTGAGAAGCAGGCTAATACCACAACCGATTACATTCAGGATCTCCCGGATGTAAAGGTAGACAGCCTTGGTAATTTTGTGATGGTATGGCAATCCTATTTTCATCCGGGCAGCACCAATCAATGGTACACGGTTATTGCCCGTATGTTTGATTCCACGGGAACCGCTCTTACAGATGAAATCATGGTTGATGCGGATGCAAATTCCAAAAATCAACGTACACCCAAAGTCGCCCTAACCCCGGATGGGGGGTTCATAGTAACCTGGGCCCAGCTCAGTTATGACGATACCTTAGCCTATGATATTTATGCAAGACGATTTGATTCGAGCGGCAATCCGATCGGGTCTTCCTTTAAGGTGAACACGCAAGATAGTCTGAACCAGGCCTATCCGGATATATCCAGTGACGATGGTGGAAATTTTGTGATCGTCTGGGAACATCAGAATAATCCCGATTCTACCTACGATATTTATGCGCAGCGGTTTGATTCCACCGGAGCGCCCATCGATTCCAATTTTATAGTAAATACATACACCACTAATGATCAGACCAAACCCGCTGTCAGCATGAATGACGTCGGAAACTTTGCCATCGGCTGGCAAAGTATGGAACAGGATAATTCCCAATGGGGTGTATATTTCCAACGATACAATGCAGACGGAACGAAGTTCGGTGGAGAGATAAGAGCAAATAGCTACACACCGAATTATCAAAGAGATATCGATGTTGCTTTGAATAACAATGACTATTTAGCCGTTGTATGGCAAAGCGCACCGGGCCCGATTGACGGGAGTGACTATGGAGTTTATGCAAAACTTTATAGCAATACAGGCGCATCCCGATGGTCTGACGGTATGCTGATTAATAATTATACAGATAACGATCAGCGCAGACCATACGTGGATATGGATGATCAAAATCAGTTTCTGGTTGTGTGGGAAAGTTATTTACAGGATGGGTCCGGAAAAGGAGTATATGCGCGAAGAGTAGATCAGGATGGCAATTTTATCTCTGATGAATTTCGTGTTAATACCATAACGACCAACGATCAATATGCAGGTATTCCGGCGATACGGGATGGCGGTGATTTTGTCATTGCTTTCAGTTCCTATGTAGAACCGGATCTGGTACGTTACGATGTAAAATATCAGGTTTACAGAATGTCTCCTGTTTTTTCTGCTCTGCCCCAAAAATCGTTTGACGAAGATAATGTGCTTACCTATCCGGTCTCGGATTATTTTCCCTACGTGGATGACGAAAATGATGCCGATGAAACCCTATCCTGGCAAACTTTTAACGGTCAGCATACAACCACCGCGATCGCTAATGATTCTGTTTCGGTAACTCCCGAAGCGAATTGGTTCGGTACCGATTCCTTTATGGTTGTGGTCATGGACCCGGACGGTCTGACAGATACTACGTATCAGGTTGTTGTTGTCAATTCCGTAAACGACATCCCTGTTGCTGCAAATGATAGTGCTACAACCGATGAAGACAATGCTGTTGAAATAGCTGTTTTAAGTAACGACAGTGATGCGGACGGAGATACTTTAACCGTTACCCAGGTATCCACTCCCGCAAACGGAAGCGCACAAATCAATAACGGCACCACTGTCACATACACACCCGATGCCAATTTTTTTGGTAGTGACAGTTTTACCTACATCGTTGATGACGGAAATGGCGGGACGGATACAGCCACTGTAAACGTTACGGTTAATTCGGTAAATGATCCGCCTGTAGCCGTGGATGACAGTGAAACCACCGATGAAGATAACGCAGTGGAAATCGCTGTTTTAACGAATGATAGTGATGTGGAAAACGATGCTTTAACCGTAACCAGCGTTACGACACCATCGAACGGTACGGCTGTAATTAATAACGGAACCACGGTTACCTACACGCCCGATGCCAACTATTACGGGTCGGATAGTTTCGACTATGTGATCGATGACGGCAACGGCGGCCAGGATACGGCGACGGTTACGATTACAGTGAACTCGATTAATGACATACCTGTAGCCGTGGATGACAATGCGACAACCGACGAAGACAACGCAGTCGAAGTGGATGTTCTGGCCAATGACAGCGATGCCGACAACGATGCCCTGACCATAACCGAAGTATCCACACCGGCCAACGGCACAGCGCAAATTAACGGAGGCAGTTCGGTAACTTACACGCCTAACGCCAACTATTACGGTAGCGACAGCTTTAACTATGTGGTAAGTGACGGTAACGGCGGTACGGATACGGCCACTGTAAACGTAACAGTTAACTCCGTAAACGATGCGCCGGTAGCCGTGGATGACAATGCAACGACAGATGAAGAAGTTGCTGTAGAAATTACTGTGTTAAGTAATGACAGTGATGTGGAAAACGATCCGTTAACCGTAACCGACGTAACCACACCGGCCAATGGTACGGCGGTAATAAATTCCGGCACAACGGTAACCTACACACCGAATACAGATTTTTTTGGCGCCGA
>DRQG01000106.1 GCA_011369465.1 Caldithrix abyssi
ATAATTAATCTTAAACAACTTTATTTGTCTATTGAAAAAACAAGGTGAAATGTGGTACCTTCACCCGGCTCACTTTCCACTTCAATCGAACCATTATGATTTTCCACAATACGATACACAATAGCCAGCCCCAAACCGGTTCCCTCTTTTTTGGTTGTAAAAAAAGGATCGAATATCTTGGACAGATTTTCCTGGGAAATGCCCGAACCATTGTCCCGAATGGTAATATTTATTTTGTTGCCATCCGTGTTCATACCGATTTCCAATTGACCTTCTTTTTCCATTGCTTCAATCGCATTTAAAAACAGATTCAGGAAAACCTGAGTGAGCATATCCGCGTCTGCCCTGATAAAAGGGGGCGGATCAGGTAGAAAATTTTCTACTATTTTTATTCTTTTGGCTTTTATATCGGGTTGTGCCAGTTTTAAACTGTGCCGAATAACCGATCGGATATCCACAGAGGATAAATGCGGTTCCTGAGGTTTGGCAAAATTTAATAAATCCTGTATAACTCTATTTAAGCGGTCCACTTCATCAATCATAACCGACGCATAATTTCTATCCTCGGAACCCTCGGCAAATTTATTGCGAAAATATTGAGCAAAACCTTTTATTGAACCAAGAGGATTTCGAATCTCATGGGCAATGCCGGCAGCCATCCGGCCTAAACTGGCCAGTCGTTCGGAACGTTGTATCTGTTTTTCCAGGGAGCGTATATCGCGCAAATCCCGAAGAATGACCACCCACCCGATAACCATACCGGTTTCGTCTTTAAGTCGGCTCCAGGTGGTGTTTAATGGTATGATTGTGTCGTCGTTTAAATGGCATTCCACTTGTTTTTGAATAATATCTTGTCCTTCAGCGAAAGATTCCGGCAATGTACACTTATTCAATACTTCGCCGAGCGGTTTGCCTTTAACATTCTCTCCCTCCAGCTTCAGAAGACGAAGTGCATAACGGTTAATGGTTTCAATTCGTTGATGTTTATCAAGAGAGATCAAACCATCGGCCATACTCTCCACTACATTGCGCGTATAACTTTCCATTGTTTTGAGTGTTCGGCCCACCGCATAATAATTTTGCGCCAACAATAGAAAATATAATGAAGCCGTTCCCAGCATAAAAAGAATAAGACCCGATATAATAGCCCAGCGCACATCTTCCTTTTTTGCGGCATCGTATTCCTGCATTTTTAAATCAAGAACGATGTACTGTGACCCCTGTGTAATTGAATCGTTACAGTTGTCCATCATCCAGTTACCCGACATCCAGCCGCCGCCGGAATTCGAGCGCTGATTATTACCCAACGGCACAAAATAACGAATCAGACGAAAGACATTTGTGTTTTCGGATTTTTCAAAAATCAGGGTAACGGTTTCTTCTTTTGTCTCCGGCTTTGAAAAATAAGATAGAAACCGATCTTTGTTTGCGGTATGGCTATCAATGATAACGTCTTTATTCTCATCCACTAACATAATGCGGTCAATATTGGGGCCCTTTGCCGATTCTATAAAAAGCGTTTGTATTTGATTTCCGCCCCAACGCATCTCCATCATGCCTGTTCTGGCACCCGCTTCCATAGCCCGAATCAGAGTTTCCCCCTGCCGTTTCAGATGGTCTTTTAAGAGTTTTGTTTCCCTGTTATAGTTTAAATAGGTTAAAACAGCAACAATGACCAACAGCAGGACGGTTGCGGCAATAAGACCTACAATCGGATAGTTTATACGTCTATTCGGGGATACTTCAAATGTTTTAATCTTTTTTAGCAGCATCTATTTCTTAATTCCATAAACGTACCCGTCTATTCCATTCACGATTTAACATATTACCTACGCGAATTTATTTTGCCAGTTTTAAGATTCTAAAAGCGCCTCGGGCGACCACAAGAAACAAAATGCCACCGATAACGAGATCGGGATAGCGCGTGGCGGTTACCTGCACCAGTACACCGGCTAACATTACCCCAACATTTACGATAATATCATTGGAGGTAAATATGGCGCTGGCCTGCATGTGAGCTTCTTGACTTTTAGCCTTATTAATTAGATACAACGAAATCGAATTGCCTACCAAAGTAAAAGCCGAAACAATAATCATAACCTCAAAAACAGGCATTTCGGCAAAACCGAGAAAACGGCGCACCACCTCTGCAAAACCAATGGCGGCCAGCAATAGTTGGAAATATCCACTCAATTTGGCCACTTGCTTTTTATGGGTAACTGCTTTCCCTACGGCCAACAAACTCAGACCATAAACAATAGCATCGGCTAAATTATCCAGTGAATCTCCTATCAGGCCCATAGAAGCGGCAAGAATACCGGCGATAATCTCCACGGCAAAAAAGCCAAAATTGATGATAAGTACCGTCCAGAGTATTTTTCTTTGCAAACCGGCATCTTCGGCGTCAAATATCCCTTCTGTCGGCTGCGTTGCTTGCAGAGAAGAATTAAAATTCAGCTCAGCAATTCTTGCCTCAATCTGATCTACTTTCCCCTCATGATAAACATGTAGGGTGCGTTCGGGAATATCGAATTCCAGCTTCTTAATCTGTGGAAAACCATCCAGCTTCATGCGAATGATGTTTTCTTCCGACGGACAGTCCATTTTCTCTATTCGAAAGGTGGATTTCATTAAATCTGATTTTGCCGACATTCTTCTTCTCCTGCGTGTTCTATTTGAATGGTTGTATGCTGTATGGAAAACCTGTCGCTCAACACATCGCATCCCTGCCGTATAAAACGATCCTGGTCAATATCACTACCGGTAACTATGTGGACGGTCAGAGCGGTTTCCGTCGTACTCATGGCCCAGATATGTAAATCATGAAAACTGAGCACTTCATCAAGCGATTTCAGGTAATCTTCGATACCCTGCTTATCGATGTTGTCTGGTACGGCATCCAGGGCCATATTTACAGAGTCTTTCAGCAGCCCCCAGGTGCCCCAGAAAATGATCAGAGCAATAACAATGCTCACCAACGGGTCTAACCAATATAAATCCGTAACCATAAGGACAAGTCCTACCAGAACCACGCCGAAGGAAATAGCCGCATCGGCCGCCATGTGTAAAAAGGCGCCTTTTATATTTAAATCTTCTTTCCGGCCGGAAAAGAACAGCAGGGCCGTGGCCGTGTTAATCACCACGCCGATCCCCGCCACCAGCATCACCGTACCCCCGGGAATCGGTTGCGGGTTGGTCAGCCGGCCGAAAGCTTCCCAGATAATTGCTCCGATAGCCACCAGCAGAATAAGAGCATTAAGAAAGGCGGCCAATACCGAAGATTTTTTGAATCCGTACGTGTATTTTTCCGTACGGGCTTTGCGTACCAGATAACTGGCACCCCAGGCCAACAGCAAACCCAGCACGTCGCTTAAATTATGACCGGCATCGGCAATGAGAGCCAATGAGTTGATCATGAGGCCATAACCCGCTTCCACCAGGATATAAACCACATTTAAACTAATGCCGATAGCAAAGGCTTTACCAAAATCTTTCGGAGGCGCATGCCCATGGTTGTGGGAGTGTTCAGAATCCATAAACCTTTTATCTCCACAGTTATTCAGAGTTCTCTTTGTTAAACGAACGTTTAATTGCAAATATACCTGTTTATTGCTGCATTTCGTTTTTTATTCGTTTTATTTCCTGCCGTACTTTCGACGCGGTTTCTCCTTCGTCTTCCAAGGACAGGTATTTTTCGAAATAATCCAGTGCTTTTTTATTGTTTTTCAGGTTAAAGCGATAAAGCACGGCTAACTGCAACCAACTGTCTCCGTATTCCGGAAATTTTTGGGTCGCCTGCGATAGGGTACTCAGTGCTTCATTTATTTTACCCAGCCCTCTTTGGGCCACTCCCAAATCCACCAGCATTTCGGCATTATCCGGCCAGGATTCCGTTCCTTTAAGGAAAATCTCTTCCGCTTTAAGATACTGACCGGTGTTTAGATAAATATGTCCGAGTTCAAAGACTAACTGCAGATTATCCGGTTCGTTTGCCAAACGCGCTTCCAATGCTTTGATTTCCTGCGGTGATGGTCCTTGTTGTGCGTTTCCCTGTGGTACATCATCCCGCGAATGAATATGATCGGGCGGCTTTAAAGATTTAAAATAGATATTTCCCACATATAGAGTAAAAGCCACACCAGCGACAAGTAAAATAATTTTTGATCTGTTTAGCTCCATGGTTTATCCTTTCGTATAGTCATCTAAATTCCTCATTTTTAAAGTTAGCCCTAAAATCAATACTGTAATTAGTGCATAAGCCTGGCACAATGTATCATAGGATTCAAATTACCGAATCGCTGAATACAATGTTACTTTAATATAAAAAATCTGAAGTCTTTCTTTAATGTTAAATAGCTTTCTCACCTTCTTCACCCGTTCGGATACTTTTTGCTCTTATTACCTGCGTAACAAATATCTTACCATCTCCAATACGGCCTGTGTGCCCGTTTTGATAGATGCAATCCACTATTTTATCTACATCTTCATCTGGGCAGACGATTTCAATTTTTATTTTGGGAGTAAACTCGACAACATAATCCTGGTAATAATGAGGAAAACTTTCGTCCTTTTCCCTGCCAAAACCACGCACATCACAAACCGACATACCATGGATATGAAGCTTTTTTAAAGCTGTTTCCACTTTATTCAACATAAAGGGCTGGATATAAGCTTTAATCTCCTGCATAATTTTCTCCTTATTTATCATAATATCCCGGGGCAAGAAGTTGCTATTAATTGCCCGCAGGGTTAAAATTCTACCCTCTTTTTCTCAAACCAGGCGTACAATGTCGGCAAAACAAAAAGCGTTAAAAAGGTTGAAGAGACCAACCCGCCGATAACTACCGTTGCCAAAGGGCGTTGAACTTCCGAGCCGGTGCCGCTGGAAAACAGCAAAGGTATTAAACCCAGACTGGCCACCAGGGCAGTCATTAACACGGGGCGCAGTCTCAGTTTTGAACCGGTAATAATCGCATCGTGTAAGCTGAGACCTTCGTTGCGCAACTGGTTAAAATAAGAAACCATCACGACACCGTTCAACACGGCAACGCCAAATAAAGCGATAAAACCGACAGATGCCGGTACACTTAAATAAAGCCCGGAAAAGAACAGAGCCAATATTCCACCGATCACAGCGAAAGGAACATTCAATATAATCAAAAAGGCGTTGCGCACCGAGTTAAAAGTTGAAAACAACATTACAAAAATAAGCAGAATGGTCAATGGAACGATCAGCGCCAAACGGGCCATGGCCCGCTGCTGGTTTTCGAACTGTCCGCCGAAGGTGACATAATAACCTGGCGGTAAGCTAATCTTTTGAGCAATATTTTTCTGAGTCTCTGCCACAAAGCTGCCCATGTCTCTGCCTTCCACGTTGCACTGGATGGATATACGGCGCTGGCTGTTATCCCGGCTAATTTGCTTTGGCCCGACAATCAAACTGATATCCGCAACCTGGACAAGGGGAATACGGCCGCCATCGGGTGTGGAAATCAATGTATTTCTGATCTTATCCAAATTATCCCGATACGTTTCGTTAAAACGGATGAAAATATCGAACCGTTTTTGTCCCTGAAATACCTGGCCTACGGTCGAACCGCCGATAGCGGTCTCAATAACTTCCTGTACTTCGTCCACATTCATTCCCAGCCTGGCAATGCGGTCGCGGTTTACTTTTATTTGTATTTGCGGTTTTCCGGCAATCTGTTCCATTTGGATATCGGCCGCACCGGGAATATCCGAGACCACAGCCTGTATTTCAGCGCCTTTTTTTGCCAAAACATCGAGATCGTCTCCAAACAGTTTTATAGCCAATTGCGCCTTAACGCCGCTCAACAGCTCGTCAACACGCATTTGGATGGGCTGAGTAAAATTAAACAAAATTCCGGGAAATTCATTCAATTTTTGCCGCATTTTTTCTACCAGTTCCGCCTTGTTTTCAACCGTACTCCATTCTTCTTCCGGTTTTAGAATTACATAAATTTCCGAATTATTTACCGGTTCCGGATCACCGCCGACTTCGGCACGGCCTACCCTGGATATAACATCGACAACTTCCGGGAATTCCATCAAACGCGGTTCCATAGCTGCGGAAATTTCGGCGGCTTGTTGCAACGAAGTGCTTGGCGAAAGCGTAATACGCACAGCCAGAGTGCCTTCATCCAATATGGGCACAAACTCTGTTCCCAAAAAGGGTATAAGCAGCAAACTGCCTAAAAGCAGTAGTAAAGCCGTTACCGCTACCTTTACACGATGGTTGATTACTTTTTCGAGCAGAGGAACATAGGTCGATTGCAGAAAATTAACAATAAAATTAGGTTTTTCCTTAATACCTTTTCTAAAGAAATATGTACATAGAACCGGCACCAGTGTCAGCGAGAATATTAAAGACCCCAGCATAGCAAAACTAATCGTAAAAGCCATCGGACTGAACAACTTCCCTTCTACTTCCTGCAAGGTGAAAAGCGGCAAAAACACTATGATGATGATGGATATGGCAAACACAATCGGACGCCCCACTTCACGGGCTGCTTGTAAAATTGTGGGTATGGTTTTACTCTCATCGCTATTATCCTCACTTAAATGGCGTATGATGTTTTCCACCATAACAATCGAACCATCTACCATCATACCGATTCCAATGGCCAATCCTCCCAGAGACATAAGGTTTGCGGACATGCCAAAATAGTTCATTAATATGAAGGCTAAAAGAGCGGATAGCGGCAGTGTAAGTGTTACGATTAAAGCGCTGCGAACATTGCCTAAAAACAGGAGAAGAATAATAATCACCAATATGCCGCCCTCAAGAAGAGCGTCTTTAACCGTATCGGTGGCCTTTTTTACCAGATCGGCCTGGTCGTAATAGGGAACCACTTTAACGCCTTTGGGAAGAGAGGCGTTAATCTGCTCGACTTTCTTTTTTATATTGTTGATTACTTCCGAGGTGTTTTCACCCAGTAATTTTAATACAATCCCGGAAACGATTTCGCCTTTGTTATTCATCGAAACCAGTCCGCGTCTGATTTCGGGGCCATAAACTACCTTGGCGATATCACGGATGAAAACCGGTATGCCGTTTCTGCGCACTACTTTTATATTTTCGATATCCTTTAAAGAAGATACCCAGCCTAACCCGCGGATTAGATATTCTTCGGAATCGCGGACAATAAAATTTCCGCCGACATTGCGGTTGTTTGATTTTACCACGGCCAGAATTTCATCCAGTGTGATATCATATTTTTGCATAAGAATGGGGTCTAGTTGAATCTGATACTGTTTTACTTCGCCTCCGAAACTGAGAATCTCGGTAACGCCGGGTACGGTGCGTAACTGAAACTTCACTACCCAATCCTGAATCTCACGCAATTCCATCAGCGAGTAACCCTCGCCCTGTAAATAATACTGGTAAACCTGACCTAATCCGGATGTTATCGGTCCTAACTCCGGATCGCCTAAACCTTCGGGGATTTCACCTTTAGCCGATTGAAGCCGTTCAAACACTAACTGACGGGCGAAATAAATATCGACGTTGTCTTCGAAATAAACCGATACCACCGATAAACCAAATGTGGAAACCGATTTCACTTCACGGATATCGGGCAAACCATTCATGGCCACTTCGATGGGATAAGTGATCAGTTTTTCCACTTCCTCCGGGGCCAACCCGGGGGCTTCCGTGAACACTTGTACCAATACCGGTGAAACATCGGGAAAAGCGTCGATGGGTAATTTGTTTAACGAGATAAAGCCGGCCGCAACGATCAGAATAGTAAAAATTAGAATAAGTAACCGTTGGCGGGCGGCGAATTCAATGATTTTATTGATCATGATTAATTCTCCTTAGTGTTGGTCTCCGCCAAACGATTCTTTTTCCATTTCCGATTTCACAAAAAATGCTTTGCGCAGCACAAGCCGGTCGTCTTTTTCAATTCCGCTTTTAATTTCTACCAGACTATCCGCTCTTATTCCCGGGCGTACATTTCTCCTTACAAATGAATTCGGTTCTTTCTCAATAAACACAAAGTATTCTTCCCCGTCGAACTGAAGCGCTTGTTCGGGAACAACCAAAACGGAATCCGGTCGTGAATAGTAAAAATATACGGTGGTGAACATATTGGGTATCAGCTCGGTTTTTCCTTCGCTTATTTTGACAAACACCTTAAAGGTGCGTGATTCCGGGTGCAGTTCCTTATTAATCTTGATAACTTTGCCGGAGAACCTTTTCCCGGGCAGAGCGGTGGCTTCTATTTGTACTTTCTGCCCTTTCTTAAGATTGACATAATCTTTCTCATAAACTCCCGCTTCCACCCAAATGCGAGTGTTATCGATTACTTTCATAATATCGGTATCGGGCTGGATCAGTTGTCCCAATTCAATATTACGTTCGGTTACGTACCCGCTGATGGGACTTTTAACGACCAGTACACCGCGGCGGTGTTCTTTGCTGCTGAACATGGTTTCCACATCTTCATCGCTAAACCCCAATGAATGAAGTTTACGGTCGGCGGCCGCCTTTAACTCCGCTTCGGCTCGTTCATAGTTTGCCTTTGCCGTAATCAGGTCCTTTTCCGCTTTAATATCTTCCTGACGCAATTTTTTAATTCGCTCATAATTTGCTTTTTCCGCTTCAAAATCCGCTTTGGCGCGGATGTAATCTGCCGTGATGTTAGCAATTTCCAGACTTTCCAGCTCGAACAGGGGGTCGCCTTTTTTTACATAATCACCAATCTGAACATGAATTTTGCGTACCCGCCCGGTTACCAGGCTGTTTAAATGAGCAACATAATCGGGATTAACAACCACTTTCCCCTGTGCGCTGAAACTCTGGTGCAGAATAGAATATTGCGGTCTTCCGACTTTGATGCCGATCTCCTGAATAATTTTAGGAGAAAGAACGATTTCCGAACCATGCTCTTTGGTACCGGAATCCACATTCTCTTTATTTTTTTCAGTACAACCATAAATGGACAACCCTAATAAGATCAGAATAATTAACGTCGTTTTAATAATGCTCGGTTCTTTTAAATTCATAATTCTTCTCCCACCAGTTTGGTTAAATGCGCCTTTTCTATTTGATAGTTGGTAAGCGAGCGTAAATAACCGCTCTGGGTGTTAATCAGTGTTTGTTGGGCGTCTATAAACTGCAGATAGCCAATTTCGCCGACACTGTAACTTTTCTGGGCGATCCGGAACACTTCCTGGGCCTCGCTTAACAAACTGGTTTGATACAACCGCACTTCGTTTACCGCTTTCTGAAAATTTGCCATTGCCTGATGGAAATCCTTTGTAAGGCGAAGATTTTCGGCGCTCACAAAATAACGGGCCATGGAAAACCGGGCATTTTGTTCCTGAACACGTCCCTTTTGTCCGAAAAACCACAGGGGAAACGATAAACTGATACCGCCTCCCCAAAAATCCTGGTCAGCGATTTTCTGTTTAAAGTAGGACAAGGATATTTGAGGTAAAAATCCGCCATAGGCCAGGCGGCTGGCATTTAGCGCGGCGAGCTGTTCCGTCTGAGCCGCTTTTAGAGCGGGATGAATTCTTATTCCGGGCTTCAGTTTTTCATATGAATATTCCTGAATTGCTTGCGGTATGGAATCGGTAAGAACTATTTTTAACCGTTCGTCTTCTTTGAAGCCCAAAACCTGGCGCAAGCGAGCTATGGCTGCATCCAGGTTTTTTTCCTCACCATTCAATTGTTTATGGGCGTTGCCTAAGTTAACTTTTGCCTTTAGCACCGTTAGCCGGTCGGTCTCCCCCAATTCATAGCTGCGTTTAGACCGGTCGTAGAATTCCTGCGATAATTCCAAATTTTTACGAGCCAGGCCTAACAACTTTTCCTGTAACAGAACGTTGAAATAGGCCTGTTTAACCTGAAAAATCAATTCGCGTTTAAATTCTTCCGTTCTGAACCGCTCACGCTGAATTTCTGCATTTAAGGATTTATGGCGGAAAATGTAATTGGTAGGAAAATCGAGGCTTTGTGATACATACACTCTCTTTTCGCCATAGCGCTTGAGCGGACTATTTTTAGGGATTTGTTCGACTTCTATCCCGAATTCCGGATTCTCAGGAATCATTTCCAGCCAGTAAACTCCTTTTTGCGCCTCAATTTTATCGTATTGCATGCGCAGCAGCGGATTCTGCTTAAGAGCAAGGGTTTCCGCTTCCGCCAGCGAAAGAGTCCTTGCTGTCTGGGCATATCCGCTTGAAAAATCAATAATCAGAAAAAGACTTAAAAGAAGTACTTTCATAATGAATTATTCTCCTTGTCAAAGATTTTCTTTCTTCATCCCCTAAAACAGAATATTAATCATTCTGTTTGTTGACGGATACGGAAGAGTTCTATATGACAAAGACCTGGAATAGCAGCCGGACAGGATTTTTTAAAATGAATTGATTTAATGAATGTATGATTGCACATCGTTGATACGAAGCCGGAAGCGTGTTGGATATATTAAAAATGCAGTTCCTGTTCACATGCTTTTTTGTGTCATTTCTTGAATCATTGTCGTCGCTCTTAATCTTTTTGGTAAGCAACAGACTGTAATCATGCTGAAGATGATATGCTTCATTTTTTACGGGGGCGCCAAATTCGGAGTGGACAAAAACAGCAGTAAAACTTAAAAGAAATAAAAGTATTACCGGTTGCAGTGCTTTTCTAAAAATTCTCATTTCGATCCAAGAAATGCTGATGAATGATAAATTTCCGGCAAGACAAACCCGATATTTGATTTAATCAATATTTATCCTGCCGGAAAATTAATTTTAATTACAACGGCTTAATAGGCGGCAGCTCTCACACCGCCACTTCTCCTCGTTCGCCGCTGCTTATGCGGATAGCGTCGCTTACTTCCGTGATGTATATCTTGCCATCTCCTTTTAATCCCGTGTGTGCATTTGTTTGAATAACGGAGACCACCTCTTCCGCTATACTATCCAGGCAAAAGACTTCGATTTTGATGTGTTTCACAAAATCGTACAGTTCTTCTTCCACGGAAGGCGGTTCTTCGCATGCTCCTCCCCGTCCGCAGCCGCGTACATCCAGAATCGTCATCCCGCTTAGGCCCTTAATTTCATGCAGGGCCATGGTTACAATGCTTAACTTATGCGGTTTTATATAAGCGATGATATGTTTCATTACCGGCTCCTTACTATCTCTTTATAAATAAATGTTTTATTAATTTTGACATTGAAAATATTTTTAGTCTAATCTTCTTTCCACGTTCAAATCGATTGCAAACCATTTATAGATGGCCGGGATAACCAGCAGGGTCAAAATTGTTGAAGTGATTAACCCGCCGATGACAACCGTAGCCAACGGACGTTGTACTTCGCTGCCGGTTCCTGTGGAGAGAAGAAGCGGAATAAGACCCAATGCGGTGGTTAAAGCCGTCATCAGAACCGGACGCAGACGCAGCATGGCTCCTTCAACCGAGGCTTTGTCCATAGGTACGCCGTCTTTCAGCAATTGATTGAGATAGGTAACCAGTACCATGCCGTTTTCCAGGGCGATGCCAAACAAAGCGATAAAGCCCACTGATGAAGGCACGGATAAGTTTTGTCCGGTAATCCATAAACCGACTACCCCGCCTACCAAAGCCAGAGGGATGTTCAACAAAATCAAAAAAGTATTTTTTAGCGAATTGAAGCTGGAAAAAAGCAGCAAGAAAATAATCAACAGGGTGATAGGCACAACAATTGCCAGACGTTTGTTGGCTTCCTGCTGTAAACGGAACTGTCCGCCCCAGGTTACCAGATATCCCGGGGGTAAATCCACATTTTCTTCAATCGCTTTTTGACCTTCTGCTACAAATGAGCCAATATCCCGGTCAACAACATTACTTTGAATCGTAATAAAACGCTGGCTGTTTTCACGTGTTATTTGCCTCGGACCGATAACCTCTTTTATCTCAGCCAGTTGAGAAAGTGGAATTTTAATCCCTCCCGGGGCCCGGACCAGGATTTCACGAATCGCTTCAAGGGAATTGCGATATTCCGGTTTGTAACGCACCAGAATTTCAAAACGGCGTACGCCTTCGAATATCTGGCCGGCTGTTTCGCCGCCCACAGCAGCGCGGATAACCTGCTGCACATCTTCCACATTTAATCCATACCTTGCAATGGCATGTCGATCCACTTTGATCAACAACTGCGGCGTCCCGCTAATCTGATCGGCTTGTACGTCGGCAGCTCCCGGGACCTTGTTAATTACCCGGACGATTTCATCTGCTTTTTCCTTAAGCACATCCAGATTATCGCCAAAAAGTTTGATGGCCAGTTCGGCCCGTACGCCTTCCAGTAACTCATCCACTGTCATCTGAATGGGCTGGGTGATATTGGTTAAGACACCCGGAACATTGCCCACATGGTCACGAATTATTTTTTCCAGATCAGCCTGGGTCTCGGCCGATCGCCACTCGTCTTTAGGCTTAAGAAGAACGTACATTTCTGCGCTGTTTATCGGATCTGTATGCGCCCCAACTTCCCCGCGTCCGATCCGGGTCACCACCCCGTTCACTTCCGGAATTTTCATTAAACGGCGTTCTACAATCTGTGTAATGCGTGTACTTTCTTTAAGAGATATGGACGGCGCCATTGTCAACCGTAAAATAACGGTTCCTTCCTGCAAAGTAGGTGTAAATTCCGAACCAAGTCTGGGGAAAATAGCCGTGCCGATCAGAACCAGAACTATAGCAAGAGATATCGCCGCTCCACGTCTTCGTACGAAGAATAGAATCAAAGGCTTGTAAAATTTTAACAGCAAGCGTACAATAAAATTTTCACCGCTCTGCGATTCCGATTTTACTTTTTTCGGACGGCGCATAAAAATATCGGATAAAACAGGCGCCAGGAAAATGGCAAAAACCAAAGATCCCAACATCGCCAAAGACACTGTATAGGCCAATGGTTTAAAGGTTTTACCCTCAACACCCTGCAGGGTAAAAAGCGGTAAAAATACAACAATTATGATAGATATGGCAAAGAGGATAGGCCGGGCCACTTCTACACATGCCCGGGCAATGACGTGAATGCGCGGTTCGCCCGGCTTTGACTGTCGCAACATGCGATCGACATTTTCCACCATCACTATTGTTCCGTCAACCATCATTCCTATGGCTATTGCCAACCCTCCGAAGGACATCAGGTTAACGGATATACCGAAATAATACATGCCGATCATAGCGAAAAGGATGGAAAAAGGAATTGATATGGATACAACCACACTGGGTCGGAAAGAACCCATAAACACCAAAAGAATAATAGCAACAAGTATGATGCCCTGCAGCAGCGCATCCGTAACCGTTTTAACGCTGGCTTCCACCAGTGATTTTTGTTGATAGTAGGGAACAATTTTTATGCCCGGCGGCAGGATACTATTAATCTCTTCCATTTTCTTTTCAACACGTTCAATAACGGTGGACGAATTGCTGCCGTAAAGTTTTACTACCATTCCCGAAACAACTTCTTCTATCCCGTTACGTGTTTGCACTCCACGACGAACCGCCCCGCCGATTTTAACATCAGCCAGTTGTTTCAGGAAAATCGGTATACCGTCTTTGGCCTTGATGATGATGTTTTCAATGTCTTCTATATTATGGGCCAGCCCTACAGATCGGACAATAAATTCTTCGGCATTCCTTTCGATAAATTGGGCGCCGACATTGAGATTGTTGGATTTGATGCGTTCAATCAACTCGTTAATTGTGATATCATAGCGCAGTAAAGCATCGGGATCAACTACAACATGGAACTGTTTTTCCCATCCGCCAATACCCAATACTTCGGTAACGCCGGGTACGGTTTGTAACTGAAATTTTATCAACCAATCCTGAATGGTACGCAATTCGGTAAGCGAATACTGTCCCGTTGTATCGTCAAGGTAGTAAAAAAGAATTAAGCCCATGCCTGTAGAAATCGGCCCCATTTGCGGGTCGCCAAAACCTTCGGGGATTTGTTCACGGGCCTCTTGCAACCTTTCGTTTACTAACTGACGGGCAAAGTAAATATCCGTACCATCGTTAAAATATATATTTACCACCGATAACCCGAAATTGGACACCGAACGTATTTTTTCCAGATTTGGCAAACCGTTCATAGCCACTTCTACCGGAAAGGTAACGTATTTTTCGATTTCCTCGGGGGCCAAACCCTCCGTTTCGGTGAAAACCTGAACCAGGGCCGGGGATACATCAGGAAAAGCGTCGATGGGTAGCTGGCGGTAACTGTACCAACCGCCGGCCAAGACTAATATGCCCAGCACCAACAGGAGCAATTTATTTCTTAATACAAATTGAATTATTTTCTGCATATTCTTTTAACTCCGTTTTTAATGTCCGTGACCTTCGCCCAATTCGCTTTTTTGTAATTCTGCTTTTATCGTAAATCCGCCTTTTGATACATATTCCTGACCAGCCTGAAGACCAGCTATAATTTCCACGGAATAAGTGTTACTGCGTCCGACGGATACGGGCTGCGGTTTGAATCCTTCGTCGGTTTTAATAAAGACAACCGTTTGGTTTTCAAAATTTTCCAGAGCTGTCTTAGGTACAATTATATCCACTTCCATTTCCTCTTTTACTACGGTCGCGTTCACGAATAGTCCCGGACGCCAACGACCGTCCGGATTGGGTAGTACGACCCGCGCTGTCGCCGTTCGGGTCATCTCGTCAACAACCGGACTGATATAGGATATCACTCCCACTGCTTCTTTTATTCCATAGCCGGCGGATATAGTTGCTTTCCGACCTATTTTTACGTAAGGCAAGTCTTTTTGATATACATTTAAATTAGCCCAAACATGGCTTAAATCCGCAATGAGAAAGGCATGCCTGGCATCATTTACCACCTCGCCCAGCGTTAAATGCATCTCAATTACTGTGCCGTTAATCAGCGACTTGACCTCATAAGGCACCAAGCTCTCGTTGCTTTCGATAATGGCTAATACTTCACCCTTCTTCACTTTATCACCGATTTTTTTCCGAACATTTTTTACAATACCGGGAAAGCGCGGAAAGATATGTGCCAACCGGTCCGGATCGATTACGATTTCGCCGGTGAGATCGATATGTACCTGCAATTTCCCTGGTCCGGCAACGGCTGTTTCGATCCCGAACTCCTTTAGTTCCTCCGCAGAAAACCGGACAATTTCTTCCTGTTCATGCCCTTCTTCTTCCATAGATTCTTCCTTATGGGTATCCTTTGTTTTTTCAGCATCAGACCCGTTCGCACAACTTTGTAACAATACAACGGCGGTAGTAACAAAAACTGCCAATAATCCATTCAAGAATATAGTTTTAAATCTATTTTTCATTTTACTTTTCCTCTATTCCTTTTATTTAACATCATCTATTTTACATTTGCCAGGCTATGGCCTGTCAGCCTTTCGATATCTGCCACCGTTTGATTAAATTCCGTTAAAGAATTTAAATATCTGACACGTGCCTCAAACAGGGTTCTTTGGGCAACAAGAACGTCAATAGAGGCAAATTTTCCCATTAAATACCCCTGCTTAATCACTTCAAAAGCCTCACCTGCATCCGGTATTATTTCCTCTTTTAGCGTTATGGCCTCATTGTACAAAGCAGATAGCTGTTGATAGCTTTCCGCAAGTCGGGTTTTAATCGAGGTTTCCGTAGTACGTCGCTGTTGTTCTGCTTTCCTTACCTGGTATTCCGCTTCCTGAACAGCACCCTGGTTACGGTTGAAAACCGGCAGAGGTATGGAGAACCCCACCACAAAAGCGTTGTCTTTACTCTCATTCAGATAGCGGTAACCGCCCCTGACAAATGGGTCAGGAACAGCGCGGGCCTTTTCCAGTTCCTTTACCGCCCGCCGTTCTTCCATTTCCACAGTCCAACGCATGAGATCCGGATTATCAACAATTAAGGCCATAAGTTTTTCCAAAGGCGGAATGTCCGGCGGAATATCTAATTTACCCTTCACCGATTGGAACTCCGGCGAAACGCTACCCCAGGTTGCCGCCAGCCTTTGCCTGGCTGCTTTTAATTCACGGCGGGCTCTTTTCAGTTCAATATCCGTGACCGAGAGTTCTACCTGCGCACGCGCCAATTCTGCCGGAGATATTTTACCGGCCTTAACGCGGCTGGAAATTGTCTTGACAAATTCGGTTGCAAGTTCGTGTAACTCCTCATAAACTTTAATTCGTTCCTGGGAGGCAAGCATAAACGTAAAGGCGCTAACCACTTCTGTAAATACATCCAAACGTTTTGCCTCATAATCCCAGTTGGCCAAATCACTTTGCAAAGCTGCTACTTTGGTTCGTTTTTCCCGTTTACCGGCCAGTTGAATTAATTGCCCAAGAGAAATGGTCGTTTCGGAAGAGTTCAAGGATTTATAAAGGCCGCTGCCAAACAAATTTTCCATCTCAACGTCCAATTCGGGATTGGGCAAAAGACTCTCCTGCCAGGTTCTGGCTTCCCGAGCTTTTATTTCCGAATAATAAACCTTTAATCCGGGATTATTATCCAGAGCCAGCTTTACGGCATCAATAAGAGAAATCGTATCGCCGACCTGAATCGTGCCGGTTGTTAAAGTATCCGTTTGTTTCGGCTGTTCCGCTAACAGTGGCGTTTCAGCAATAGGGACGGCTGCCCGCCGGGAAGACCCGCAGCTTAACAATAACAATGCTGCCGTTCCAAACGACACAACTGTGATTATAGTTTTGTTCATCCAATGTCTCCGTTACATTTATGTTCTACTATGCTAAGTCTATAGCCGGATATATTTATCCGGATTGAATATCTTTTTTGCGGGAATTTTACTTCCCACAACAATATTAATATGATGAATTATTATCAGAGCGGTCTATAAATAAGTGACCTTTTCTGTATTTATGGACTGAGGAATCAAATGAGGATAATAGTACTTTGTAATAATCTATGACTTGATTGCGAAAATGATTTTGTGATATGTGATTCAAAAAACTGCTTGGTATTAGCCATCTGTATAGCGTTATAAAGCCTTATGTAACTTAGGTTATGAACTTTCTGAACTTGTTTTTTCGTAACTTCGGAGGCATAGGCCGGATGAAAATGCAGACTCAAATCCGTGCATTCCATATTATGGGTTTCCGAATGTCCGGAAGTAGTAGCGCTTAATACTCGGTTATTTACCAAGCTGCTATGCTCGCAAATTCCCTGACTATCCCGCCATTCGAATGCGATATGATCGTCATCGCCAAAACACAATACGATATTTGGCAAAGCCACCTGGAAATATGCGGTTTGCAGTAATAATGCCAGAATTAAGAATCCGTAAAGAATTTTATTCGCTCTCATTTTTTTTCCAGTACGTGTGCCCGGGTTATGGTTATGAGTTCACGCACGTGATCATCATCCAGTGAATAATAGGCCATTTTACCTTCTTTTCTGAATTTGACCAGCTTCAGATTGCGCAACAGCCGCAACTGGTGCGAAATGGCCGATACGGATACGTCAATCAGAGCCGACAAATCGCAGACACAGAGTTCTTCCAAAGCGAGAGCCTGTACAATTCGCAGCCGCGTAGGATCGCCCAGTGCCTTAAAAGCTTCGGCCATGGATTGATTTATGTCCGCCGAGGGTAACACCCCGGAAACCCGATTCACTTTTTTTTGATCTACTATGTTCGTAGAACAAACATCATTGGCCATATCGCACCTTCATTTGAATAGTTGCTCAAATATAACAATAGAACGAAGTCGGTGCAAATTTAATTCCGGAATTAAAATTAAAAATGTATGGCAGCCTGTCCGGCAGTCGATAAAATATAAAAATTCTATTGCGGCTGTTTACCTCTCGTGTTATATTTTAAATAATCGTGTTACCTACCTGCTAATCCATATTTAACATCTAAAAATGAGGTAAAAAAACGTGGAAAACAAACTGGTTCGGTTTGGCGTATCTTTACCCCAACAATTAATAAACAAATTTGACGCCCATATTCGGGAAAAAAATTATTCCAACCGTTCCGAAGCCATTCGCGATTTGATCCGTCAGGAATTAATCGAAGAAGAAATCGATCAGGACGAGCGCGAAGTGATCGGCGCCCTGCACTTGCTTTATAACCACCACAAGCGGGAACTATCTGATCAACTTACATCGATCCAGCACGACTTACACCATTTGATTATTTCGTCAACGCACGTGCACCTGGATCACGACAACTGCCTGGAAGTTATCTTATTACGCGGCCAAAGCAGTAAGTTACGCCATTTGGCCAATCAACTTATCGCATTAAAGGGGGTAATCCACGGACGATTGTATCTGACCAGTCGGGCGGTACAGTCGGGCTGATGAAAGAATAACGATATGCAAACTTGACGGCTTATCGGCAATCGAATAATGAAATATTTTTTACAAACCCTCGATGTTCGGGCAAAGTTTATTTTCATTATTGCCCTGATCATTCTGATAATCCAGGCTCCCGCTTCAGCGGGCATATTGTATGCTATTGTCTTTGCAGTAGAAGCTGCGCTGATTTTTTTTTCAGGAAACGGAATCCGAATCTATTTCCGCCGTACGGTGCAAATTTATCCCATGTTTCTTTTGTTCACTCTTCCTCTGCTTTTTCGTTCACCTGCAGACGCTTCGGATTTGCTTTTTCACTGGCAATTCATACGTGTGTATTTTTCCGCTGTTTCCGGATTCATATCGGCACAGCTTCGTTTATTGCTGATTTATTTGGCCTTGTTAATTTTTACCACCACCACCCCTATCGGGCAATTTTTTGACGCTTTGCAGCGGCTGCGCCTGCCGGCCTGGTTTAGCGCAATAATTAGACTTATGCTGCATTTTTTAAAACTCATTCGGATTGAATTTAATCGCATGTATTCAGCATTTCGCTCCCGCTATTCCGGTCATAAAAAGAGTGTTTTATTTAAAGCGGCTATAAACATTTCTGTAACCTACATGCTGCGCCTCATTATGCGCAGCGAAAGAAGTTACATGGCAATGATGAGCCGCGGTTTCAACGGTTCCTTCCCTGCCCGACAGACGTCACAGTGGACGAGAACCGATACGGCGGTGAGCATCGTGGGCATCACGCTACTTTTGGGCATTTTTTTATGACGGACAAATTTCTATGACGGTACCAATCAAGCAAAACGCGGTAGTTTGCCAAGGGGTTGGCTATACTTATCCCAACGGCACGGTTGCTCTGTCTGATATTTCTCTCACTATTCAGGAGCGGGAAAAAGTCGCCATTATCGGTCCGAACGGCGCAGGCAAGTCAACTTTTTTAACTCTGCTTAACGGCCTGAGAAAGCCCGAGGGTGAAATACGTGTTTTTAATATGCCGGTATCCGATAAATTTGTTAAACGGATACGCGCTCTGGTAGGGCTGGCCTTTCAAAATCCGGATGATCATCTGTTTTGTCCGACCGTGTTCGATGACGTCGCCTTCGGGCCTCTGAGTAAGGGGCTCAGTCAGGAAGAGACTGCCGTTGCCGTACAGAGAGCTTTGGAAGAGATCGGTTTGCAGAATAAAATGCAGGCGCAATCCCTGAACCTGAGTTATGGCGAACGCAAGTTGGTAAGCCTGGCATCGATCCTTGCCATGCAACCGCGCCTGATCGCCCTGGATGAACCGACCGGTAATTTGGACGCCTGGCATCGGCGCAGGTTGATCAACTGGATTTCACGGTACCGGGGCACGCTGCTTTTAGCCACTCACGATTTAGACATGGCGCTGGAAACCTGCCAGCGCGTGTTCCTTTTTAATCAGGGCGTCCTCGCGGCATCCGGTGACTGCCAAACCGTTTTAAGCAATCGGGTACTGTTGCACAACAATAAACTGGAACTACCGCTAACACTGCAATCCAACCAAGCTTGAAGGAGGAAGCATTTATGAAAACGCTGTTTTTAATCCTGCTGTTTCTTTTCGGTATGACGTTTACGGCGGCTGCGCAGTCAGCCAAAGCGGATTCGGTATATGACTCGGCCGATTCCATTGTGGTCATTGCCAATCGCTATTCCGTTTCCCTTCGCAATGTAGCTTACGGCTATCAGGTTATTCCTGCCGAACGCATTAAAAAGCTGGCCACACATTCGGCTCTGGAAATGGTGGATATCGAATTTCCTTCTGCGTATGTGATGGAAAAAAAAGTAATCGGTTACGGCGTAGGTCCGCAGGGGTCGGGTCAGTTGTACCTGCGTGGTTTGGGCGGGCAGCCCAATACGGGCGTGCTGGTATTGTTAAACGGCCATCCGGATTTTATGGGTATTTTCGGCCATCCCCTGCCAGACGTTTACGGAGCGGACGATGTTCAACAGGTGGAAATTTTGAGCGGGGCTTCATCCACGGTTTTCGGTGGTAACGCCATGGGCGGGGTGGTAAATATCGTTACCCAACCCGATTACAACCGATTAATGCGTTTATCTATGACGGGCGGTTCCTTCGGCACTTATGATTACGGACTGAACCTGAGTAAACAATTCGGAGCGCACGGCCTTTATCTTACCGCCCGCTCTCAGCAAACCGACGGTCATATCGCTCAAAGCGGATTTAAGGCGCTGCGCTTGCAGGGCGGTTGGGCCTGGCAGTTTACACCCGAATGGAATCTAAGCGTCAGCGGGCGTTGGGTACCGTATTCTTTTGACGATCCTTCGCGCGGGCAGGAGGATCCGGCCGGACTGGGCACGTATGCCAAAATAGAACGCGGTACGGGTGAGATAAAATTGGATAACCGGCATAAGAACTGGCAGGGAACCACCCAGTTATACGCCAACTTTGGCTATCACCGTTTTTACGACGGGTTTAAATCCAATGATTTCAGCTACGGCCTTTCCTCATATCAGTTTTGGAACTACAGCGACCGTTTACAATTTGCCGGCGGTATCGACGTGCTGTATTACGGCGGGCAGGCCAAAAATCCCTTCGCCAAACTGCCCTGGGGGGCGCCGGTTGTAAAAGAAGATAAAAAAGCATACCAAAGCCTCGGCGCTTATCTGCTTGGCTTTTATCAGCCGGCCCGGTTTCTGCAAATCAAAGCGGGATTACGCTACCAAACGTTAACTTCCTTTAGCAGCCGTGTTTCTCCCCTGGCTGTGGTGACCTTGCAGCCGGCACAGAGTTACAGCATTTATGCGGCTTACAAATCTGGTTTCCGCTTCCCCACCATGCGGGAGTTATACCTCTTCCCTTCAGCCAACGAGGCTCTGAAAGAAGAATCCGTACAAACTTACGAAGCCGGCCTAACCTATACACTGAATAAAACCACCCGGCTTCGTGTGGCCTTTTACAGGAATCAGGTGGATAATATTATTCAATTAGTGCCGGCCACCCCGCCCAACCAATTCCAGAACAGCGGCGCCGCCACACAAACCGGCATAGAGTCGCAAATACAATTTCAACCGTTCGGACACTGGAAAGTACAGTTGAGTTATGCTTATCTTAATCCCGATGATTTAACCGCTTATAATCCTAAGCATCAGGTAAAATATATGGCTGGCAGAAGCTGGAAATCATTTTCGGTTATTCTGTACGGTAAATATGTGCAGGATTTATATGCCTTGAATAATCATCAAAAACCTCTGCCCGACTATTTCCTGCTGAATGCGGCTTTCAACTATTCATTTCGTCAATTTGGTTTATCCTTAAAACTGTTGAATATTTTAGACCGTTCCTATTTGGTGAGCAGCGGCTACAGTGCGCCGCGCTTCCATATTTTGGCCGGTATCGATTTTGAACTTTAGGGTTGCGCAGTAATGAAAGAGCAAGATTTAAGACAAATCCCGCTTACGGCTTTTTTTGCCGCTCTGGCCGTTGCACTGCCCCAGTTATTCCATTTGCTGGGGTTGGGCGCGGTATTTTTACCCATGTTTTTACCGGTAACCACCGGAGCAATGCTGCTAAGCTGGCAATTTGCACTCGCCTTAGCCCTTATTGCGCCGATGACATCCTGGCTGTTAACAGGTATGCCGCCCCTGGTTCCTCCTGTATTACCCGTGGTCATCGCGGAGCTGATTGTTATTGCGCTGGGCGCTTCCTATCTGCGGTTCCACAAGCAAATGAATGTCTGGCTGACGCTGCTCACTGTTCTGTTGTTTGATCGGTTGTTTCTTTTTTTGCTGGTTTCTTTTATAGCGCCGCTCTTCGGTTGGGAACATCCTCTGTTTTCGCTGGGTATCGTCGCCAGCGGTTTGCCCGGTATCGCTTTGCAAATTATCGCTATTCCTCTGGTCATGCGTTTCGTAGAGGAAAAATATCCGCAGTATTATAGTCCGGATTTGCATACCTAACGGAAAGTAAGATAAACTATGGAATCCGCTAAAGTTTTTTTTGAAAAAATAGCTAAAGACTGGTCGAAAAATCATCATGAAAAATCAAACCAAAAATTAAGGAAAATTTTCGACCAGCGAATACCTGAGTTGCAGGCGCCGGTGCTGGATGCAGGAAGCGGCACCGGTGTCCTGATTCCTTTTTTGTACGACAAAATCAAAAATGAAAAATGTATTGTCGAATATGATATCGCTTTTAACATGTTAATGCGGGCGAAAGTGCAGCACATCTCTTATCGAGAGGTGTACTATGCCGAAGGCGACGGGCATGACATCGGTTTTAAAGAACGTTCTTTTGGCACCATATTTTGTTTCCGGTTCATTCCTCATCTGGAAGATAAAAAGAAGGCTCTCAAGGAGTTTTATCGCATACTGGTTCCGGGCGGTCGCTTTTTTATTCTCCATTTTATGGATCATAAAGGGCTAAACCATTTGCATCGGGGAGCGGAGCCCCCAATCCACAGCCACAAAATGCCGCCGGCAGCAGAACTGACGCAAATAATTGAGCTGGCCGGTTTTGATGTGGAAGACTATGAAGAAAAAGAAGACCTGTATTTTGTACAAGCAATCAAACGGCGGTAAAAATTGAATTGATGAATGGCGACTTTTGGAGTATTGGAGTGATGGAGTGCTTGGTGTGGGTTGGATGTATTATTCCTTTACTTCAACATTGCGTCTTCCGCCATTATTCCATCCATTCAATAATCCTTCAATCCATTTCATTATGCCCGAGGATGATAGGTTTGATATTCCTGCTGCAGGAAGTTACGGTCCAGATGCGTGTAGATTTGCGTTGTGCTTATGTCGGCGTGTCCCAACATTTCCTGTACCGCCCGCAGGTCAGCGCCGTTTTCCAGCAAATGTGTGGCAAAGGAGTGGCGGAAGGTATGCGGATGTATTTCTTTGCGAATCCCCGTTTCCTGTAAACACGCTTTTAAAATTTTCCAAAAGCCCATGCGGCTCATGGCGGTACCGCGTACCGAAAGGAACAGAGTCCCCTCTCCCCGTTTTTTTCGGTCCAAATAGGGTCGTGCCCGTTCCAGATATTGGTTGATCCAGTCCAGTGCATTGTCGGAAACGGGCACCAACCGTTCTTTGCTGCGCTTGCCCATTATACGCAGGATATTCTGATCAAAATAGACGGAAGATATTTTAAGCCCTAAGAGTTCCGAGATACGCAAACCCGAGGCATAAATGGTTTCCAGCATGGCCCGGTTGCGCAGACCCAACGTGGTCGACGTATCGGGTACGGCGAGAATCTGGCGGACTTCATCAAAGGAAAGTACCGATGGTAAACGGCGCGCTGTTTTAGGCCGATCTACCCCCTCGGTAGGATCATTTTCCGTCAGGTTTTCACCAATCAGAAAACGATAAAATCCCCGAATGGAAGAAACATTGCGCGCCAGTGTGGATGGCGACAACCCCAGTTGGGTAAGTATCCGCACCATTCGATGGATGTGTTGGGAAGTTGCCTCTAAGGGAGTGGGAACGCCTATTCTTTGCAGGTAATGTAAAAAGCGTTGAATGTCGCGAATGTAAGCGTCCACGGAATGGGAAGATAGATTCTGTTCAAATATCAGGTAGCTCTTATATTGTTTCAGCAGCTCATTCATCTTTGCCTGGTTCTTCTTCCAGTAGATGCTCGGCCAAAGAGAGGGCGATGCCGGAGAGCATTACTTCCGGAGCCAGTTTTTCAAAATCACCGGAAAGCAAACTGGCGTCCACATTGGTAAAAGTGGAGCAAGCGGCCTGTTTTTCCACTACGATTCCGGACAGGTGTCCTTTGTGTTCGGCAATAAAGGTTACCTCGCCCAGTAAATCGCTTACGACAACCCCTTTACAAAAATGCAACTGCACGTGGGAAGCTTGCGTAAAGATCGAAACCAGATTACCCTTTTTGCTGCCGATAGACATCTCCGGATAAATTTCGATAATCAGCTTGCGTTCCTGTTCCGTATTCAAAAGTACCGCCCTGTATTGATTGCCCCGTTTGGCAAATTTCGTTTCCAGAACCTTTTCGATTTCGCCAAGGGTTTTGTCGTCAAAATGAAATTCCATCTGTATCTCCACATCAGTTTTCTATGAACAACCTACGCAAAGATATCCATAAGGTTGTCTAATTTAATCGGTAATCGAACACGGAACGCTTCACCATAGCGCACGCCTGCCTGATAACCGAAATATTCCGCTCTGTTTTTAATAGATTGAAGAAACTCGGGTCGGTTAATAAAAGTTTCTTTTGTATTTTTTTCTGTTCGGATAAACTGGCTTTTATACGCTCTTACAGCTTCCATTTTTGTTTCGAAGGTATCACTAATATCCACAATAAAGACGGGTTGTTCAACCCAGTGCTGAAAATAATACAACACCGTGTGCGGACGGTGCGGTTCAGAGCGGGTTTGTATTTTTTCCAGCCCGGCATAAAAACAGCATTCGCGTACCAACTGCGAAGTATGCTCATGGTCCGGATGGCGATCCTGATTAAACGGAGCCAGAACAATTTGCGGTTTGTGTTTACGGATGGTTTCGATCACCCGCAGCCGGTTTTCCTCGTTGTTTACGATGCCGCCATCCGGGAACATCAGGTTTTCTCTTAAGGCAACCTTAAGTATCCGGCCTGCTGTTTCAGCCTCCTGCCTGCGCTGTTCCGGGTTGCCTTGAGTACTCAGTTCCGCCCGGGTCAGATCGATAATTGCGGTGCTGTATCCCTGTTCGGCCAGCTTTAGCAGCGTACCTCCGCAAGAAAGTTCCACATCATCCGGATGAGCACCAAACGCCAATATATCCAAATTGTTAACCTGTTTTTTAATAAGATATGGTAAATTAGTAAAATAATAAAAAATCGTCAAATAAATACGGCGCATAGGTAGGTGAATTAAAAAAATCAATGCGCTTGCATAGAGTCGATTGAGGTAAGTCGTTTAAGAATAGAGCTTATCGTAGCTTTATAGGCGGTTTGATTCAGGGCTTTTCGGAAATAAGTAATGGATTTATCCTTATCGCAGAATAAATAAAGCATGCCCAATGTTTCGTATAAATCGCTTTTAGGGCTGTCTTTATTCAGTTTGGATTCCCAGCCCGGAATCATGTCCAGACAGGGGCAATCATCATAATAAGGGTCGGTATTGATGATGATAAAGGGATCTATTTTTACAATATCATAAAAGAAGCTTAGCGCACGTTCAATTTGACCGACGTGAATGTAACAAATAATTAACCTCTTTTTAATTCGATTATTATCGGGCGATTCCAACAATGCGGCTTCGAAATATTGCAGCGCTTTGTCGAATTGCCGGGCAAGAAAATATCTGTTTCCTAACATTTCGGACATAATTTACCTCAAACACTCTATTAGCAAACGATGTGCCAGTTTTAATCGTTGGTATAACGTGGCTGGGTAAATTTAAAAAATAACAATTTGTTCCGGCATTGAAACAAAAGAGGCTATAACAAATTGAAAATAATAAAGATGAGGATTTTTATCAAAAGAAACAAAACGTTTTATTTGAAACAATACCTTTAAAGTCGATATGGGCCATAAACCATTATCCTATCTCCAGACCCAGAGCTTTCATTTTACGCCATAGCGTTGTTCTACCCATACCCAATTCACGCGCGGCCATGGAACGGTTCCAACGGTTTCGTTCCAGCGCAGACCGAATAGTGATGTACTCTTCGCTATGATTATTGTGATTGTTTCGTCCTATAGGCTGATTATTTCCGCTTTTCACACAGGATCCCAGGCGAACCTGGGGAGGCAGCTTTGAGGCATGAATAACATTATCCTTTGTCCGGGCAAAAGCATATTCGATGGCATTGGCCAGCTCACGAACATTTCCGGGCCAATCGTACCCAACCAGAATATCCATGGCCTCGTCATCGGCTTCATCCACTTTTTTACCCTGAATGAGTGAAAGTCGGTTGATAAAATACTGCACCAGATGCGGAATATCACTTTTACGTTCCCTTAAAGGGGGGACATACACAGGAATTACATTCAGCCGATAGTACAAATCTTCCCGGAAAGAACCATCCTTCAGACACGCTTCAATATTTTTATTGGTGGCGGCTATAACGCGGACATTCACCTTACGGGTAATGGATTCCCCCACTCGTTCAAAGGTTCCTTCCTGGAGAACCCTCAATAACTGTACCTGCATTTGCAGAGGCATTTCGGCAACTTCATCTAAAAAAATAGTCCCGCCATCGGCCATTTCAAATCGGCCAACCCTGTCTTTTATGGCATCCGTATAGGCGCCTTTCACGTGACCGAACAATTCGCTGGCCAGCATTTGCGGTGGAAAAACCGAGCAGTTTATTTTAATAAACGGTTTATCATGGCGGCGGCTGGTCTTTTGAATGGCATCGGCAACCATCTCTTTACCGGTGCCGGATTCTCCCTGAATGAGCACATTGGAATCCGATTCTGCCACTTCTTCGATAAGCGTATAGATTTCCTGCATACTCTTATCCTGGCCGATGATGCCGTGAAAATTGGAACGGGTTAACAAATCGCTTTTAATAGCTTCGAGGTAAGACATATCGCGGAAGGAAATGACGCCGCCTATGGGAGAATTATCGTAATCTTTTAACACTGCGGCATTAATTTTAACCGGGATGCTTCTGCCGGAACGATGATGCAGCTCGCTTTCAAAATCGTAGATGTTTTTTCCGGTTTCCAAAACACGGCCCAGCGGGCATTCTTCAAAGCAGCGTATGGATTTCATTACATTTTTACAATAATCGCCGATTGCTTCTTCTTTTTTTATACCCAGTATGCGTTCCGCGGCCCGATTAAATGTGTTTATACGAAATTCTTTATCAACCGTGAACAAGCCTTCGCCCAGTGAGTCGAGAATTACTTCAGTAAAATGATTATTGGTTAGCCCCATTTATGGAAGCTCCGCGTTATGAAACATTTTGGAATGATTTGTTTCATATTTTAAAACATTATGGGGATAATTTCAAGTAAATTCTTTATCGAATCCTTACTTCATCCGGTTTCTTTCTGACGGCAAAGGATACTTGTGTGGCAGCCATAGATCAATTGAATAAACTATGCTGCATCTCATTGTTCTTTTATAATTACAGCAGTACCAAAGGCCAGAATCTCAGCGGCATTGGCCATAATATATGATGTTGTAAAATGGACTCCTATCACTGCGTTGGCGCCCATTGATTCGGCTTGTTTTACCATACGATCCAGCGCCTGTTCTCTGGACTCAGCCATCAACTTGGTGTATTCCTCAATTTCGCCGCCAATTAAGTTTTTAAAAACCGCCAGAATATCTTTACCTATGTTGCGGGCACGGATCGTGTTACCTTTTACAATGCCCAATACCTTTACCAGTTTGTGATCGGGGATGTCCGGTGTCGTGGTTACTATCATCGTTGTACGCTCCTGTATTTATCTACTTTCTTTACCATAAGCTTTTCACGCAGTACAGATACAAACAGAAAAATAAGTCCCAATGTTAAAGCTCCCACACCGATTTTCAGTATGGTCGGCTGTTTGGGATCCATGAAGAATCCTTCAAGAGCCTGGTAACCCCAAAAAGATGCCACTAAAATGAAACCGATAGAAAAGAGAATCCAACCGATTCCGCGTTCAATTTTATTGTACACCTGATCCCAGTATGCATCCCATTGTACTTCGGGTAAGATTTCAAATTTCATCTCGGATGTTCCTTTTTTTAGTTGGACGAAACGTTCGTATTCATATTTGCATTTTGAACACACGGCCAGGTGTTCGTCCAAAATGCGGTTCTCTTCTGCCGGCAATTCTCCGTCTATTTTACCCATGATAAGTATCTGTGCTTGCTGGCAGTTTATTTCAGAATACTTCATCTATTTTCTCCAATTTTCGCAACAAACGCTGACGGGCATAATACAGTCTCGACATAACACTGCCCGCCGGTATCCCAAGCGTGTCGGCGATTTCCGCATAAGACATCCCGTCAAAATCCTTTAAAATAATGATTTCCCGATCGTTGTCTTTCAACGCATTCAAAGCATTCCACAAGAGTTGGCTGCGTTCATTCTGTTCGAAAATCTGTTCCGGATTGTCTGCTGAATTACCAGTGAAATCCGTCACCTTATCCCGGCCGATTTGTTCTTTTACCTTGCGGGTATTTCTTTTATGATTCACATAATTGATACACAAATTTTTAAGGATTCGATAAAACCAGGTATAAAAGTTCTTCTGCGGATCAAAACGATCGATAGCACGATAAGCGTGTACAAAAGCTTCCTGTGAGAGGTCCAGAGCATCATCCCGGTTTTTGGTAAACATCAACGCGGTATGATAAGCTCTCGTTTTATATTTTTCTACTAAATAGCGATAAGCTTCTATTTGTCCCGATTGACAGGCCAAGATGGCATCCTTTTCATTAGAAAATTTCGTGATTGACATCTTTACCTTTTTTACCATTATAAAGTCGCTTTATTCAAAAAAATTGAATTTATTCAAATATAGTGGTTATTTTTGAAGGGTTTTAAGAAATGAATCGATTTCCTTTTCGATATCAAACAAGCGGTTGCTCTCTCCCACATAATCACGGGTTTTTAAATTGAGCTGTTGCACCAGGCCGGATAAACTTTTCAGTACGGCCTGTATACGAGTTACCTGCGTTTCTGTGGTTCGCAGGAACTTTTCGTAATATTTTTCATCCAGGTTGGCCAACTGGGCCATTCCATTGATAGCCATAATCGAATTATTAAAATAGTGCGAAAGTGTAGCCAACAGTCGATTTAACGCCGTGATACCGGCAAGAGCTTTTTCCCTGTTTATCACCGTGTCGATCAACCGATTTCGTTCACTGAAATCTTCCATCGCAAAACTAACCGAGAACAGTTGATCGTTTTCATCATATAAAGGTGTGGCATTTACAACAAGGTCCAATGTCTGGCCTTTTTCATTCTTTTTTTGCATTTCCAATTGCAGAATTTCACCGGATTTTTTTACTTCTTCCAGCAATTCCGAAAATGCATACGCATCTTCGGCGTCATCTAATACGGATATGGAATTGCCGATCATCTTTTCTTTGGCATAACCGAACACGCGACTGGCGTGTTTGTTCCAGGTAGATATTTTATTTTTGTTATCTACGGCAATAATGGCACTACCTACATGTTCAATAATGTTTTCAAGGAATGCTTTGGTAACGGCCAGTTCTTTAGTTCGCTGGGCAATTTTCGCCTCTAACCGTTTATTCAGACGCCTTATCCGTTTTGTCCTGATGCGGATTACCAACAGACCGAGGAATAATAAGAGTCCGACTAATGCGGCAATAAACCAGTAAGTGAGATAAAACGGTTTTTCAATCACAAATACTTTTTCTATTTCTTCCGAAGTAACCTTATTGTGTTTAAGCATTGCCTTTACTTTAAAATGATAGTCACCCGGCCAAAGATTATTATAACGAACTTCTCCCAGTCGGTCGATACGTTGCCAGCCGTTATCTACACCTTCTAATTTGTATAGAAAACTCAATTCATTCTCATCCCGGAAATAGATTCCGTTAAAATCAAAAATAATGTTATTGTTCGAAAAAGGAATGATCGCTTTTTTCTTATCAATAAAAGAAAAGGTGTTGGATGAATCACGCTGATAAGCAGCTTTTTTCAGATATATTTTGGGAGCGATTGGGCTATTGTTCGTATTTTTAGGATTATAAACGGTTAATCCGCCGAATCCGCCAAGCCAAAAAACGCCTTTGCTATCAATAAGGGAAGAATTTTGAGTTGTAAATTCTTCACCAACTAACCCATCGTGGCGGGTAAGTAAAAATGTAATTTTTCCGTTTTCGAAACGCTGAAGTCCCTGATCTCCGCAAAGCCACAGGGCGCCCTGGCCATCCTCAAGTATTTGGGCTATTATGGTACCATGCAATCCATCATCCTTGCCATAAAGCCAAAAGCCGTCATCTTTAACTTCGATTAATCCCTTGTCACACCCCAACCACAATCGTCCGTTTTTGTCTTCGTGAATCGTATGCACCAGACGGTCCGGCAAACCATCTTCTTTTTGTATAAAGGTAAATTTTTTCCCGTCATATCTTACCAAACCGTTATCGGTGCCTAATAAAATCTCACCATCTCGTAATTCTTCTATAGTGAGCACCTGCTTAATTTTGTGCTCTGCAAATTCATCTTGTAAGATAAATTTTCTTTTCCTATAAAGAAATAAGCCGGAAGAAGTAGCAAACCAGTACTTTCCTTGACGATCCTGCATTATATCAAATATGACAAAAAGCTCTTTTGTCGGTGTATAAAATTTGAGTTTTTTCTTTTTTTTATCCCATTTCGATAAAAAGTATTCACCGCCAGCCCAAATATTTCCCTGTCGATCTTTATATAAAACCCAGATCACGTCTTTGTCTAATTTCCTAAAGCGTGGGTCTCTCTGTAAATGAAGCTCTTTAATCTTAAATATTCCTGCGTCTGTACCAACCAGTTTAGTCCCAATCTCAGTTTCAATAATGCTGTTTACCACATTGGATTCTAACCCGATATCTTCGTTGTAGGTGAGTATATTCCGAAAGGCCAGTTTTACTAATCCGGCCGTATATGTTCCAATCCAGATATTTTGTTCCCTGTCAATGAGCAGCGAGTATATCATTTCATCAGGCAGGCCATTTAGCTTATTTATTCGCTCTACCTCTTTATCTTTTTGCCGTATCCTGACTATTCCCGAATCAGTAGCGGCCCAAATAGTGCCTTCTTTGTCTTTTAATAAAGAGAATATGTACAAGTTTTTAACCTGATCCGTTCCTGTTTCAAAGGGGCGCAACTGTCGGTTTATCGGATTAAAACGATACAAGCCATTTGTGGAAGCCAGTATGGGTTCTTCTTCCCTGCCGGTTAGCACGCAGCTAAAAGCTTCCTTCTCATCCGGTGGTTTGATAATGTGCTTCTTTTTTCCCTGTTCGTCCAGTATCACGATGTGGCCGTTATCCAAAGTTGCGTAGATATTTCCCAATGCATCCTCTTCCATGGAAAAAACAGATGCATTCTTGAGTTCCGGGATAGGTACGGTTTCAAAATGGCCGGTCTTACCGACGAACAGTCCTTTATCGCTTATGCTTACCCACAAGCGGTTAGCCAGAAAACGTACATAGACAATTTCTTCACCGTGGAAATACAGAGTAGAATCCACCAAAGGATGAATTACATTGTTAAGATTTAAACGAACCAGGCCATACGAAGTACCTACCCATAAGTGTGACGAATCATCTTCTGCAATAGCGGAGATCTCATTAGATGGTAACCCCTCGTTCAAATCATATCGAAGCCAGTTCTCACTATCGTAACGAAAAAGCCCTACGGCAGAACCCACCCACAGGAAACCCGTCTTATCCTGATAGAGCGCCAATACCTGATTCAGATTAAAATCCTCTAACTGATTATATATTTTAAAATTGTATTGTTGAGAGAAAAGCAAGACCGGTATGGCCAGCAACAAGGCTATGGTGAGGACTTTTTTTATCATTGTTTTAACAAATTGAGAGATTTATTACAGATTAAATTACGGTACCGGAAAATACAGTTAATTTAATACCAATGCAAGCAATCGAAATGGTAGGAATATTTAAGTTTTCTTACATTTTAAATTTTATTAATTTTAATAAATTACGAAATTTAATCTTAACCGATAAGGAAATTAACCTATGAAAAAACTTTCGGACAAAACCAGTCTGATCACAGGAGCCAGCAGCGGTATCGGTCAATCCTGTGCCTATGCCCTGGCTGAAGAAGGTTCCAATCTCATATTAGCCGCCAGACGCTCGGAACGCCTGCATCAAATCGCCCGGGAACTGGAAAATAAGTATCACATATCGGTACTTGTAAAAACGGTAGATGTACGAAAAAAAGAAGATGTTTTTAAAATGGTGGACAGCCTTACCGAAGAATGGCAGGCCATTGATATTCTGATTAACAACGCCGGTCTGGCCCGCGGTATTGAGAAGATTCCCGAAGCAGATATTGATAATTGGGAAACCATGATCGATACCAATGTAAAAGGCCTTCTGTACATGACACGGGCGGTTGTTCCCGGTATGATCCGGCGAAACCGCGGCCACATTGTCAACATCGGTTCCATTGCCGGGCATGAGGTTTACCCGGGCGGCAACGTATATTGCGCCACCAAACATGCCGTGGACGCCATTACAAAAGGATTGCGTATCGATTTGGTAAACACAGCGATCCGGGTTTCCACGGTTGATCCGGGCTTGGTGGAAACCGAATTCAGCATCGTGCGGTTTGACGGGGATAAGGAAAAAGCCAAAAACGTGTACAAAGGTATGCGCCCGCTGACCGGTCAGGATATCGCGGATATCGTGACCTTTATCGTTACCCGGCCGTCCCACGTGCAGATAGCCGAAGCGATTGTGTTTCCAACCAATCAGGCGGCCGCCACAATTGTTCACAGGGAAGAATAATTGGAATTAATTAAGAATTAAGAATGAAAAATTAAGAATAAAAATCCTTTGTGTTTCCTGTTCGCTCTGTGGTTAACCCATACAGGCACAAAGTATCGCAAGATTTATCTTGCGCTCTGAAAGCCGACCCTTCGACAGGCTCAGGGAACGTAGCCAACAGCCAAAAGACCGGAATTCCGAATATCGATTAACCTGTCCGCCTGTGGCGGGCGATTGACGATATACGAACGGAGAACGCTAACAACCCAACAACTTATTAATAACTCAATAACTTAATAACTGAAAACTGACCCTTCGTCCCGCTCGGGCGGGATTAGGGCAGGCAACCAATAGCCAATAGCTAATAGCCGATAGCCGATAGCTGATAATGATTATAATTTCTTGCAAGGCAAGTCGCTTATGCGTATTTTTTGCCGATCTTTAACGAATATTCAGCCTACCTAACATCAGGAGATAAAAATGAGCTACATCGAAGAAGTTTATGCACGGGAAATATTGGATTCACGGGGCAACCCCACCGTGGAAGTGGAAGTGTATCTGGAAGACGGCAGTATGGGCCGGGCGGCCGTTCCCTCCGGCGCATCCACCGGAGAAAACGAGGCCGTGGAATTACGGGACGGCGACAAAAGCCGTTATATGGGCAAGGGCGTGTTGAAGGCCGTACAAAATGTGAACGACATCATCGCCGATGAGTTAATCGGTCTGGACGCCACCGACCAGCCCTATGTGGATAAGTTGATGATTGAACTGGACGGTACCGACAACAAGGGAAAGCTGGGCGCCAACGCTATTTTGGGCGTTTCTATGGCTGTGGCCAAAGCTGCCGCCGAATCGGTGAATTTGCCATTGTATCAATACATAGGCGGGGTAAACGCCAAAACCTTGCCTGTTCCGATGATGAATATTCTGAACGGCGGTAAGCACGCGGATAACAATGTGGACATACAGGAATTTATGATCGCCCCGGCCGGCGCACCGGAATTCAGAGAAGCTCTGCGTATGGGCGCGGAAGTTTTTCACACGCTCAAAAAAGTGCTTTCGGATAAAAAATACAATACCGCCGTGGGTGACGAAGGCGGATTCGCACCGGATTTAAAATCAAACGAAGAAGCCCTGCAGGTTATTATGCAAGCTATCGAGCGGGCCGGGTACAAAGCGGGCGAAGATATTTACATCTGTCTCGATCCCGCTTCCAGTGAGTTTTACGATAAAACAAAAAAACGCTACGTGCTGGCCTCCGAGAACAAAGAATTAACCAGCGAAGAAATGGTGGATTACTATGCCAAATGGGTGGACACTTACCCCATTATTTCCATCGAAGACGGTTTGGATGAAAACGACTGGGACGGTTGGAAAATAATGACCGACAAGCTGGGGGCTAAAATTCAGTTGGTGGGTGATGATATCTTTGTTACAAACACAACCTTGCTCAAAAAAGGAATCGATTCCGGCGTCGCTAATTCCATTTTGATCAAGCTGAATCAAATCGGTACGGTTACGGAAACGCTGGAAGCTATCGATATGGCACACCGTGCGGCTTACACGGCCGTGGTTTCGCATCGCTCCGGCGAAACGGAAGACAGCACGATCGCCGATCTGGTTGTTGCCACCAATGCCGGCCAGATTAAAACCGGTTCCGCTTCGCGCAGCGACCGCATTGCCAAATACAACCAGCTTCTTCGTATCGAAGATATGCTGGGCGATAGCGCTGTATTTTTGGGCCGAAAAGCCTTCAAACGATAAACCGTAGTAAATATAAAAAAGGGCGTATATTAGAACGCCCTTTTTTTCTTTTAATGGCAATCGAAGTATTTTTCGCAGGTTGGAATGATAATGAGAACCAAAACAACCCGACGCAGAAGCGCTAGGCCCTCCGAGAGACCCAACCGCATGTGGCCGTACCTGCTCTTTTTGGCACTGGCAGCTCTGCTGCTTGTTTTTTTTCTGAGCGGCCCGCGCGGAACAATCCGCTTACTGGAGCAAAGCAAAGAAAAAGAACGCCTGCAGCAAGAGATTGAAGCGCTGGAACGAACCAAAGCGGCTCTGGATAGCGAAAAAGTTAAACTTCATCTGGATGCCTACATCGAAAAGATTGCCCGTGAACAATACAACATGAAAAAAGAAGGTGAAAAGGTCTATAAAATTCAAATCGATGATAAGGACAAATAATATCCATATTTTGTAGTACGGCCGTCTCCGGGCTGCGCTAATAGGATATGGTGCACTAACTTTGGCGGTGACTAGCGCAAATTTAACTTTTCAATCCGCTGTTCGCGCCGACTTACGGGGTGCGATGTACGGAGCACGAAAGCAATGTCCTGTATTATGCAACTTACAATAAAAAATTTCGGCAAATGTAATATACTATCGGACTGCCGGACTGCCGCATGCGGTTCCGCCGCTTGCCGGGCTGCAATCATATCCCTGATGTTGCTTTTTTCTGCGCTTTATCCATTATCCGCTCAATCGGTTTCCGTCAATCCCCTAACCAACCAACCTTATTTTAACAGCGAATTCCAAAAACAGCAGTCCACCTGGAACTGGTACTTTCAATTTGAACTGAACAACCGGCCAGGATCCGTGTGGGAGTGGAACGTAAGAGAACAATTCCGCAGCAATCTGCTGGTTCCCAACGCTTTGAGCAAGCTGTGGAAAGACGAGCACAATTTCCGGGGTACGTTTTACCGCAATATTGCCGCTGTAAAACTGGGGCTGTATGCCGATTCATGGCTGCAGAACGACGAGCAGGTTTCGACCAAAAACACCTATGCCAATCACGCTCTGGGCCTTACGGCGCGATACGGTACTCCCGGTTTTTCTTTGGACCCGTATATCGGGTACCAGCAGCTGCAAACGCGTTCCAAAACCGAATGGGGCTGGGATGTGGGCTTGCGAGGACGTATTTCCCGTTTTGAATTGGGAAATTATACCAGCGATATCGAAGCGCATTCGGATTATGATTTTTACCGGAACCTGCGTAACTATGAAAACAGCTTCCAGTTCCGTACGATGACGCGCTTTAACCGTTATACCCACGATTCATTGGCTGTTATCTTTAGCGAGATAAACAAAGAAAATTACACAGCCGATTTAAGCGGTATCAGCCGGGCGCGTATTAACCACCGTGAGTTAAAGAATCAGCTCTTTTACAATATTTCTTCCGCCAACCGTCTGGCTTTGCTTACCCGGTTAATGTCGCGCAATCTGGCCTACGTGAGTGTACGCGACATTGTTTATATTGAAAATCAGCTGCGCTATTTGTATTTGGGAGGGCAAACCCAGCTGCAGGCGTATCTGCGCACCAACGACGAAACACAGGATATTACCGGCACCATTACCGACAGCCGTACCCGCGAGACCGCCATCGGGTTTCAGATTACCCGTAAATTTAGCAGCAAGAAAAGCCTTTACGGGGATTTTTCGTACGTGAAACTGCAATACGACACGCCCGATGAGCGCAACAAAGACGATCGCGACGAACAGCGTTTCATTTTCACTTTGCGATACCGGCAGCAATTAAGCCCTGTGCTTACTATGGAATGGCTGGGCTACGCCTACCTGTTTCATCAGATTTATATTTTTAAGGAACGAAGTTCGGCCAACAACTGGAACAGGGTGTACAAACTAAGCCCGAAAATCCACTATCGGCACGATCGTCTTTCCAATACGTTAACCACACAAGTGTTGGCCAATTACACGGTGTACGACTTCGAAGCGCCCGAGCAAACGCCGCGCAGTTTTATTTTTCGTAAATACATATTATCGGACTCGCTTACCTTTCGCTATTTTGCGGCCAATTACGCCGGTTTCTTTGTCCGGCTGGAGCTGGAAGATAAAGGTACCTTTTACAAAGAGCTGTTTGCCCAGCGTGTGGTTCAATCGTACGAATCTCAATTTTTCAATGTGTTTTTATTGAACAAACGGTTTTATAAATTCAATTTACGCCTGGGCTACACCTATTACCTGCGCCGCGAATGGCGGCATATCCCGATCAAAAAACAATCGCGCGAAATCACCAATCAGGGCCCCTATATCAGCCTGACCTACGCCGGCAGCCGTCGTTTGATTTTTTTTACCTCCATTGCGCTGGCTCACCTGAACGATTCTATCAGCAGCAGCAGTACCTATGTAACCGGTTATCTTAAAATGTATTACACTATTTAACACATCTGGCGGGAACAATCGCCCGCAAAATTCGGTTTAAAACGATACCGTTTTTTTCTATTGAATGATATTCCGCAGCGGTTTAAATTGCAGACTGTGATTTTATTACCCGGTATATTTAAGGAGTAACGAATGATATCCAGTTTTAAGCGGTCGCTATTGCCGGCCTTTCTATTCCCTTTGGCCCTTTTTGCCCAAAATACAGCGACCCTATATCCAGACGTTAAAATCATCGAACAATCGGCCAGCCGTATCGTTATCGACTGGCAGCCGCAGGACTTCCGGCTGAATGAAATCGAAACAGACGGAAAAATGTTCAACCGCGCCGTTTTTGATATGGCCTTTAGTGCGGGCGAACCGGGTATGCCGGATATTCCCTGGCGCAGTTTTACGGTGGGTAAACCGAAAGGTAGCGCGGTCCGTATAACCCTACTCGAAAGCGACAAAACCACGTTTAGCAATGTGAATTTGGCGCCTCTTCCCGAAATGGGGCAAAACAAACAGGGGATTTCCCGTTTCATATATATACAAGACGCCTCTGTGTACAATAGTGAACGCCTCTATCCGCAGCAAACCATCCTGCATGCCGACGGCGGGAAATTCCGCGATATCGCCATTGAGAAAATTCAGCTCACGCCGCTGCAATATTCGCCTGCTACAAAAACAGTACAGTTCCATAAGCGGATGCGTCTGCTTATCGAGTTTACCCCGCCGCCGGGCCGGAGTGGAAAATTCCGCAGCCGGGGCAAACTGGACGCATTGTATCAATCCATTCTGCTCAATTTTGATCAGGCTAAAAACTGGCAGAGCAAAGAACGGCTGGCCTTAAAAAAGGTTTCGATGAGCGACGGTGACTGGTACCGCATTCCGGTTACCGAAGACGGCATGTATAAAATTACGCGGGCAGTACTCGCTGACGCCGGAATCAATACATCCGGTTTATCCATAGATGCGGTGCGCTTATACAACAACGGCGGGCATTATCTGAGCTACAAAGTAAACGGCACCCATTACAACCCGCCCTATACCATGGAGATTCCCCGTTTTGTGCACGACGCGAACGGCAATACAATCTTCGATGACGGCGATTATATTCTGTTTTACGGTAAAAACGTCAACGGCTGGTTCTATTCCGAAGAGGCGCAGGATTTCCGTTTCCATCAACATCCTTACGCCAAAGTTAACTACTACCTGCTAAACATCAATTCTGCAGGCGGCGCCAAAACCATGGCAGAAGATATTCCTCCCCCGCAAACCAATCCCGCGCCGGCCGATTTTTTTTACGACCGTTATCATTTCGAAGAAGACTTGTACAATCTGCTGGCTTCCGGTCCGGACTGGTACGGCAACCGGTTTTTCGGTTTAAGCGACAGCTACAGCAAAACCTTTTCCGTGATCACCAGCCAAAATCCCGGAGCGCTGCCGCGGTTCCGTATCCGTTTAAAAGGCGGTTCGGGGATCAAATACGGGGATAATCAGAATTACCGTTACTACTTCACCGTAACCCTGAATGGCCGCACTCTGCTTAACAACGTCAGTTTTACCGAAGAGAATCGCCAGACCTACAGCAAAGACATTACCGATCCGACTTCTGTGGAAAACGGCGATAATATCCTCAATATTCAGTATTCGGCGGATCGTTACGAATCATCCAGCGCCTATCTGGATTGGTTTGAGTTGTATTACCCAAGAGAATTTACGGCAGAAAACGAACAGCTTCTCATTTACACAAAAACCTGGCAGCAGCCTGTCCGTTATACGGTTAACGGGTTTTCGGCCGGCAGCGATGTGTATGTGTTTAATGTAACCGACCCGGTGAACCCGACAATCCTGTATAAAAACCTGAACGTCCAAAACGGCGCCGTAAGTTTCGATACGCCTGTTTTTGAGACACCTCAGGCGTTGTTGGTTCTGGCTCAGGGATCTTCGGCAGTATTGGCTCCGCAAACGCCGGCGCGTTACAACCACGGTCAGGATTTATTGGATGTGAACCAGCAGGCCGACATGCTCATCATCACCCACAAGTCGTTTGTTCCCTATGCTCAACAGCTGGCCGAACTGCGCAGCGAACTGACCAGCAAAATTATCACCATGGATGAAATCTATTTCAATTTTAACAGCACGGTTCCGGATCCCACCGCTTTGCGTAATTTTATTCGTTACGCCTATCTGAACTGGCAGACCCCGGCGCCGTCCTATGTGCTGTTGTTTGGCGACGGACATTACGACTATCGCAATATTACTTTGCCGGACACCATGCGCGTACCGCCCTTTGAGATTTACGACGACCATGAAATCGACAGCCGAACCGCAGACATGTATTATGTTGATCTGGATTACAGCAACAGCGATACCTTTCGCAGCCTCAGTCCCGATCTGGGAATCGGTCGTTTGCCCATCGAAAGCACGCTGGACGCCGAACGAATGATCGAAAAAATCATCACCTATGAAAAAAACCCGCGGCAGGAGGGTTGGCAAACCCTGATCACCCTGGTGGCGGACGATGAAATTACGCCCCGTTCCAGCAGCGAATGGATGCATCAAAACCAGGCCGAGTCCTTTGCCCGTCTCAGCCAGTTAAAAAAATTCAATAAAAAGAAAATTTACCTGTCCGCCTATCCTTCGGTGCCCGGAGGTTTTGGACGCATAAAGCCGGAGGCGAATGACGATCTGATTAAAACCATTAATCAGGGCACTTTAATTGTGAATTATGTGGGGCACGGTTCCCCCGTGCAATGGGCACACGAGAATGTATTCAATATGAGCCGCGATCTGGAGCGGCTGAATAACCCCGGCAAACTGACTTTTGTGGTTGCCGCCACCTGTGACTTCGGGAAATTTGACGATCCGCACGACCCCAGTTTCAGCGAGGCGATGATATGGCGGGAAGAAAGCGGCGCCATTGCCGTTCTGTCCGCCACCCGTTTGGTTTATTCGGGAGACAACGCGGCTTTTAACACCCGTTTTTACAAAAATCTGTTTCCCGGAGGGGGGCCATCCGCCCATCTGGGTAACGCCTGGCTGGCGTCTATCTACAGCAGTTCAACCCCCAATTCACGCTATTCCAATGTGAACGACCAGAAATACCATTTATTTGCCGACCCCAGTATGCATCTGGCCGATCCGCGGGGCAAAATCCAGATAAACAACATAAAGCCCGATGTGCTCAAAGCGCTCAGTCAGGTTGATATTGAGGCGGAAGTCTTAACCGATGGGCAGCGGAACACATCGTTTGACGGCGGTGCGGTGCTCATCGTGAACGACGCCCGATACGATTCGGTTAAACTCGGCGGACGATTTGATCCGGTAACCTTAGACGGCCCGCTTATTTTCAAAGGAGAAGTGGCCGTGCAGGCCGGGCTGTTAAGCGGCCGTTTTATTGTGCCTAAATCGATCCGTTATAAAAACAAACCCACAGGACGGGTAACGATTTTTGCCTGGACCGACGATAACTCGCAAACCGCTCTGGGTTACAACAGCAGTCTTCTGTTCAACGGTTCGACCAATATAGATGACGCCGAAGGGCCGGAAATCGACATCTATTTTGAGAATCAGGAACAGTTTACCTCCGGGGATCTGGTGAGTGAGAATCCGGTGCTTATCGCTACGTTAGAAGACAACAGCGGAATCAATATGACCGACCAGACCGGGCATTTCATTTCGCTCAAAATCGATGATCAGCCGCCGCAAAATGTGTCCGGCTTCTTCGTTTACGAACGGAACAGTTATACCAGAGGAACGATCAACTACCCGCTGGATAATGTAAAAGAGGGCGAGCACCGCCTGCATATTTTAGCTTACGACAATGTGAACAACCCTTCCGAGCGTGAGATTACCTTCAAGGTAGTCAAATCGGAAAACATTGCTCTCTCGGATGTGATCAACTACCCCAACCCGTTCAGCACATCCACCCGTTTCACTTTTCAGACCAACCGCACGGGCGCGGATGTAACAGTTAAAATATACACCATCAGCGGGCGCCTGATTGAAGAACTGCGCGGCATATCGGTGAGCGGTTATAACGACGATATCGTCTGGAACGGCCGCGACCGGGACGGCGATACGGTTGCCAACGGCGTATATCTGTATAAAATTATTTTAGACGACGGACAGGATTCCAAAGAAGTCATTGAGAAACTGGTGATTGTGCGATAGCCGCATAAAATCACACGGATATTTCTCTTTTCAAACTGTATATGCATATTTTATCCTTATCAGAGCGATTGCTGCTTTTTATCTCATGAGGCCCCATCATGCTTTGCCTCCCAACACTTTGGGTGACGGCGATGACCTTTGAGAATGGCTCGGTAAAGGTTTATATATCTTTCACATTTTCTATATAGATTCAATGGTGTCCGGTTAAATTATCGATGGATCTCACAAATCGTATTTGGAACACTTAAAAAAACTGTTGACCCTCCCCAACCCCGACAGGTCGGGGCTTCCCCTCCCTAATGCGATTAGGGAGGGGATTAGCCGAAGGCAAGGGGTGGGTTAGTGATTTGGCCTAAAGTGAAGTCGTGTTCTAATTAGAATCCAACTATCCTTGCTATTACTGATTTTTGCTATAAGCTCCATTTTTAACCGGACACTACTAATATAGATTAGTTTTGTAACCGAATTATTTCCTTATGTTCAATTACACCGGGAGGTTTCGATGAAACTTGTTCTGTGTGGAATACTGATTCTTATTATGTTGGTATCCGTCCTGCCCGCAGCAAATTCTCCGGACAGCCTCGCTTCAACTCAAAATGATTATCCCAATGTTTTTATCGACTGCCGCAGTTGTGATACCGATTATATCCGTACGGAAATCACCTTTATCAACTATGTAATCGACCGTAAAGACGCGGATATCCATATTCTTATTACACGGGAACGTACGGCCAGCAACGGCCGGGAATACACCCTAACTTTTTACGGTGAAAAACGTTTTAGCGGTATCAATGACACATTATCTTATACCACTTTTCAAGACGATACGGATGATCTTATACGTCAAAAGATGGTTCATTATTTAAAATTAGGTCTGATCCGTTATATGGCCCGCACGCCCATGGCCGGGAATTTATCCGTAAATTATCGTTCCGCCTCTAAAAAGGAAAAAATTGAAGATGACTGGGACTACTGGGTTTTCCGCACAAGTTTAAACAGTTTTTTCAACGGTGAAAAAACATACAATTCCCAGTATCTTAATTTTCGTTTCCGCATAGACCGCATTACCGAGGACTGGAAAATTCGTTTCCGTTTTGGGGCAAATTACAGCGAAGATAATTTTGACTACGGCGGACAAACGCTGTCCAGTTATAGGCGCGGGCAGAATATTTCCGCGCTGGTAGTAAAAAGCCTTAACAATCATTGGTCAGCCGGTATTAAAAGTTTAGCCTATACATCGACTTATGCCAATATCGATCGATCAATTTCTATATTTCCCGCGCTCGAGTACAATGTTTTTCCCTATTCCGATTTTACGCGGCGGGAGTTGCGTCTGTTATACCGCCTGGGATATTCCTATTCGGTTTATAACGAGGTAACCATTTACGACAAAACGGAGGAAGGGCGCTTTTCAGAATCTCTGGAGATCGTTTTGGAACTGAAACAGCCCTGGGGCTCGGTGGAAACCAGTTTGCAAGGGTCGCACTACTTTTTTGATTTTTCCAAAAACAGTCTGACATTCTACAGCGAATTATCGCTGCGTCTGTTTAAGGGTTTTTCTCTGAATTTAAGAGGCGGTTACTCTATGATTCACGATCAGTTGAGCCTGCAGAAAAGCGATATCAGGCCCGAGGAAGTGCTTTTACGGCGGAAACAGCTGGAAACACAATACAGTTATTGGGGATCGATAGGGATCAGCTATACATTCGGATCGATTTACAACAATATCGTCAATCCGAGATTTGGGAATTAACGGAAGCCGATCAAAATTATAGCTCGGTGTCGAATAGCTGTCGGCTCTCAGCCATCGGCTATTTGCCCTGAGTGCAGTCGAAGGGTTGGCTGTTGGCTATTAGCCTCAGCCTCTGTAAATACGTTCCCTGAGCTTTGCCTGTCCCGATTTATCGGGGCCTGTCCCGACTTGTCGGGGTCGAAGGGAACGGAGACCGGCTTCGATAGGCGTTGTATTGAGCTTGCCGAAATGCTCAGCCTCCGAATCCTGAGCTTTCGACTGATCCCGCCCGGGCGGGACGAAGTCTTGTCGAAGGGCGCGTCATAGTTCGACGTTGCTCACTATGACGCTATGTTGTCACCCTGAGCCCCGTCGAAGGGTGAGCTTTGCCTGCCCCGATTTATCGGGGCCTGTCCCGACACGTCGGGGTTGAAGGGTCAGTTATCAGTTCATAAATCTTCAATCGCTCGCCACAGGCGGACATGTTAATCGAAATTCGAAAATCCGGTCTTTTTTTTGGCTATTCATAAAGAGCCCTGTAAAAACATTCCCCGACAGGGGAGGCATAAAACAGCATAGGGCAGCGCCCTATGGTGATGAGAATTATATGTAAAATTATAGAAGCCCTGAAAGGGTTTAAAAAAACAACGTTGTAAATTTTAAGATAAAATTTTTTTACCGAAATTTAGATACCAAAAAATTTATAACCCAAATTCCTTACTCTGTTATTCTGCTACTAATATACTCAATTATTTTTTCCACCGTCATTCCTTCGGCTTCAGCGCTGTAGGAAAGAATGATCCGATGCCGCAAAACCGGCAGGATCAAGGCCCGAATGTCATCCACATCGGGTGTGAAGCGCTGATGTAAAATAGCCCGTACCTTGGCGCCGATAATCAGATACTGCGAGGCGCGCGGCCCGGCGCCCCAGCGGATCCATTCCCGTATGCGTTCGTCGGAACCGTTTTCGCTGCGTGTGGCGCTCACCACTTTTACGGCATATTCCACCACATTATCCGCCACGGGCACGCGCCGCAGCAACTGCTGGAAAGCAATAATCTCATTTTTATCGAGCACCGGAGCAACCCGCAGGTCCGCATCCGCCGTGGTGCGTTTGACGATTTCCACTTCCTGTTCAAAGGGGGGATAATCCAGCCATAAACTGAACATAAATCGATCGAGCTGGGCCTCGGGCAAGGGATAGGTGCCCTCCTGCTCAATGGGATTCTGAGTGGCCAGAACAAAAAAGGGTTCTTCCAGAGTGAAGGTTTGTCCGGCCGCGGTAACCCGGTATTCCTGCATGGCCTCCAACAGAGCCGATTGGGTTTTGGGCGGCGTGCGGTTGATTTCGTCCGCCAGAATGATATTGGCAAACAGAGGGCCTTTGATAAAGCGAAAGGCTTTTTGTCCGGTACTGCGGTCTTCTTCCAGAATTTCGGTGCCGGTAATATCGGAAGGCATCAAATCCGGCGTAAACTGGATACGCGAAAAACGCAAATCCAATATTTGCCCCAGCGTGCGGATAAGCAGCGTTTTGGCCAGCCCCGGAACGCCCACCAGCAGACAGTGCCCCCTGGCAAAGAGCGAGATCAGCAGTTGTTCTATAATATCGTCCTGTCCGACAATAATCTTGCCGATTTCTTCCCGTGTTTTATCAAAGGCGGCGTGTATTTTTTCCGCCTGCTGCACATCGGATGAATTTGTTTGTATATCCTTGTTCATTGGCTGTTAATTTCCTTGAGATTTATCCCTTATTTGCGTACATTTTCCCTTTGTTAAAATGAGGCGTTTTCCGCCGTTTTTATGCGGCTAATCGCCTTTTTTTTGTTGTTAAATTAAATCATTCGATTTTACTTACTTATCAATTTAAAAGCAAATTTGAATTTTATGCGTCACATCATCGATCTCACCCCTGACGAACTGATCGAATATTTAAAGGGAATCAATCAACCACGCTACAGAGCGGATCAGATATACAAAGGATTGTACGTTAAAAACTGGGATTCTTTCGAAGATTTCAGCACCTTGCCCAAAAGTTTGCGCGCTGAACTGGCCGGCCAATTTTATCTGCGGCGCTTTACGCTTATTGACGCCATCAAGTCACCGGTGGATAACACCACCAAATATCTCTGGCAGCTCGGCGACGGCAGCCGGATTGAAAGCGTAACCATTTATGAGGGGAAACGGGTTACTTTTTGTATTTCGTCACAAGTGGGCTGCCCGCTGGATTGTAAATTTTGCGCCACGGGAAAAATGGGACTGCTGCGCAATCTCAGCGTTGCGGAAATAGTGGAACAGGTCCTGCAGATGAAAGCGCGTGCCGAGCGGCCGCCGACCAATATCGTTTTTATGGGTATGGGCGAACCGCTGCTGAATTATGATACGGTTATCCGGGCCGCCGATATTTTATCCCACCCGGAAGGGTTGTGTTTTAACCGTAAAAAAATAACCATTTCCACCAGCGGAATCGCTAAAAATATCCGCAGAATGGCGGATGAAGGTCTGCCCTATTCGCTGGCTGTTTCGCTCAACGCGGTTACGCAGAATATGCGGGAAAAGATTATGCCCATCGCCCGTAAATATCCGCTGGATGAACTGTTGGACGCCGTACGCTATTACACCAAAAAAACCCGGCGGCGGGTAACGTTTGAATATGTGTTAATGAAAGGACTGAACGACAGCGAGGCAGACGCCCATAGTCTGGTCAAACTGACCGCGGGCATCCCCTGTAAAATAAACGTGATCCCCTGCAATTCGGACGACCCGCTCTATGCGCCGCCGGAGGACGATGTGCTAATTCGTTTCGATCAAATTATAAACAAGAAAAATCGCACCATAACCATCCGCAGCCGCAAAGGGTGGGATATTCGGGCCGCCTGCGGGCAGTTGTACGCGGATAACGAACGTAAAAAACGAATTCATGTAGAAATGTTAGAATAGCAAACAATCGGATTGTTATCGGGAAGGAGTGATGGAGTACCGGAGTGATGAAATGGACTAATGGGTAGAATATCGTTTATTTATCCGATTCATCACGCTCCAAAATTCCCTGTGTTACAATCAGAGTCATTACTGTCCAAAATAATTTATTATTGAAAAAACAGGCATTGTTTTATAAGGAGTTACAACAACAATTATCTTCATTGTCATATCTGCTTGTGCGCCGTGGCGGGCTTGTCCGCTGTGGCGGGCTTGTCCGCTGTGGCGGGCTTGTGCGTCAACTCTCCCCCTTGGTCCCCCTCTCTTTTCGAAAGAGGGGGAAATGCTTGTCCGCCGTGGCGGAAAAGGGGGTGAGTTACCATTTTCAGCAAGCAGGATTGTGTTAAAATTTCTATTTTGGACAAGTATGAATCAGAGTTTTTTCTTAAATAGCTAATTGTGATTTGAAATCTGGTCGGAAGGAGCTGAAAATGAACTTGATCTTGTTTGGTGCGCCGGGAGCGGGTAAAGGAACACAAGCCAAATTGATCAGCAAAAATTACGGAATCCCTCAAATTTCCACAGGCGATATGCTGCGTGAAGCGGTACGCTTGCAAACCGATTTGGGCAAACAGGCCGAAAGCATTATGGCCGCCGGACAACTGGTGCCGGATCATCTGATGCTGCGATTGATTCGGGAACGGATTACCAAACCGGATTGCGCTAACGGTCTCATCCTGGATGGTTTTCCACGCACCATCCCGCAGGCGGAAGACCTGGCCCGGTTAATGAACGAGCTTAATCTGCCGCCCTTTGTCTGCCTCGAAATCAGCGTGCCGGAAGAAACCATCATAAACCGCTTGAGCAGCCGCAAAACCTGCTCTCAATGCGGCGCCGACTATAACCCGGCCATCAACCCGGCCCCGGCCGATATGAAATGTACTGTATGCGGCGGCCGGATCGTAACCCGCCCGGATGACAATGAAGAAACGGTAAAAAAACGTCTGGAAGTGTTTAAGCGGCAAACCGGCCCGGTAAAAGACTATTACGCCAAAAACGGGAACTTTTACTCTGTGGACGGCAATAAACCGGTAAACGAAGTTTATGAGTCTATTAAAAAGATTCTGGACGCCTTGTTTAAATCGTAATTTAAAGCTTTGTTGTCCGGAACACAGCTGTCCTAAATAATTTGCTATATCAATATGTAACCATATTATTTAAAACAAATACAAAATTCCCCCTTAAAAAAGGGGGTTAGGGGGTTGTAATTAAGACAGGAACAATAAATTCTACTTCTGCAGAAAACACCCCCTTA
>DRQG01000107.1 GCA_011369465.1 Caldithrix abyssi
AAAACCCTTTCAGGTTTTCGTTATTATATAAATTCCTTTCTTTATCATAGGGCGTTGCCCTATGCTCTATTATGTTTCCCCTACCGGGGAATGTTATTAATTCATCGTACAGAAACTCTCTCTGAAAGAGAGATAGAATAAAGCATAGGGCAACGCCCTGTGTTAAAAAACAATCAGTTTTTGATTTCCCTGAAAGGGTAATTGAAGAACAGATTTCATCACAAACACCCACTCTATTCGACATAGGACCTTTAATTTACTTTAGTCGGCCTATATAATTCCTCAGAATAAAGATTGTTTACACGTACCAGAAATGTTTTTAACCCGAAAATAGGTAAAGTGGAAAATATTATTTCTATATCTACACACAAGTGGTAATATTTATTGCCACATTTAATCGGGCGTCTTTGTTAAATACGATAAAATCTCTATTTTTAGAGTAAGCGCATTCCCTGACCAAACTAAAGCCTGATTTAAAATAGTCTTGACTTTTCTAAGGTTTGCTTTATATTAGTCGTATGAAAAGATACCTCGAAGACGTCCTGTATCCAGATTTAAAAGAAAAGATCGTTTTCTTATCCGGCCCCAGGCAGGTTGGTAAAACTACTCTCGCCCAAAGCCTCAAGCTTTCACAAACCTACCTTAATTTTGATTCGCTCAAAGACCGGCGGATTATCAAAAACGAAGAATGGAACAGAGACGTGGAGCTGGTTATTTTTGACGAACTACATAAAATGAAAAACTGGAAATCGTGGATTAAAGGAATTTATGACACGGAAGGTATCCCGCCGGCTTTGTTGGTTACCGGTTCCGCCCGGCTTGACGTCCATAAAAAAAGCGGAGATTCCTTAGCCGGACGGTATTTTTCTTTCCGCCTCCATCCGTTTTCGGTAAATGAAGTCTGCACCTTCAGCGATATAGCTCCTCAGGAAGCTGTCCGGCGCCTCATGTTGTATGGCGGTTTTCCCGAACCATTTCTTAAAAACAATCCCGTTTTTGCCCGGCGCTGGAGACGGTCCCATCTGGAAACCATCATACGCGAAGACCTGTTAGACCTGGAAAATGTACGGGATATCAAATCCATCGAACTGCTCATCGACCTGCTGCGCACACGGGTTGGCTCTATTGTTTCCTATCAGTCCCTGGCGGAAGATTTACAGGTATCTTCGCCCACCGTCAAACACTGGCTGCAAATTCTGGAGAATCTCTATATTATATTCCCTGTCAGAACCTATCACAAAAACATCGCGCGCAGCATTTTAAAAGGAACGAAATACTATTTTTATGATACCGGAGCGGTGGAAGGAGATGACGGCGCAAAACTGGAAAATTTGACGGCCTGTGCTTTTCTGAAAGAATTACAGTTTTTGGAAGACGCCACCGGAAGCCGCTGCGCATTGCATTATCTGAGAGATAAGGAAAAGAGAGAAGTCGATTTTTTGCTCTTGGTCGATAACGCGCCGGTTTATCTTGTAGAAGTAAAACTCAGCGATGATTCCTTTTCTCCGGCGCTTTTTCATTACAGTAAACAACTACCCGCCGCTAAGGCCGTGCAAATTGTATTAAATTTGCGAAAGCAAAAAACAAAAGACAGCCTGCAAATGCGTCCGGCTGCGGAATTCTTGAAAGATTTTAAGCTTTCTTCTTAAAAGGATTTCTTTATGAAAAATATCTTTCGCCCTAATTATCTGCGCCTTGGCATAATCCTCATCGCCCTGCTACTCTCGGCCGTTATTACGCTGACGCTCTACCTGCGGCTGACGCCCTGGAGTTTGGAACGGGTCAAAACTACCGGCCTGCGTTACGGATCGCCTTCTGAATTCCGCGATTTAAACCACGACGGTTTCTCAGAGTTTCTTTTATTTGCAAATGATAACAGAGGCGGCAGGAATGTCCATTATATTGTATTTTATAACTACGATCTGGCCACTATCGACCAGTGCAATACCCGTGAATACATAAATCCAGAGAATGTTTTTTACGGCGATTACACCGGCGATGGTTATGATGAGTGCTTTGTGTTTACGGCTAATGAGGATTCGGTTTTTCTGTACGTTTTTAATGTAATAGGGCAAAACGTATTAATCGACCGGCAATTTGTGATTACTATCCCTACGAATCATAATTTTTGGCAGGTTACAAAAGCCGAAGTTTATGATATCAATGGCGATTTCCGCAAAGAACTGTTGTTTACCTTGCATCCGGGCCGGGCCTCCGAACCGCGCGGTCTGTACGTATTTAATCTGCAAAAGAAAACCATTATCAACCGTTTCGAAAATCAATCGTCCAAAGATAATTTTTTATTGTATGACCTCACCGGAGACGGCAGCAAAGAGATCATCGTGCTGGGCAAGGCCAACGGCAACGGCCCCAAAGACGCGCCCTTTACCGATTATAAAAACTGGGTCTTTATTTTGGGTCATAACTTAAAATTAAAGTTTCCGCCGCTTTCCTACGGCGCCTATCCTTCTGCTTTTAAAGCGATTCCGGTTCAGATACAGGATAAACCCTACCTTCTTATTGCTCATTACCGTATAGGCACGGAGTTTGTAAAAAAACCGCTGGGCGTCTATTTAGTGGACAGCCGGGGCCGCTTTGAGCGCCGCCAGTATTTCCCTGTTAATAAAATGGCAGGGATATATACAGCGGCGGATAATGAGGATAACCCGCATCAATTGTTCATGAATTTTGCTAATATGCAGCTCGCGCGTTATGATATTGCTGCCAATACATTAATACTCAAAGATGTGGGCATAAGCAATTTGAGAAATATGATTGTTTGTGATATGGACCTGGACGGACGGAAAGAACTGCTGATCGAATCCGGACAGGGCATAGGGATATTCGATCCGGAGTTTAATCTTTTGGCCAAAATAGAGAAACCCGGGCCTGTCCATCTTTCCCTCCGCCGGCGCGGTCAAAACCTGCCGCCGGAAATCGGGGTTAGCAGCCCAGAACGTTTTTACCATTTTCGGGTTATCGGCAATCCGCTTTTTAACTGGCTGCCGGCGTTGTTTATCCTGTTGTTCGGAGCCATCGCCGGGTTGTTGCTGCTTGGCAACGCGGCGCTCACCCGGATGTTTACATTCTTCAACTATTTTGCCTATTCCATAAAGCAAACGAAAGACGGGGTTATCCTGTTAAAGCCCGACGGACGTTTGTATTATTTTAACGCCGCTGCTCAAAAATTGTTAAGCGGTAAAGAAGCGTTAAAAACCAAAATCCATTATCTGCAGGCCTTTGACGCCTATAAAGATGTAACCGGTTGTATTATGGAGAGTATGCAAAGCGGCGAGGCTGTTCAGAAAGATTTCATCGCCAACAAAGACAATGTAAACATAAAAGGCGAAATTCGGGTCATCCCCTTCAAAACAAAATTCAACTACATTTATGCCTACCTGGTGGAAATAAAAGATTTTACCGAACCGGTAATGACCGACCGCCACCGTGTGTGGAGCCGCACCGTGCGAAAAATAGCCCACGATATTAAAACGCCGCTGGGCGCGGTATTGCTCAATCTGGAACGAATCCAGCAGAAAATAGAAGATAAGGATCCGGAGGTAAGCAACCTTACCCGTAATGACTTTTCTTTAACCCTGTCCGAAATTAAGCGCATTCAGAATATGACCCGCCTTTTTCTGAAATTCAGCAATCTGGAAGCGCCCAATATCCAGCCTGTTCAACTTTCGTCCATAGTAAACGAAGTTTTGGATCATTTTAACGCCTATCTGGAAGGCGGCATTTCAGTCGATGTGCAGTTGGAAACGGAAGAACATACCTTGTACGGGGACGCCCGGCAGTTAGAAATAGCCTTTCAGATTCTCATTGAAAATGCCATCGACGCTTTAAAAGGAAAGGGGAATATCCGGATTACATCCGAGTTGGCACAATATTTGGACACAAATTTTGAAGAATGTTTGGAAATTGAAATAGCCGACAACGGTCCCGGGATTCCCGCCTTCCAGAAAGATCAGATTTTTGAACCTTTCTTTTCCTCCAAAAAGGACGGGACGGGGATGGGGCTCACCATTGCCCGTAAAATCATACAGGATCACAACGGCGAAATTGAGTTGATTTCAAAAAAAGATTACGGAACGGTTTTTCGGTTGACCTTGCCCGCAAAAAAGGATACGGTATGAAGCAGATTTTAGTAATCGATAACGACGCCTCGTTTTTACTGGCCATTAAAAACACACTGGAATACAACCGTTATAAGGTTGAAACCCTGGAAAATCCCTTAAAAACTTTTGAATATTTACAAAAACGGAATTTCGACTGTATCCTGCTGGATGTGGCCATGCCCGGTATGAACGGTCTTGATTTACTCGAACAAATTTGCGCTTTGCATCCCCTTGCTCCGGTTGTGATGGTTTCCGGCGAAAGCACTATTTCCATAGCGGTGGAGGCTATAAAGCAAGGGGCTTATGATTTTCTGGAAAAACCCATCGATACCAAACGTTTGCTGATTACCATAGAAAAAGCCATAGAAAAGAAAAGCTGGGTTATTGAGAGAAATATTTTATTGAATGAGATTTCCGAAACCTACGAAATGGTCGGGCGAAGCCGGGCTATTCAACGTATTTTTGATACCATCCTAACCGTGGCGCCTTCCGAAGCCAAAGTGCTTATTCTGGGCGAAACCGGAACGGGCAAAGAGTTGGTAGCGCGGGCGATTCATCATAAAAGCCCGCGTAGCGGTAAAAAATTTGTGGCGCTAAACTGCGCCGCTATTCCGGAAACTTTGCTGGAGAGCGAATTGTTCGGCCATAAAAGGGGTAGTTTTACTGGAGCCGCACAGGACCGTATCGGCAAATTTCAAGCGGCCGACGGGGGTACCCTGTTTCTGGATGAGATTGGCGAACTGCCCCTGGCTATGCAGGCCAAACTGCTGCGTGTGCTGGACAACAACGAAATTGAGGTGATTGGTCTGCCCATGCCGCAAAAGGTTGATGTACGCATTCTGGCTGCCACCAACAAAAACCTGGAAGAGCTGATCGAAAAAGGCCGTTTCCGTTCCGATCTTTATCACCGCCTCAATGTCGTAACAATAGAAGTCCCGCCACTCAGAATTCGGCCGGAGGATATTAAAATTTTAGCCGAGTATTTTTTACAAAAATTTTCTCAAATATATAATAAAAAACTTTCGGGTTTCACAGAGAACGCCATGCAGCGCCTACTGGAATATGACTGGCCCGGTAACGTGCGCGAGCTAAAAAATATCGTGGAAAAAATAAGTATATTTACCAAACATGAACGTATTCAAGCCTCGGATGTCTTCATTGCCATGGATTTGGATGACAAAACCTTTATTCAGTCGGAAAAGATGCCCCTACTGAGAGAAGCCGTTGATCAATTTGAGCGTGACTATATACTGCGCGCCCTTATTCAAAATGAATGGAAGATCCAGCAAACGGCGGGTATACTTGGTATGGAACGAACAACTTTGTTTAAGAAGATGCGTAAATACGATTTGAATAAAGAAATCGTAGAATAAAAAAGGCGGGCTCGTCGCCCGCCTTGCCCGACATTGGAGCCGAAACTCTTATTTAACTTTAACTTCGATCTGTTTGGGTTTGGCTTCTTCGGCTTTCGGTACCGTAATGTGCAGTATACCGTCTTTAAACTCAGCGGAAACCTTGTCCAGTTTAACCGGACTGTTGATGCTGACCGAGCGGGAGAATTTACCGAAACGACGTTCCGCATAGTAGAGATTTTTGTCTTCACGTTTTTTCTCCGATTTCTTTTCACCGCTGATGGTCAGAATGTTGTCCTGAAAAGTAATCTTAACATCATCTTTTTTCATTCCGGGTAACTCAGCGGTAATGCGGAATTCGTCATCGGTTTCCTCAACGTCCATCACCGGATAGCTCATGCCCAAAACTTCGGGTACCATTAAGTCGCGATTGAAGAAGCTGTCAACCAAACGATCAAAGTCATTGGACAGATCGAGTAAGCTACGAGTCGGATTCCATTTTACTAACGTCATAGCTATCACCTCCTTTTATTTTTTTGTTTATGATTCTCATCGTTTTCGCCCTTTATAATTACAAACAACGTGCCAATTTTGCTGCAAATTTATCTATTTATATAAAAAACAATAAGATATAAAAAATGTGACACTTTTTCTCTGTTAGATATTTACGCAAGAGATGTGCCATATGGGCACACCGGCAAGTCATATATACATACAATCTGCAAAAATATTGACTTTGGTCAAAATGTTTGTCTCAATCCCAATAATTCATCAATTCAGTGATTCAATCATTTAAAACCGACTCGAAGAAGATTCTCCAACCGGAAATTTACCAGCCTAATTGTTCGCGGATGATTTTAGCGGCGCTGCGGCTTACGTTGAGTTCGGTCTTTTTGTGATCGGCCATTTTCATCAGGTAGGTTCCGCCCAGCAGAGGTTCGATGGAATGCACAAAATTAAGGTTTACAATGGTGGAACGGTGGATACGAATAAATTGGTTGCTATCCAGCCGTTGCTGAAGTTCGTCTAAGGTGTAATTAACAATATAACGGTTGTCGGTTAAATAAGCCGTCACCACTTTATCTTCACTTTTAAAATACACGATATCCGCTGTCTTTAAAATATAAATTTTAGCGCCTATTTTGGAAGGGATACGTGTTAACTTTTCCATTTGTACAGGCAGCTTAGATAGTAAATCCTGAAGTTGGCCGGCGTCGATGTGCCTTGCGGCCGGAGCCTTTTGCAAAGCTTTTTGAACAGCGTGTTCAAAACGCTCCCGGGAAAACGGCTTCAGTAAAAAATCTATGGCGTCATGCTCAAAAGCCTGTAGGGCGTACCGGTCGTAAGCGGTGGTAAATATAACCCGTGGTTTCCAATGAACAACTTTCAGGATATCCAAACCGGATATGTCCGGTAAATGAACGTCTAAAAACAGAAGCTCCGGATGCAGCGTTTCAATCTTTTCTATGGCATCTTTTCCTTTAGAGGCGCTTCCGGCCAGTTCCAGATTCGGGTTGCTTTTTACAAGAGTTTCCAGCCGTTCCAGCGCCGGAGCTTCATCTTCTACAATAAAAACGGTCATTTGTTTTATCCCTCCGGGAAGGTTACAGTAACTTCCGTACCGCGGTCGCTGCGCATATCGAATCCGGCTTTGTCCGCATACAGTAATTTAAGCCGTTGACGAATTATATCCAGCGAATGTCCGGGCCGGACTACGCTTTTGATATCTTCCGACGCCAAACCAACACCGTTATCCTGTATGTGTAGGGTTACGGTTTTGTCCTGAACAGAGCAGGTGATCCGGATATGCAGCGGATGGTCTTCCGACATACCATGCTTAACGCTGTTTTCTACAAGAGGTTGCAATAACATAACCGGAATTCGCGACCGGGCACATTCGGGCGATACGTCTATTTCCCACCCAATAGACCCGTTATAACGGGCGGACATTAATTTTAGATAATGCTCTGCAAATTCTATTTCTTCTGCTACGGTGGCAAATTGTTTTTCGGCCGCGGCAAAATTATAGCGCAGAAAATCGGATAAATGAATGAGCAATTTCTCGGCGGCGGCCGGTTCCTTTTGCACAATGGATACTATGGAATTAAGCGTATTGAACAGAAAATGGGGCTGCATCTGCATTTCCAGCACTTTGAGGCGGGTCTGCTGCTGCTGACGTTCCAGATTGAGCATACGCCAGCGGGTTTCTACATAACTTAAAGTAAAAGCGGTAAGGGCGATCAATATCAGCAAGGCAGTAAACGAAACCAACGTTGCCAGGGCGTCAGGTGAAATAATACGCCCGGGATCATTGCCGCTCAGTGGAGCGGTGAATAAAAAGGTAAGACCTCTGAAAAATCCGTATATCGTATTATCCAGGAAAATACGGTAAGGCGTGAATAAAAGCGTTTCGGGTATTTGGATGAAAAGATAACCGATGAAAATGCCGCAGGCGTACAATATGGATTTCAGTATCCACTGAGCCCGGAAGGAAAAGATGTGCAGCCTGTTAAGCAACATTCGATGTAAAAAATATAATGTAAGAGTAATTCCAAAAGCGTAAGCCAGGCCAAGCAGGAAAGGCGCAGTAAACGCCGGGAATCTTTGCGCCTTTAATAAATAAAAGAATCCCCATAATAAGAGTATGAGGATTCCCCAGTATATATTTTTTTTAATGAAACCGATCATCCTATGCTTTCGACCCGTTTTTTCTCAGGCTGTACAGGTAATATATAAAAGATCCGCTGCCGGCCACAAATGCCAGCAACCAGATAAAGAAACCGGTTACCGGAATTTGAATTAAAAGAGTGAGAATAACAAGGCCGGTAAAGAAAGAAAGATACGGATTCGCCTTTTTTTCTTTTTTAAGATTCTTAAACAAAAGATCTCCGAGAATATAGGCGCTGAAAATTTTACTGAGATACATAATAATAAAATACAGAGCGCCCATAATAAAAGCCAACGGTAAAAACAGCAAAGCAAACACCGTTACCAGGGGTGTAATAAGAACAAACGCAGTCCCGCTTAAAAGAATCGGGCCAATTTTGCGGCTGCCCATAAGCGCCAGATTCTCATGCAGCATAGGAAAAATACCCAACAAGATAGCGCCGATCACGAACGCAGCCATCATAAAGTAGTAAAACGTAGCTTCCTGATAAAAAGGGGTTTCCGGTTCAACGGTAATTTGTAAATTGGACGGCGCGTTTTCCAGAGGATCCGCTGGTTCTTCAGGTAGCTCGATTTCCACTTTACCTTGGGAAGAAAATTGAGTGCCGAAATCAATATCGCCGACACTCAGATCAATATCTCCCCCCACCGTTCCGTTTAAATGAACCTTACCCGCACCGCCGAATATATTGCCATGAACAACGGCGTTGTGCAGAGAAAAATAACCGCTGCCCACATATACGTTGCCGGCTACTTCGGCGCCATCCAGCAGCCGTACCGAACCTCCGTAAGCGATGATATCGCCGTGTACTTTACCGGTAACGATAATTTCTTTTGCGAAGCCCAAAAGAATGTCGCCCACGTCGCCATCCACGCGGATCACTTCGGCCCAGGCGTACACGTCGTCCTCAATCCGGCCTTCGATGGAAACCTGCTGGGCCCCGGCAATCACATCACCTTGTACCGCGCCGTTCACGTTTAGATATCGTCCGCCGTAAAACAAATCGCCGGGCAGAGAATCATTGGCCGACACGCCAAAAGATTCGTTGCTTTTGTAGGTTGTGCTTGATGCGGATAAAAGATGCGCAAAAAACAGCAAAAGAAAACCGGCATATTTATACATTGTAAGTCCCTCCCAATTGATATGAATTTTACTTGCACCGTAAATATATCCTTTAATAAGTTGTATCCAACACTTTTCCGACGGATAGTAAAATCCGGAGATAAATGGCTGAATCCGGCAGTTGAATGGAACAGATATTTTATTTACGCAAAAAAGGACAAAACCATGCAGGAAACCACACAAGCCATCCTGTTAAAAAGCAGGCCGCGCGGTTTGCCGACAAAGGATAATTTTGAGTTTGTCAAATTGGAAATGCCCCGTCCGCAAGACGGAGAAGCGCTGATACGACCCCGGTATTTTTCCGTTGATCCTTATATGCGCAATCGTATGAACGATGTAAAATCGTACATCGAACCCTACACTTTAAACGAACCGTTGAGCGGTGACGCCATCGGCGAGGTTATTGAATCGAAAACGGAAGCTTTAAAACCGGGTGATACGGTGGCGGGGATTTTCCCCTGGCAGGACTATGTTGTCCTTGCGGGAAATAAGCTGCGCAAAATCGAAACGGGCGATATGCCTCTTACGGCCCATCTGGGCGTACTGGGGTTAACCGGTTTAACCGCCTATTTTGGCTTGTTGGATATCGGGCAGCCCAAAAAAGGGGAAACGGTTGTAGTCTCCGGGGCAGCCGGCGCGGTAGGGCAGGTTGCCGGGCAGATCGCCAAAATTAAGGGCTGCAGGGTTGTGGGTATTGCCGGCAGCGTGCCAAAGGTTTCCTATCTTAAGGAAGAATTGGGATTTGATGAGGCGATTAATTATAAGGAACAGCGTAATATCCGCCGGCCTTTACGCCGGGCCTGCCCCGATGGCGTGGACGTCTATTTCGATAACGTGGGCGGTGAAATATCCGACAATGTGATGTATATGCTTAACGATTATGCCCGCATTGTGCTTTGCGGCCAGATTGCGCTTTACAATGCCTCAAGGATCGAGATGGGGCCGCGTCTGAATGCTCAACTGATCATCCATCGTGTTCGCATGGAAGGGTTTATCGTTTATGATTACGCTCCTCGCTATCCTGAGGCAGTTGCGCAACTAAGCCGCTGGATCAAAGAAGGACAGGTAAAATATAGCGAGCATATCGTACACGGTTTTGACCGAATGATTGAGGCCTTTTTGGAACTCTTCAGTGGTGAGAACTTGGGGAAGCAATTGGTTGCGGTGGAATAGCTGCTATAAAAAGAAATAATTGTCTTAATTGCTGACAATAGCTAAATTTAAAGCTTCCTGTGATCAACAAGCGGATAATAAATTATGAAAATCAAAGAGAAAATGCACCAAAAGGTGGCCGTGCTTACATTGAAGGGTAAACTGATGGGGCCGCCGGCTACCAAAACGCTGGTGGAAGATGTGGAAAACTTGCTGGAAGACGGGGTGACCCGTGTTGTGCTGGATTTGAAACATGTTAACTGGATCAACAGTCTGGGCGTTGGGGCGATCATAAAGGCGCTCAGCAGATTGAACAAAGCCGGCGGGGTGCTGCACTTGGTAGGCTTAACCGAAAAGGTACGCAGCGTATTTGTGATGTCTCAGCTTACAAAAATCATTCCCATTAACGAAACAATAGACGAAGCAATAGAGGAATTGAACAAAAAATAAAAAAAGGGGCGCTGGAGTATTGGAATGTTGAATTAACGGATGCCTGAAATAGTGGGATGGCTATCGGCTGTTAGCTCTTAGCTGTTGGCTGCCTGCCCTGAGCGCAGTCGAAGGCTTGGCTGTCAGCTATCGGCCATCGGCTATTATTTATCAGTTGCTAGTTCCCAGTCCCCAGTTCCAAGTTCCGAGTTTCCAATTTCAAGTTTCATTTTAACATTCTCCGGGAGGTTTCTTGTCTCGCTTAATGGTATCTATTTCCGGGGTGCGCGGTGAAATCGGCAGTACGCTCTCCCCGCAAACAATAGAAAAATACGTAATGGCCTTTGCCACCTATCTTAAGGGTGGTAAGGTGGTGGTCGGACGCGATTCACGGGTCTCGGGTCCTTTTATTAACGACATTGTGAAAGGCTGTCTGGCAGCCAGCGGCTGTGAGGTCATCGATATAGGTATTGTATCTACACCGACGGTGGAGCTGGAAATCGAACATCACAAGGCGGCAGGGGGTATTGCCATTACGGCCAGTCATAATCCGATTCAGTGGAACGGACTTAAGTTTATGGGCAGCGATGGACGCTTCCTTAATCCGGATCAGGCGGCTAAAGTATATGCTTTGGCCGATGAAGGCGCTTTTGTTTTGCAGCCCTGGGATAAACTGGGCCGGGTAAAATCGGATGACGGCGCCAATCAACGTCATATAGATGCGGTTCTTAACCTGTCTTATGTGGATGTGGAGGCCTTGCGCAAACGCCGTTTTAAAGTTGTGGTGGATACGGTAAATGGTGCGGGCGGTTTGATTATCCCGCAGCTGTTGGAAGCGTTGGGCTGCGAGGTGATTACCATTAACGAAGAAGCCAACGGCCGGTTTGCTCACACGCCCGAACCATTACCCGAAAATCTGACTCAATTATCCAAGGCGGTTAAAAAACACAAAGCCGATGTGGGGTTCGCAGTTGACCCGGATGTGGATCGTTGCGCTATTGTGGATAATAACGGTCAGCCCATAGGCGAAGAATACACGCTGGCCATTGCCGCTCAACTGGTTTTCAGCAAAAAAATGGGCCGTATGGTGGTTAATATGTCCACCTCACGCGCTTCGGAGGATATAGCCAAATATTTTAACTGCATGTTTGTGCGCAGTAAAGTAGGCGAAATTAATGTGGCTGAGAAAATGAAGGAGATCGACGCCATCATAGGCGGTGAAGGCAATGGCGGGGTTATTCTGCCCGAGCTGCACATGGGCCGTGACGCTCCGGTGGCCGTGGCGCTCACCCTGCAGGCGCTGCTGGAACACGGCGGTACCATGGCCGAACTTAAGGCTTCTCTGCCGCAGTATGAAATGGCCAAGCTGAAAGTGAATATTGCCGGGATGGATCCGGATAAGGTATTGAAGGCTATGGCCGAAAAATATCAAGATCAGGATCCGGATTTGCTGGACGGTGTAAAAATCGATTTCCCGGACCGTTGGGTGCATCTGCGCAAATCCAACACCGAACCCATCGTACGCGTCATTGCTGAAGCACCAACAGCGGAACAAGCCCGGGAATTAGCGGAACGGTTTTTGGAAGAAATAAAAAAGATGGGTTGATGAAGTGGGGAATTAATGGAATAATGAAGTAATGAACAAGGATGATGAAACTGGGAATTTGAAATTGGAAATTAGGAACTGGGAATTGGGAACTGGATACTTGATGCTGGATGCTTGTTATTGGAAACTAGAAACTTTCGTAGCGTAGCGAAGAATCCGCCGTGGCGGGGGAAACTCGGAACTGGGAACTGGGAACTAATCGTCGATGGCCGATGGCTGACAGCCAACCCTTCGACTCGGTCCGGGGTTCGTAGGCTGAGCATTTCGGCAGGCTCAATACAACGCCTATCGAAGCCGGTACGCGTTCCCTTCGACCCCGACAAGTCGGGGCAGGCAAGGCTCAGGGCGCGGCATGTCGGGCTTCTATGTCATCCTAAGCACCGTTGAATGTCGTGCTGAACTTGTTTCAGCATCCCTTGTTCAGGTGAAGGGATTCCGATCCCGCCCGGGCGGGATCAGGGCCAATAGCTGATAGCTAAGAGCCAATAGCCAACCCTTCGACTGCGCTCAGGGCAGGCAGCCGATGGTTGATAGCTGATAGCCAACAGCCAATTCATCATTTCACCCTCTCTATTTGGAGAACGGTTGTGTTAATCTGCAAAGTACTTGGTGACATTGTTTCCACCGTAAAGAATCCTCATTTTGAGGGCAAAAAAATACTTATCGTTCAGCCATTGGGTTTGGACGGAAAGGCGCAGGGCGAGGCCTTTCTGGCGCTGGATACGGTACAGGCCGGGGTGAATGACCGGGTGCTGGTCATGCGGGAAGGCGGCTCGGCCCGGATTGTGTTTAACGACAACGATATTCCCGTTCAGGCGGTTATCACCGCGGTAATAGATGATGTGGATATTGAAGAATATGACCAATCCCGTCATTCCGGGTGATGGTTCCGATTGGAATAAAAACAGGATAAGGTAACTATGACAGCCATAACTCCACAAGTTATCGAACAGATCATTTCACAGGTAGTGGCCGAGGCCAACCTGCGGGAGGTGCGCCCGTTTTCTTATGATGCAGCCAACGATTTAATCTCATTCGGGGCCAGTCGTATCGGCGCGGTGGCTCCCAGTTGCCCGCCAAAGTACGAGCTGGCTCACTGGATTGACCACACGCTGCTTAAACCGGATGCAACCAAAAACGATATTGAAAAAATATGCCGGGAGGCCGTGGATCACCATTTTGCCTCCGTCTGTATCAATCCCACCTGGGTGCCGTTGGTGTATCGTTTGTTACGGGGTTCCCAAACCAAGGTATGCACGGTTGTCGGATTTCCTCTGGGAGCAACCTTACCGGAAGTAAAAGCCGCCGAAACCCAAGCCGTGGTGGAAAAAGGCGCCGAAGAAATCGACATGGTGATCAATATCGGCGCTTTGAAATCGGGTGATTATGCAACCGTGGAACACGATATTCGTTCCGTGGTGCGCGCGGCCGGCAGACGCATAGTGAAGGTCATCCTGGAAACCTGTCTGTTAACGGACGAAGAAAAGGTGAAGGCCTGTGTGATCGCTCAAAAAGCGGGCGCTAATTTTGTTAAAACCTCAACCGGGTTCAGCAAAGGAGGAGCCACCGTAAAAGATGTGGCTCTGATGCGCAAGGTGGTCGGTTCTCAGATGGGTGTAAAGGCCAGCGGCGGCGTACGCAGTTATGAAGAGGCCTGTAAAATGGTGGAAGCCGGCGCCACCCGCATCGGAGCCAGCGCCAGTGTAGCCATTGTGGCTAACGGAGACGGCAGCAAAACAGACTATTGAAGACGAAAATTAAACCGGGTAAACAATGACCGCTTACGAAATCATCAGTAAAAAACGAGACGGGCAGGAACTGACGGACGAAGAAATCCGCTTTATGGTGCTCGGTTACACAGAAGGAAACATTCCCGATTACCAGATGTCGGCTTTTTTAATGGCTGTATATTTTCAGGGAATGAGCAAAACGGAAACGCAGGCCATCACTCAAACCATGCTGCACAGCGGGGAAGTGCTCGACCTGAGCGATATTCCCGGTGTAAAAGTGGATAAACACAGCACCGGCGGTGTGGGCGACAAGGTGTCGATCATATTGGCGCCCATTGTGGCCGCGGCCGGCGTACCCGTGCCGATGATATCCGGGCGCGGGTTGGGACATACGGGAGGCACGCTGGACAAGCTGGAAAGCATACCCGGATTTCGTGTCGATTACTCCATTGACGCGTTCCGCACCAAATTGGCCAGGGTGGGTACCTGCCTGATCGGACAAACGCCTACACTGGCACCGGCCGATAAAAAGATTTATGCCTTGCGCGATGTTACGGCAACCATTCAAGCCATCCCTTTAATCACCGCCAGCATAATGAGTAAAAAACTGGCTGAAGGAATTGACGCCCTGGTACTGGATGTAAAAACCGGACGGGGCGCCTTTATGCAGAAGGAAGAGGATGCCGTACGCCTGGCCAAAAGCCTGATTGACGTGGGTGAACAAGCCGGAAAATCGGTTATCGCCTACATCACCGATATGAATCAACCGTTGGGCAATAAAATAGGTAACTGGCTGGAAATTGTGGAGTGCATTGATGCTTTGCAGGGCAGAGGCCCGGCGGATTTAATGGAACTGACCCACACCCTGTGCGGGGCAATGATATATCTTGGCAAAAATGCTGCTACGATTGAGGAAGGTGTTAACATATCTAAAGAGATGATTGTCTCCGGTAAGGCCTGGGACAAATTTCTGGAAATCGTAAACGAACAAAACGGCGATCGTTCATTTATCGAGCATCCGGAAAAATATCCGCACTCAAGGCATTCTTCAGCTTTGCTTGCGGATCAAACCGGCTATATTGCCGGGATGGATGCGCTGGAATTTGGCTTGACGGCCGTTACGTTGGGCGCCGGAAGACAGAAAGCGGAAGACACCATCGACCCCAAAGCGGGCATTGTTTTACATAAAAAGGTAGGCGATAAAGTGGAGGCCGGTGAGAAAATCGCCGAATTGTTTAGTGATAAAGAAGCGGAACTGACGCAAGCGATAAAACGGCTGCAGAAGGCGGTTACGGTTGTGTCGTCCCGTCCGCCGGAAATACCGTTAATAAAACAAATACTTGACTAAATATCGTTTTACCGGGTACGTTACAGCGACTCGTCTTGGGAAAAATGTTCATCCTTCGACAGGGCTCAGGATGACACTCAACGTAGCTCAGGGTAACAAATATAGCGTCATGGTGAGCCCCGTCGAACCATGACGCGTCCAGGGCGGGGATCGGGTGTCATCCTTCGACCCCGATGACTCGGGACAGGCCCCGACACGTCGGGACAGGCAGGGCTCGGCCTCCGAACCCTGAGCGTTCGACTGAGCTCACGCCGAAGTCTTGTCGAAGGGTGACCTTGACGGTCGGATTTGTAGGGATCGAAGGGACAGCTTCGACCCCGACACGTCGGGACAGGCTGCGCTTAGGATGACAGTTTAGCGTCATGGTGAGCCAGGTCGAACCATGACGCGGCTAAGCCGCGAGGTGAGTGCCATCCTTCGACGGGGCTCAGGATGACATTCAACGGGCTCAGAATGACATAGAATCCCGGCATGCCGCACCCTGAACCTGGCCTGTCCCGATTTATCGGGGTCGAAGGGCTGTCGAAGGGCAACGCGTCCCGGAAAGGACCCAATGGGCAGGCTTACCAAAAAACAACAAAAGCAAATACATTATTTTTTACGCGAGAAAGCGGAACGCAAGCATAAACATCAAATTCTGCACGACGACCGTATCCCTAAATTTCTGGAACGTCATCTTCCTTTTGTCCGGCGCCTGGCCCGCAATCTGGATCAACTGGTTATCGTTTCTTCCTTTGCTTCGCCGCCGCTCAAAACCGGTTTAATCGATCGCTTCCTGGTGTTAACCGAACTGGAAAATCTGCATGCCGTCGTCTGTCTGAATAAGTCCGATTTGGCCGATAATCCGCAACAGGTTGAAGAAATTGCCCAAATCTATCGCAATATCGGTTACGATACGGTAGTAACGTCGGCGAAAAAACCGGAAGGTATCGAAGCCCTGTATGCTCTAATTAAAAATAAACGTTCGGCTTTTGCCGGCCATTCCGGAGTGGGGAAGAGCAGCCTGCTTAATGCCATCAATCCCGACCTGCAAATTCAGGTGGACGAAGTGAGCAGTTACACTAATAAAGGCAAACATACGACTACCAAAGTTCGTATTTACACGGTGGATGAGCATACCGAGGTGCTGGATCTACCGGGAATAAAAATTCTTGATTTTATCGACATTCACTATACGGAGGCCCGTTTCTATTACCCTGAATTCGAAGCATATGCAGAGCATTGTAAGTTCCGCGACTGTATCCACATATCCGAAAATAACTGTGCGGTAAAAGAAGCTGTGGAAGCAGGGAAAATATCATCTCTACGCTACGAATCCTATCGCAATTTCATCGATTCGTTAAAGTGAAAATCCGATATCAGTTCTTCTGCAACAGGAGAAAAATATTTTTGAAAATAAATACGATTTTTGTTTGATTTGATTGTTTTCGTGGTTATATTCAGATATAAGACAATTTTATCTTAATTAAACAATGGAGAGAAACATGAAGTATTTACTATACATTTTAATCGCTTCCGCATTGGTGTTGTTATCGGCTTGTAGCAGCAGTGATGAATCGTCCCAGGCAAAACAGGAAAAGGCCGGCGAAGGCGGCGGTTTAACCGCCTTCCAGCTGGAAAACGGAATAGGCCCTATTACGGAGAAATTAAACGTTGGTGAAATTGACCCGGCGAAGGTAAAAAAGGGCGAAGCGACTTTTGTTGCCAAATGCGCTCCTTGCCATAAACTGGACAAAAGACTGGTGGGGCCTGCTCTCCGTTACGTTACCAAAAGACGTTCCCATGAATACATCCTTAATATGATTCTTAATCCTACCGGCATGGTAAAAGAGCATCCGGAAGCAAAAAAAGTACTGGCAGAATATCTGTCGCCGATGACCGATATGAATCTCACCAAAGAACAAGCTCTTGAACTGCTTGATTACCTTCGCTCTGTCAGGAAAGAAGGAGAAGAGAAAAAGATTCCGGAAGTTCCCCTGTTCAGAAGCGCGCAGCCTTAGAACAAAATTCTCCGGCAAAAGACATTACGACGGATAACGTTCTTTTCCTTGAGACAGCGGAATAAAGTTCAAAATAAGCAACCGAGAGGGATCGTTCATACATGTTGTTTTCAAAAAGCTGTATATATGGCATTCGTGCTGTAATTTATCTTGCAGTTAAAAAAGAGCGTGAATATGTGTCCATAAAAGAGATGTCTAAAATGCTGGATATTTCCTTTCATTTTTTAACCAAAGTATTGCAGGAATTGGCTGCCGCCGGTTTGGTAAAATCACAAAAAGGCGCCAATGGAGGGGTTGGGCTTAACCGCCCTGCCAATGCAATTACGGTTTATGATATTGTTGCGGTCCTGGATGGTACCGCGTTGTTTGAAGAATGCATTTTAGGGTTACCGGACTGTTCCGATGAGAATCCGTGTTCTCTGCATAAATACTGGCGGGATATAAAAAAAAATATTGAGGACAGCTTAAAAGAGGAAACACTGGATAGCGTGGCAAAACAGATTGTTGAAGGTCAGATACGCCTTTGTGATCCACCGGCGAAAGAATGGTTAAAAAAACTGAGTCAAAAAAAGCTCGACTAAAAACCATCTCTAACCCAATTGTATAACTAAAACTTGGAGGATTATGATGAGGGAGTTTGTTCTTTTACTATCCGCGCTGTTGATTTTTGCCTGCCAGCAGGGCAATCAACAAGGCGAGTCGGGGGAAGATTTAACCAAAAACACTCCTAAAGGCCAGGCCTCGGTGGTGGACGAAGAATCTGAACCCAATATTTTGCAGCTGGCGGTTAAAACCGACGATTTATCAACACTGGTTGCAGCAGTTCAGGCTGCCGAAATTGAACATGTGTTGGTAAATGCCGGGCCGCTTACTGTTTTTGCCCCGGTGAACGAAGCTTTTAAAGCTTTGCCTCCCGGTACGCTGGATGATTTATTAAAGCCGGAAAACAAGCAGAAACTGGCTTATATTCTAACAAATCATGCCGCTCCGGGTACATTTAAAGGGCGCTTGTTGAAAGACGGCACAACGATTTATATGGCCAGTGGTGAGTACGTTCCCGTTCAACGCAAGGGGGACGATATTTTTGTAGGCGGGGCAAAAATTTTGGCTACTGTGGACGCTTCCAACGGAGTGGTTCATCTGGTGGATAAAATTATTTTACCGCAAAAACAATAGGTAATAAGTTTAACCAAATTTAGAGAGGCATCACTATGAAGCAAATTTCCAAATTAATTATTCTGACCTTAATGGTCAGTGTTGGATTGTTCCTTTCTTCCTGCGGGCAGGGTGGATCCAATGGCGGAGCTTTAAAAAGTTCGGCCGCCGAAAAAGTATTTGTAGCGCCCGGTAAATGGGATTCCCATTACGCTTTTATTTCCGGTGGTTTTAGCGGCCAGCTTTCGGTTTATGGTTTGCCGTCGGGTCGCCTTTTTAAAGTGATCCCTGTTTTTTCGGTGGATGCCGAAAAAGCCTGGGGCTTCAACGAAGAAACCAAGCCTATGTTGATGACCTCCCACGGTTTCATCCCCTGGGATGATTCCCATCATCCGGATATCTCACAAACCAATGGTGAACTGGACGGTCGTTGGGTGTTTATTAATGCTAACAATACCCCGCGTATTGCCCGTATCAGTCTGGAAACGTTCGAGACGGAAGAAATTATCGAAATTCCGAACAGCGCGGGCAATCACAGTTCCTCTTTTGTTACGGAAAATACGGAATATGTAGTAGCGGGCACCCGCTTTTCTATACCCATCCCCCAACGCGATATGCCGATCAGCGAGTATAAGGGTAATTTTAAAGCCGCTCTCTCCTTTATTAAAGTGGATCAGAAGACAGGGCACATGGAAATTGATTTTCAGGTATTGATGCCCGGATTTGATTATGACCTTTCTCATCCCGGACGCGGTAAATCACACGGATGGTTTTTCTTTTCTACATATAACACCGAAGAAGCTAACACGCTGTTAGAAGTAAATGCTTCTCAGAATGACAAGGATTTTATTGCCGCGATTAACTGGAAAAAAGCGCAGGAATATATTAAGGCCGGAAAGTTCAAGACCATGCCGGCAAAATATACGCATAACCTTTACAGTGATGACACCCATAGTGCCGTTAGTGAAACGAAAAAAAGCGTTCGTGTTTTGGACGCTTCCAAACTGCCGGGATTGGTTTATTTAATGCCCACGCCAAAATCGCCGCACGGATGTGATGTGGATCCTACCGGTGAATACATTGTTGGCTCCGGTAAACTGTCCGCTTCTTTAACAGTACACTCTTTCACCAAGATGCTCAAAGCTATCGAAGAGAAAAATTTTGACGGCGATGCGTATGGAATTCCCATTCTTAAGTTCGAGGCCACTCTGGCCGGAACCGTTCAGCAGCCGGGTCTTGGCCCTCTGCATACAGAATTTGACAATAAAGGATATGCTTACACCACCTTTTTTATTTCCTCGGAAGTGGTCAAATGGAAGCTGGGCACTTGGGAAGTGGTGGATCGTAAACCGACCTATTATTCCGTCGGTCATTTGATGATTCCCGGTGGTAACTCCCGCAAACCTTTTGGCAAATATCTGGTTGCCATGAATAAAATTACCAAAGACCGCTATCTGCCCACCGGCCCGGAAGTATGCCAGTCGGCGCAGTTGTATGACATCTCCGGCGATAAGATGGAATTGCTGCTGGACTTCCCGACTGTAGGCGAACCGCATTATGCGGCCGGTATTCCTGCGGAACTCGTAACCAAACGTTCCAAGAAATTCTTTAAACTGGAAGATAATGAACATCCGCATGCAGTAAAGAGTGAAGCGGAGACCAAAGTGGTTCGCAAAGGTCGCGAAGTACATATTTACATGACCACGATTCGTAGTCACTTTGCTCCCGACAATATCGAAGGTATCAAAGTTGGGGATAAGGTTTACTTCCACGTAACCAATCTGGAACAGGATTACGATGTACCGCACGGCATCGCCATTATTGGCGCCAACACTTCGGAATTGTTGATTATGCCGGGGCAGACCGAAACCTTTGTTTGGGAACCCAAACAGCCCGGTGTGTGGCCGTTCTACTGTACCGATTTCTGTTCGGCGCTGCATCAGGAAATGCAGGGTTATGTACGTGTTTCGCCGCGCAATTCCAATGTTAAGTTAAGCTGGTCACTGGACGGCGAGTAATAGGTATTACAGTTGATTTAAACTAACTACAGGCGGGTATTGATGTACCAATGCCCGCCTTTTTTCTAAATTCAGAATATATAAAAATTTTTAAATAAAACGGGATGGATGAATTATTGAATTAATGGAATAGAATACCTAACTTCTGTTCTTGTTCATTAAAATAAAACGGTTCGTTTCGTTAGTTCGAAGAGCTAAATCTTTAACAATACTGGTTAATACTATGAAAAGATCAAAACTGTTGATGTACATCGGATCGGCTTTGATATTAAGCCTGTTCATTCTGCCCCTGTGGAATATTACCCTCGAGGCGCCTCAGTATCCCGAACCACTGGGACTGGATATTCATATTAACGGGTTGCAGGACGGCAATAACCCGAACGATGTGAAAAATATCGACCTTCTTAATCATTATATCGGCATGAAAAACCTGCCGAAAGACATGCTGGAGTTCGACATTTTTCCTATCGTTATTATTGTTATGTCGTTACTTGGTTTTATTGCTGCCCTTACCGGAAAACGGAAACTCTTTTTGACCTGGGTTATCCTGATGATCATTCTGGGTACGGCGGGTATATATGATTTTTATATTTGGTTGTATGATTACGGACATAATCTGGATCCGAATGCTATTTTGAAATTTTTGGATGAAAACGGAAATCCGATGGCTTACCAACCACCGGTTATCGGAACAAAGAAATTACTTAACTTTACGGTTCATTCCTATCCTGCCAGCGGTGCATTTGTACTGGCTCTCTCGATGATCTTTGCCTTTTGGGCATACATCAAAGCGGGTAAAGAAAAGGAATAAATTATGAAGATTAAAACAGCATTTGTTATCTTATTACTGGCGGCTCTCATGGCAGCCTGTACAGTGGAACCACAACCCATCGAATATGGGTCGGATGCCTGTGCTTTTTGTCAGATGACGATTGTGGATCGTCAGCATGCGGCCGAAATGGTAACCAAAAAGGGCAAAGCCTATAAGTATGATGCGATAGAATGTATGGTCAGGGATCTTAACCGGAATCGTGATCTCTCACAGGTCGAGTTGTTGTTGATTACGGATTTTGCTCAGGCCGGAAAATTTACAGATGCAAAAACCGCTGCGTATTTAATCAGTGAGAATATACCCAGCCCTATGGGCGCCAATCTTTCGGGCTTTAAAGAAAAAAGTGAGGCTGAACGGGTAAAAAACCAGGAAGGCGGAGAGCTGTTTACCTGGAATCAGGTACTGGATCGTTTTAAATAGAATGGAGACCTGCAGAAGCGGCGACGAACATTATCCAAATATCCACTGCAGGAACAAAAGATTACTGCTTTAAAACATGGGTTTTTATCATCGTGATAAACCAGTAACAGTATAAGTATTCCGCAGGGCAAAGCTCTGCGGAATTTTTTTACAAATGTTTATCCGCCGATAAAAGCATTAGTATCTTCAATTTCGGATACTAATTTTTTCGGATTATTATTATCTATGCGATATAAATTATATCTACAGATAGCTTTGCTGCTTTTAGCAGCCGGGCAGCCGTCATTTGGTAAGCGGATTATCGTGGATAATTCTTCAATTATAAAGGCCGTTGCCAAAGCCTCTCCCGGCGATACGATATATGTAACCAAAGGTTTATACAAAGAATCCAACATTATCATCGATAAACCGCTTTCCCTTATTGCAGAAGAAGGGGCGGTTATTGATGGTCAATTTCACGGTCATATTGTGAATATTCAGAGCGACAGTGTGACGGTGAAAGGTTTCACGCTGAAAAATGTAAAGCAGAGTTATACCAAAGAATATGCCGCTATTCATACCTATAAAAGCAGCCATTTTATCATTGAAAATAACACTTTGCGTAAAGCCTATTTCGGAATCCTGATAGAAAATTCCAAATTTGGCATTATCCGCAACAATAATATCATCGGCGAGGCGGTGCGTGAAGAAAACTCAGGCAATGGCATCCATTGCTGGCATTCGGCCCGGCTGCAAATTTACAATAATCACATAGAGCGCATGCGCGACGGTATTTACTTTGAATTCGTGAAACACAGTGAAATCACCGGCAACGTAAGCATGAATAATGTCCGATACGGTCTGCATTTTATGTTTTCGAATAATGACCGATACGTGGGAAACACCTTCGAAAATAACGGAGCCGGTGTTGCCGTCATGTTCTCCAACAGGATAGCGATGCTTAACAATACGTTTCGATTGAATTGGGGTTCTGCCTCGTATGGTTTACTGCTTAAAGAAATCTATGACGCCGAAATTAAGGAAAACATATTTTATAAGAATACAATTGGCGTTAATGCCGACGGCGCCAACCGTATTAACTTCCGCAACAATACCTTCGACAACAATGGCTGGGCTATCCGTTTTTTGGGCGCCTGCTACGGCAATCGCATCATCAATAATAATTTTATGCACAATGCGCTGGATATTTCCTACAAAGGGAATATGAACGGCAATATTTTCGATAAAAACTACTGGAGTGAATACACGGGATACGATTTAAACAAAGATAACATCGGCGATGTGCCTTACCGGCCGGTAAAATTGTTTTCCTATGTGGTAAACAAGACGCCGGAAACGATTATCCTGCTGCGCAGTCTGTTTGTGGATATTATCAATTTTTCCGAAAAAGTTTCGCCGATTATGACGCCCGACAATTTAAAAGATAACAGACCGTTGATGAATCCGATAGAGAACAATGATAGAAGTTAAGGAATTACACAAGAGATACGGCCCGGTGGAGGTGCTTAAGGGCGTGGATATCCGTTTTGAGAAGGGCGAAATTACCGCCATTTTGGGCCCTAACGGTTCGGGTAAAACAACCCTGATGAAAAGCATACTGGGCATGGTTATCCCGCAAAGCGGAGAGGTACTTATTGATAACGAAGCGGTTTTGGGACACTGGGAATACCGTGATAAGATTTCGTATGTGCCGCAGATCGCCAATTTCCCCGGCAACCTAAAGGTGCTGGAATTGATCCAAATGATCCGCGATATCCGGCCCGGCGCTCAAAATCACGAAGACTTAATTGATATGTTTAAGCTACAACCGTTTTTGAATAAAAGACTGGCCGCGCTTTCGGGCGGGACGCGGCAAAAGGTAAATCTTGTTCTGGCATTGATGTTTGATGCTCCGATCATTATTTTGGATGAACCGATGGCAGGGCTTGACCCGGTGGCTTTGATCTTATTGAAAAAGCTCATCGCCGGCGAAAAAGCCAAAGGCAAAACCATCCTTTTGACCACACATATCATCACATTGGTGGAAGAAATTGCCGATAAAGTGGCTTTTTTACTGGATGGTACGGTGTATTTTTTTGGCCCGGTAAATGAGCTGAAGGATAAAACAAAACAACCGGATCTGGAACATGCCATCGCTGCCATATTGAAGGAAAGTTATGCTTAAGATTTTAAAATACAGTTTTATGGATTTGATGCGCAGCCGCTGGAGCTACCTCTATTTTTTATTCTATCTGGTTTTGGGGTTTGTGCTCTTCTTTTTAAACCATGATGTAACCAAAGCGGTAATTACCCTGATGAATATCATTATTCTGCTCACCCCGCTGATCGGTACCATATTCGGTGTGATGTATTATTACAGTTCGCGCGAGTTTACCGAGCTGCTGCTGGCCCAGCCCCTTAAACGCAGCATCATTTTTACCGGTCAGTATCTGGGCATCAGTCTGTCGCTCAGCATCAGTCTGGTGCTGGGGATTGGCATTCCGTTTGTGTTGTACGGTATTTTTGGTTCGTCGGCGGTCTGGGATTTTGGCACATTACTGCTCATCGGCGCTTTTCTCACCTTTATTTTTGTCGCTCTGGCTTTCAATATCGCTCTGGCCTTTACCGATAAGATAAAAGGTTTCGGCATTTCCATTTTATTATGGCTGTTTCTGGCGGTTATTTATGACGGCCTGTTTTTGCTGAGCTTGTTATTGTTCAACGATTATCCTTTGGATAAATTCGCTCTGGGCGCTACGCTGTTCAATCCTATAGATTTGTCGCGTATTATGATCTTGTTAAAATTGGACATATCGGCATTGCTCGGCTATACAGGCGCGGTCTTTCAAAAATTTTTCGGCACCTTTATGGGCATGGCGGTTTCCTTCAGCCTGCTCACGGTGTGGGTGCTTATTCCGGTAACCATAATGTTACGGCAGACCCGGAAAAAGGATTTCTAACGCCCGCCTTCCTTTTTATTTTGGTTGAATATATCCTGCATTGTATATTTTAATAAAATAATACTAAAGGCAGTTTATGTTGGATCATACTTGTCCAAAATAGAAATTAAAACAATATCCTGCTTGCAGAAAATGGCAACTCACCCCCTTTAATTCCCCCTCTCTTTCGAACAGGCTGTTGCAGATTCTGATTGAGAGGCAAGGGTAAAATGAGTAAATTTATTGCGATATATTTATAACCATCATAAAAGGTATCCTTATGGGAT
>DRQG01000108.1 GCA_011369465.1 Caldithrix abyssi
ATATGAAATTAAAACGATAATTCGGATAACTCAAAAAACAATTATAACACATTAAGCTTTTATAACCTCAATACACATGACTGGGCAAACAACGAAAATTAATCTTCTGTATTATTTCCACTCGTCTTTAAGCGAACAGGATGTAGAGGCTGTTTTGAAAAAAAGCGGTGCAACGGTACAAACAATCCGATTTAATCGCATATCCGAATTGATATTCCCTTCTGATTTTTCGACAATCGATGCGGTCATTATCCATATAGACACGGTAACAATGCCCATAGTACAGAATATAGAAGACCAAACAGCAACTAAAAATGGTATCTTCTATATTCTCTACAATTCCATTGAACCCTTTATTTTATGGAAGTATAGTGGACATCCGAATTTGATTTTACTCCCACTTTCCCCGGACTACCCGGTTCATTTGGACTTATTATTCAAACGTCTTAAAGAACAAAAAAGCAGCAGGGCCCCAAAAGCGTTAGCTTCATATTATTTTAAGCAAACATACGGCAATTACCCCATTCCTCTCATTATTCTAAGTACAAAAGGGAAAATACTGTATACAAATCAGGCTTTTGATAAACGTTTCTTTTATGCACATAGTCAGGCAGGTAAGGTTCAAATAAGGGATATCCTTCCCGGCATTAACATCCAGGACATTTTGAGACGGGGATCAAATAAGAAAGAGAAAATAGAGCACTCTCTTTCCTCTACCATCACGGACGGAAAGGGAAACTTATTACCCTGCAAGACTCATATTGTTTTCAAGGAAAAAGAGGGAACTGAGTATATTCTGCTTTTTGTGGAAGATTTAGCGGAATTACAACAAAAACAGCGGCAATTGGGCGAACAGGATATTTCCTTCCACCTGATTTCACAAATTACAGATCTTTTATCCGAAACTCAGGAAATCGGAACGGAAAACTCTATCTTACTTGAGAAATTACAAAAGTTGTTTCACGCAAATCACGTGATTTTGTTACCGATGAACCCGGATGAACAAACCCCTGATTTGAGCAGTTTGAGAAAAAATAATCTTAAATTATTAGAACCGATTAGAGAAAAAATTTCAATCGGGCTTGCAACCCAAAAACCCTCGTGTCATCAGATGGATGATGAAATAGCCGATACTTACACTACTGTTTTTTTAATCCCGCTTCTTTCCAATAAAAATAAATTAGGAATAATAGTGTTGTTCTATTTAAATCGTTTTGAGCCGACTGTATTGCAGCTGGAAGCGGCTGAAATGATTTCCAGGCTTATTGGTGGCAGTATTTTTAAAACAATATATCTTAGAAAACTACGAGCCTCCGATTCCTTGTTTAAAACCGCAGCTGAAAATGCAATGAACGGCATTTACCAGGCTACGCCAGACGGACGGCTTGTATTTGCTAATCCGGCTTTACAAAAAATGCTCGGTTACAACTCTTTTGAAGAAATGCAATCCCTTAACCTGGCTAACGATATTTATCTGAATCCTCAGGACAAAATCCGGTTTAAAAAAGAATTGGAGAAAAACAAAGTTATTCATAATTCTACGGTAAAATTAAAGAAAAAAGACGGAACAACCATTATCGCTTTAGAGAATGCTTTTATCGAATATGATGAAAATGGTAATCCTTTTTATCAGGGGACGTTAAAAAATATTACCGGTTATGAGGAATTGCAGAGACGTCTTAAAGAAGCCGGACGTTTGAGTCTTGATTTCCTGGACAAATCCGGATTTGCCGTAGCTGCATTCGACTCGGAAGGAATACTGCGTATCTGGAATAGGGTCGTTGCCAGCTTGTCCGGTTTTTCCAGGGCGGAAATCGGTGAAAAAGAAGCATTTTTAAATCTATTGAATCATAATATGACCGGGGTGGTTGATACAGAATCATCATACGGCCTTAGAAAGCTGACCATCGAAACAAAAAATCAGGAGCATATCATTTTAGCCTGGGATGTAGAAAATTTAAATTTACCCGATTATGGCGAATTGGAAGTATGGATCGGCTTTCCCGCATACGATGATCTGACAGAGCGCTCTTCCGAAGCATCCGGAACGATAGAACCGACAAGGCAAACGGACATACTAACCGGTTTCGTGGAAAAATTTATAAAATCTGTCCATCACCAGGCCATTCCTCCAAAGGAAATGCAAGCACTCTTTTCAGATTACCGGAAAAAACTTGAAAATATTCATAAACTACCTTTAATAAATCATTATACAGACAAAGTTGTAAACGCGGCGGAAATTGGTGAACACACATTTACGATTTTAAAGGATTTAATCCCTTCTAAAATTAATTTTACTGTAAATCTTAAATTCGCCGGTTTATTGCAAACTCAGAAAACCACCCTTGAAAGTATTTTTAAACAGCTCCTGCTAAACGCTATAGAATCTATCGATGAAAATGGTTCCATTGAATTTTCATCCCGATTAATCTCAGATAGAGACAATTTGCCATCGGGTATAGTAAAAAATCAAATAGAGGTTCCCTGTGCCGTATTTTCTATAAAGGATACAGGGTGTGGTATCCTGCCCGGTGAACTGGATAAAATATTTTTCCCCTTCTACACCACAAAAGACCCCTTAAAACATCCCGGATTGGGGTTGACACTATGCAAAACACTTGTATCCGCAATGAGAGGGCATATTCATATCGATTCATATTTGGGTAAAGGCACCACTGTATCATTGTTGCTTCCCGTTGAAGAAAAGAATGCAGGCAAGAGTTCATCCCATGGGGCAAAATCAACAGAAAAAAACACTGTTTTGGTTGTAGATGATGAAAATGTAATTAGAGAATTAATCCAGGATGTGCTTATAATGAAAAACATAAATGTTATCCTGGCTTCCGATGGACTGGAAGGATACGAAAAATATCTCAAACATAAAAACGATATAGGATTGGTTATTTTGGATATCATAATGCCGGGCATGGATGGAAAAGAACTCTACTTCAAAATAAAAGAGGATAATCCGGACATGAGAGTTATTGTTACTTCCGGATACAGTAAAACCAATATTAAGGAAGAATTGTTACAAGCAGGAGTTGAACATTTTCTGGCCAAGCCATTTAATATAAACGATCTCTCGAGAATACTCGATACTATTTTTCCTTCCGTAAAATGAAAAAAATATTCTCATAAAACCGGTTTTTATACCGAGTACGGGTATCATAATCAAAATAAAGTCAAATTTTTTAAAGGAGTATGGATATGCGAATGTTTACCATGTTGTTACTTATTACCTTTTTGGGGTTGTCCGTACAGCTTTCCGCTCAGGTAGCAGGAGGCGCACCGGGAGCGGATCAGGTCACTATCCAGGAGCCCGGTCAAAATCAGATAATACGAGCGGCTTCGCAGGTAAACAAAACAGGTGATTTTGTTTACTCGACAACAACCTACACTTTTCGCGATCTGGTCGTTTTCAGCTATTTTAACGACTCTTATTTTACCGTACTGGATACATCCGGTACCGTGATTGATACGGTTTTGTTGAACGAAAATGAATATCATGTTTTCCAATTGTATGCCGGTGTGTTTCGCATTGAAGGCAATACATCCTTTACTTTGCTGATTGGCGACCCTGTTACCAACGGTGTAATGGGTTATTTCGCCGTTGATGAATCGGGTAAGCCCTTATCAACACGTTTGAATACATATATGCCGGCATATAATTATACCGGGGAATACTTTATTGTTTTTGCCTACAACGATGGAACCGAGTTTACATTAAAAGATTTATCTACCGGAAATACTATTGCCGCCGGTGTTTTAAATACAGGTGAACATTTTCAGTTATCCGGTTACAACAGTACTTTTATCGGGGTTTTTGCCAATAAACCGGTATCAGCCTTAAGTTATACGGATCAGGGTTATGCTATCCCGGCAACGAACGGTACGTTTGCAGGAACTCATTTCTATGGATTTTCCGGCTATATTGGTTACTGGGGTAACGGTGTGATTGTTACAGCTTATCAGGACAGTACGGAATACCTTCTCTTAAACAGCGATACTGGCGATACCCTTATGCAAGGTTTTATAAATGAGGGTGAAACAGCAGTTCATCCGGTTTATGGTGATTTGTATTGGGAGCTTATAACCGATAAACCTGTTACCGCTATGAACCAACCCTACGCTGAGTGGAGCAGCAGTTATTATTATCTAACGCGGCAAGTTGACGAGAGCGGTCATGGCATTGGTACAAATTTTTACACGCCTGTAATCGCCGGTGATATGAATATTTTCTCATTTGATGATAATAACTCTGTTGAAATAATGAATTTGGCGGACAGCAGTATCGTCTTTTCGGGAATTTTGAACGAAGGGGACAGTTATTATTTTTATAGTGCCAAAGCTGTATATCATATTACAGGCAGCGGAAATCTCTCAGTCATTTCCTCCTATGGCGGCGGCTGGGGGGCTGATTTTGTTCCGCTTAATTTTGCCCTCGGTTTGCCCGATTTAGCCGTTTCGGGTGAAGATATTTCATTCACTCCGGATACCGATAACAGAAATCCCGGTGATGCTATTCGCCTTACAGCGACCGTGCATAATTACGGTTATGTGGAAGCACAAAATGTGCAGGTTCAGTTTTATGACGGCAACCCGGAAGGCGGACAAACAATTGGTCCTTTAATGGTGATAAATTCGTTACCGGCAGGGGGCGAATCTTCGGTTGTGTACGATTGGACTGTACCGACAAATCCCAAATATCACGAAGTGTATGTAAGCGTGGATAATAAAAATCAAATTATTGAATCAAACGAATCCAATAATGAGGCGTCAAAATTTATCATATCCAACGACGATTTATTACCGCCTTTAACTACGACCATTGATGCGCCGAACAGTGTTACGGATATGGGTGATTCCTTATCCTTCGATTTATTCGAAATTACCGTAAATCTTTTTAACACCGGAGATACGGCTGCGGTAAATTCAACTGCCAAACTGGTTCTTCCGGAAGGATTGGTTTTGGAAGGTACACAGGATTCGGTTAAAAATTTTGGTGATATTGAAGCCAATACCAGTGCTCAACATACATGGACTGTCCGGATCGATTCGCTTATTGATGATGATGCCTATTTTTACTCGGTTGAAGTGGATGCCGACAATGCCCCGTTTAAAAATGTGGAACGCATGCTGCTGATTAATCGTCCGCAGGCTATCGGTGATGACAGGGAAGGGCAGAACATTCCGAAAACGCATATACTGGTCAGGAATTATCCCAATCCCTTTAATCCGTCCACAACCATAGAATATCAACTGCCCAAAGCGGGTATAGTGCAAATAAAAATTTATGATGTTACCGGACGACTGGTAGAACGGTTGTTTAACGGAAAACAGACCGCCGGTGTTCACACCATTACGTTTAACGCCAATAATTTCGGCAGCGGGGTCTATTTTGTCCGGGTTCAAAATGAAACGATGAGCGCCGTGCATAAAATCTTGCTCACCCGATAAATTGACATCCCGAAAACACTTAATTAAAGGCGTCGATTTTACGACGCCTTTTTTATTTTCGTTCATTTATATCCAAAACACCATCTTTTCACTTGAATTGTATTGCTCTATTATTTATCCTATGCGCTGCTAAAATAAGAGGATTGTTGTTCGGATAACGCAATATGAGAATACACTGCATTCTGCTCATTTTTATTATTTTTTTATCGGCATCGGCGCAAACCGAAGAGCCCTTTTCACACTATTTTGAGAAGGCCACTTTACGGATCGATTACTATCACAGCGGCGATCAACACAATGAATGGATCACGTTGAGCCGGCTGTACCGCCAGCCTATATGGGCCGGCTCTACGCATCATCTAATCGACAACCTGAACAACGGTAAGTATTATTTAAGCCTTTACGATAAGAACGGAAAAAACCTTCTGTATGGCAGAGGATTCAATTCTTATTTCGGGGAATATCAAACAACTTTGCCGGCCTCAAAAGGCGTAAAACGGACTTTTGCGGAAACCGCTCTGGTACCTTTTCCCAAAGATACCGTCATCTTGAGCATCGCCTCGCGCGATTCCACCAACCGATTGACAGAAGTTTTCCGTCAGCAAATTCTTCCCTCTTCATCCGCAATCAACAGAGAAAAACGATCTATGGGAGCCGAGGTCTTTCCCATACACGTAAAAGGCGCACCGCAACAAAAAGTGGATGTGGTGATTGTAGGTGAGGGATATAGCGAAGAAGAGCGCGATAAATTTAAAGAAGACCTGCTTCATTTTTCCGATACACTTTTATCCTATCAACCTTTTAAAAAATACAAAGATTCCTTTAATATCTATGGTGTTTTTATGCCTTCGGCCGAAAGCAACTGCGATGAGCCGACGCACGGCGTATATAAAAATACCGTTTTGGACGCATCATTCAATTCGCTCGGTTCGCCTCGTTATTTATTGACCGAAAATGTGCACCGGCTCTACGACCTGGCCTCTGCGGCGCCTTGTGACGCCGTGGTCATCATGGTTAACCATACCCGTTATGGTGGAGGCGGTATTTATAATTTTTATGCCACCTTCACCAGCGATAATTATTGGAGCGATTTTGTATTTGTGCACGAATTCGGCCATTCCTTTGCCGGGTTGGCGGATGAATACTACACATCATCCACGGCATACGAACAGTTCTATCCGCCAAACACAGAACCGCTGGAACCCAATATTACGGCTCTTCTTGACCCGGTTAAATTAAAGTGGAAGCATCTGGTTCAAAAGGATACGCCTTTGCCCACACCCTGGCATAAGGATGAGTATGACCGGACATCGATGGAATATCAGAAAAAGCGTCGTGAAATCAACCAGCGCCTGGCGCGTCTGACCCGCGAAGGGGCTGATTCCTCCTTAATATCGACTATTAAAGAGAAAGCGGATCATTTGTCCCGTTTGTACGAAGCACGACTGGACTCCATTATACAAAACGATCCCTATCACGGCAAAGTGGGCGCTTTTGAAGGCGCCGGATATGCTTCTCAGGGTTTATACCGCCCGATGATCGATTGCATTATGAACCGAAAAAAAGCAAAATCGTTTTGCCGTGTATGCCGGGAAACCATTGAACGGGTTATTAAACGCTATACGGATTGAAACAAACATCACCATAAAAAAAATCGCAAAACGGTTCCAAAACTCTGATGGAATAAAAACATGACTCAGGATAAAATATATGATCTGATTGTTGTCGGCGCCGGCCCAGCCGGCTCAGCTGTCGCTCTGTACGCAGCCAAAAACGGTCTGTCGGTTTTGCTTTTGGATAAGGCTAAATTTCCCCGCGACAAAATTTGCGGCGACGCTATTTCCGGAAAATCGATGATGGTTTTACGCGAATTGGATTTGCTCGAAGGGGCTAAGAAACTGCCTTCGGCATATATTGATTCCGTCGTATTCGGCAGCCCCACCTTTAAAACGGTACAAATCCCTCTGCGGGCCAATGAAAAGAAAGGATTGCCGCCCGGTTTGGTGATCCGCAGAGAGGTGTTTGACGGCTTCTTATTTGAAAAGGCCGCCGCACTGGTGGATACGGTGAAAGAACAGTTTGAAGTGCAGGAATTGATGTATGAAGATGGACGGGTGTACGGCGTTACGGGAAAGGATTTGAACAGCGGTCAAATTATGAGCTTTAGAGGCAAGCTTACTATCGGGGCAGACGGGTTTAATTCTGTGGTTGCCCGCTCTACCGGCTGTTTTGACAACGATGCCGAACATTGGGTTGTGGCTTTGCGGCAATATTATAAAAATGTTAAAGGGCTGAACAGTCAGGTGGAACTGCACTACCTGGATGAAGTCCAGCCCGGCTATTTATGGATCTTTCCCGCGGATAACGGATGGGCCAATGTGGGTGTGGGTATGCTGCAATCCACACTGAAAAAACGCAGGATCAATTTAAAGAAAATTTTGAAAGACGCCATAGAAAGCCCGGTATTCCGCGACCGTTTTTCGGAGGCCGAACCGATGGAAGAACCGCGCGGTTGGAATCTGCCGGTCGGAAGTATGCATCGGAAAAATCACGGAAACGGATTTCTTCTCTTGGGAGACGCAGCCGGTTTAATTGATCCGTTTACAGGAGAGGGGATTGGCAATGCGCTGTTTTCGGCAAAAGTCGCCGCGCAAACTGTTAAAGAGGCTGTGGAAGCCAATGATTTCAGTACATCCTTTTTATCCCGGTACGACCGCAATTTGTGGAATGAATTAGGCGATGAACTGGCGCTGAGCAGCAAATTACAACGTATCGGCCGGAATCGCTTTTTATTGAATCTGGTGATCAACAAAGCCTCCCGCAACAAAGAGGTGCGGCAAATCATCAGCGGAATGATGGCCGACGAAGTGCCCAAAACGAAACTGGCTAATCCCATGTTTTACGTGCGGTTGTTGTTTAGTTAAAGGGATTGTAAACAATGACGGATACCCTTCATTTAATATTTTAAACGTATGAGGTACATTATGAAACAGATACTGCGATACATATTTTTCTTTGCCTTTCTTGCAACTATACTGTTTTCTTGCGGTGGAAACAAAAAGCAGAACGAGGGACAATCTATGATTGAAAAGAAAGCGCGGCAATTTGCGCGTACAGAGATCAAATACGATGATTCACGGTTAAGCGAACGGCAAAAACTGGTTATCGAAAAACTGTACAGGGCTGCCAAAATAATCGATGACATTTTTCTGGATCAGGTTTATTCCAAGAACCGGGAAATTAAGAAAACGTTGGAAAATGCCCAAACCGATAAGGACCAGTGGACGCGTTATTATTTTAACATCATGTTTGGCCCGTTTGACCGGCTGGATCATAACAAACCGTTTTACGGCACGGAACCAAAACCGCTGGGTGCCAATTTTTATCCGGAAGATATGACCAAAGAGGAATTTGAGAGTTGGATTAAAGCCCATCCGGAAGATGAAGAGGCTTTCCGTTCTGAATTTACCGTTATTCGCCGCCGCGGCGATGCACTCGTGGCCATTCCGTATTCCGAATATTACAAGAAGGAATTATCGCAGGCCGCGGCTTATTTGAAGGAAGCCGCCGATTATGCCGATAACCCCTCCCTTAAAAATTATTTGATAACGCGCGCCGAGGCTTTTTTAAGTAATGATTATTTCGAGAGCGATATGGCCTGGATGGATTTGAAGGATCATGATATCGAGGTGGTTATCGGCCCGTACGAAGTGTACGAAGACGAGCTGTTCAATTACAAAGCCTCGTTCGAATGCTTCCTGACTTTACGCGATCCTGAGGAAAGCGAAAAACTGGCCTTGTTCGGAAGCTATCTGAATGACATGGAAAAAGGATTACCCATACCCGATCAATATAAAAATTTTGAACGCGGAAGCGAATCGCCCATAGTGGTTACCAACGAGATTTTTTCTGCAGGAGATACCAAGGCGGGCGTCCAGACTCTGGCCTTTAATTTGCCCAATGATGAGCGGGTGAGAGAAGCCAAAGGCTCTAAAAAGGTGATGCTTAAAAATATGCATGAAGCCAAATTCAATAAATTGCTGAAACCAATCGCCGAAATCATTCTCGATCCCGAACAGCTATCCTTGGTAACATTTGACGGTTTCTTTAACCATACTCTGATGCACGAAATGTCGCACGGTCTGGGTCCGGGTATAATTACCGTTAAGGGTCGTAAAACCGAAGTGCGCCGCGAATTGAAAGAGACGTATTCCAAGATTGAAGAATGCAAGGCGGATGTGCTCGGTATGTACAACAATCTGTTTATGATCAAAAAAGGCGTTTACCCCGAATCCTTTGCCAATGAAATGTGGGTAACCTTTTTGGCCGGCACCTTTCGCAGTGTACGGTTTGGCATCAATGAAGCGCACGGGGCGGGTAATGCCGTCATTTACAATTACCTCCTGGAAAAAGGCGCCTATGAATACGATGAAAGCGCGGAAAAAGTAAAAGTAAATTTTGATAAAATCTATCCTGCGGTTAAAGAGCTGGCTAATAAACTGCTGGTCATTCAGGCCAAAGGCGATTATGACGGCGCAAAACAGCTTTTGGCCGATTACGCGGTCGAATCGCCATCAATGGCAGCTCTGCGTTCTAAGCTGACCGGTTTACCGGTGGACATCCGGCCTGTGTTCGAAATTGAAAAAAAGTATGCCCGGGCCGGCCTGTAGGGGCGTATGTGGCAGTTAATCGACAACGGGGGCACCGATGATCCGGCCATCAACCTGGCTTTGGAAGAATTTTTAGTGCGCAATGAGTCGATGACCGGCCGCTATATGTTGATCTATCGCAATAGTCCGTCAATTATTCTCGGGAAGCATCAAAACATCGCCGAAGAAGTGAATTTGAAGTATTGCGCGCAGGAGGGTATTCCTGTGTATCGCAGGATTTCCGGGGGGGGGACGGTGTATCACGATCCGGGTAATATCAATATTGCTTTCATTACCACCCGTTCTTTGCAGAGAGTGAACAATTATGGTTATTTTATTCAACCGTTAATACGTTTAATCCGAAGGTTGGGCGCGGACGCCCAAACCGACCGGCGCAGTAACATCCTTATAAACGGTATGAAAATTTCCGGTAATGCCCAGTTTACTTCGCGCACACGGATGCTAAGCCACGGAACGGTGCTTTATGCCGCCAATCTTCAAAACTTAAAGCGGGCTTTACGGATTAATGACCGTTGGCAGGTGGAGTCCAAAAGTAGTAAATCGGTACGAAGCAAAGCGGGAAATCTGACGGATTTCCTGCCGGAAAAACGTCCTATTGAACGATTTATACAGGATGTTGCCGAGGCCTATCAGACTGACCCGAAATCATTATCCGAAGCCGAATGGGATCAAATTTACGAGCTGACCGAAAAAAAATACCGAACTGCGCAATGGATTATTGACCGATCGCCGGCTTCAAAAATAGTCTGTCCTTTGGCCGGGACTGCCGCCCAGGCGCGGATAATCCTTTTTCTGCGGGATGGCCATATCGAAGGCATTGAGTTTGAAGGGAGGCCACTCCCCGACAAATCCATAAGCGCGGCACGCAAGAGCCTGCTCGGGCTGCGTTTCGATTATACGACACTTAAACAACATAAAACCAAATGGCTGGCCGAATGTGGCTGGCCCGATGTTCTTTTTGCCTGATACTGCTCAAGGAGTAAAAATGCAAAAGGTAGCTATCGTTACCGGCGGGGGAACGGGGATTGGCAAAGCCATTACCCTGGAAATTGCCCGAAAAAAAGAATTACCGGTTTACATTGTGGGACGGCGGTTAGAACCGCTTCAGCAAACCGCCGCATTGGCACCCCAGTTCATCCGGCCCGTTCCGGCGGACGTGAGCACGGAACAAGGGCGCAATGTTATCGCCGAAAGTTTGTCCGGTGAAACCACAGTGTCTGTTCTGGTGCACAACGCCGCTGTGCTCGGCCCTGTCAAACGGTTGGAAAAAATTACTCTAAATGAATGGCGGCATCATCAAAGCATCAATGTGGAAGGTCCGCTTTTTTTAACGCAAAAGCTCCTGCCGCGATTGAAGGGCGGGAGAGTGCTGCATATTTCATCCGGCGCCGCTCATCACGCCTATCAGGGCTGGGGGGCTTACTGCACATCCAAAGCGGCCCTGTATATGCTTTACCAGGTACTAAAAGAAGAATTAAAACAGTACAATATTGCCGTGGGAAGCGTTCGTCCGGGTGTGGTGGATACGCCCATGCAAGACCAGGTGCGGACGGCATCGCCGGAAGATTTCCCGGCTATAGAGCGGTTTTTCGAGCTGAAAAAATCCGGTCAGCTTTTGGATCCGCAGGTTACGGCGCAAATCATCGTGCACATCTTGTTCGATACTTCGGCGGAAAAGTTTTCCGAAGCGGAATGGGATATTTACGATCTGTTGTAGAACAACAATATAAGATACTGTTTATTTTAAAGTGTACGGAATATCGATATGCATAAAATAATGAAGCCGGAACGACCGGTAGGTATTATCGGTTACGGGGCATACATCCCCGCTTACCGTCTCCCGGCCGAAGCGATTTCAAAATTATGGCGGGAAGGGCAGGACCGGAACCATTTGCCCATTCGGGAAAAAAGCGTTCCCGGGCCCGAAGAAGATACCATTACCATGTCCGTTGAAGCGGCTCAAAACGCCCTGCGGCGCGCCCGTATTGACCCGCAGGAAATTGGGGCCGTTTGGGTGGGCAGCGAGTCACACCCCTATGCGGTAAAACCCAGCGGGACGGTGCTGGCACAGATACTCGGTATTGCGCCGGCTGCCGTTTCCGGAGATTTTGAATTTGCCTGTAAAGCCGGCACCGAGGCTATGCAGGCGGCAACCGCCTTCGTAGGCAGCGGAATGGGCGACTATGCCCTGGCCGTCGGAATGGATACGGCGCAAGGCCGCCCGGGCGACGCACTGGAATATACAGCCGCAGCCGGAGGCGCAGCATACATCATGGGACCTGGTGATGAAGCGTTGGCCGTACTGGAAGGATCGTTCAGCTTTGTAACCGATACACCGGATTTTTTCCGGAGAGCATATCAAAAATATCCGGAACACGGTAACCGTTTTACCGGCGATTTAGCCTATTTTTACCATATTCGCAGTTCTGTTACCTATTTGCTGGAGGGATTGCAGCTCTCTCCAAAAGATTTTACCGCCGCGGTGTTCCACCAGCCCAATGTGAAATTCCCGCAAAAAATTGCCGCCGAGCTGGGATTCAGCAAAGCGCAAATCAGCGCCGGATTACTGTCCAACCGGATAGGAAATACATACGCCGGTGCGGCTGTTCTGGGCTTAACCAATATTCTTGATCAGGCCAAACCCGGCGATCGGATTTTAATGGCCAGCTTTGGTTCCGGCGCCGGCAGCGACGCCTTAAGTTTTGTTGTTACCGATAAAATCGAGTCTGCCCGAAAGGTGGCTCCCGGTACGGCAGATTATCTGAATCGCAGAAAAAATATCGATTACGCCACTTACGCACGCTGGCGTAAAAAAATAGTAATGAAATAATCTGATGAAGTGAGTCAATGAGAAAAGTTGCTATCATAGGAATCGGACAAACGCCCGTTCGCGAACACTGGGATTATCCCATACGTTATCTGGGCGTTCAGGCCTTGCTTGCCGCCATGCAGGATGCCCGTGTGGATACGATTGGCGGTCTTTTTGTAGGTAATATGCTCAGCGGGGCCTTAAGCGAACAGGAACATCTGGGCGCCTTAATAGCCGATTATGCCGGTTTTAGCGGGATTGAGGCGGTAAAAGTGGAAGCGGCCTGTGCTTCGGGAGCGGCGGCCATGCGCATGGCCTTAATGGCGGTAGCCTCCGGTCGGATGGAAGTCGCCGCCGCTATCGGCGTGGAAAAACTCACCGAATATTCGGGAAAATTCAGCACCGCGGCCCTGGCAACCGCAGCGGACGCAGATTACGAAGCTTCCATCGGTTTGAGTTTTGCCGCCATAAACGCTTTAATGATGCGGCGTTATATGCACGAATATAAAGTAAATAAAGAAGATTTTGCCATATTTCCCATTATTGCCCACGCTAACGCCGTACATAATCCCAATGCCATGTTTCATCACACGATCAACAGAGAGGATTATGCCAGGGCAAAAATGATCGCCGATCCCATTAATTTAATGGACAGTAGTCCGATTGCCGACGGGGCTGCGGCGGTTATCATTGTGCCTATGGATAAAATCAAAAAATATGCCGGTAAAGCAGTGCGGGTGGCAGCCTGTGAATTGGCAACGGACACGGTGGGCCTGGATAGCAGGGAAGATGCCCTTTTGCTTAAGGGCGTACAAAAAAGTGCCTCCAAAGCGCTCAAAATAGCCGGCATAGAAGCCAAACAGATTCAGCTTATGGAATTACATGACGCTTTTAGCATTATGAGTGTACTTTCACTGGAAAACAGCGGGTTCTGTCAACCGGGTCGCGCTTTATTCGCGGCAAATGACGGCAAATATTCCATTGACGGAGAGATGCCGGTGTGTACTTTTGGCGGGCTAAAGGGACGCGGCCATCCCGTCGGCGCTTCCGGTTTGTATCAAATTGTGGAAGCGGTTCAACAGGTGCGTGGTGATGCGCCTGCGCCGATTCAGGTAGAAGATGTGGAATGGGCTATGGCACAGAATATCGGCGGCAGCGGCGCCACGGTGATTACCACCATTTTAAACAGAATAAACGAGTAATTCTTTCCATTGAATAAAAGGTTGTACGGATATGGATATTCCCCGTTACTGGCGTTTACGAGAACAACGTTATAAATTACAAGGCAACGTCTGTGCGGAATGCAAGGCCTACAATTTTCCGCCCAGACCGGTATGCCTGCAATGCAAAAGTAAAAATATGCAGCCTTATCAGTTTAAAGGCAATGGAACGATCTACAGTTATAGCACGGTTTACCAGGCTCCGGATGCGTTTAACAAGCAGGTGCCCTATCTGGTTGCTCTGATAGATCTGGATGAAGGCCCGCGTATTACGGCCCGATTAACCGACATTTTGGATAACAAGATTGAGATTGGTATGCCGGTGGAAATGGTTATACGTAAAATATACGAAGACGGCGATAACGGTCCTATACAATACGGATATATGTTCCGTCCTTTATTGAAAAAGAAGGAATAACGTAAAATGAGCGAGCAGTTACCCGATATAGATTACACTGAGGTTTCACGCCGGGTCTTTTATGAATTGCTCAGCAAACAGGCCCAAAGTTTGTTTGAGAATGAAAGAGACGCCATCGCCAATATGGCCAATCTGAGCGCGCTTTTGTACGAAGCTCTGCAAAACGTCAACTGGGTAGGGTTTTACCGTTTGATCGGAAACGAACTGGTTTTGGGGCCGTTTCAGGGGCGGGTAGCCTGTGTACGTATCAAAATGGGCAGCGGCGTGTGCGGCACCAGCGCTCAGCGGAAACAAACAATAATTGTAGATGACGTCCATCAGTTTTCCGGTCACATTGCCTGCGACGCACGGTCGCGTTCGGAGATCGTTGTGCCCATTATTAAAAACGGGACACTTTTAGGCGTATTGGATATTGACAGTCCTGTTCTTTCCAGGTTTACCATTGAGGATAAAAAAGGACTGGAAAAACTGGTAGAACTGCTCATTACTGGTACGAATTTTTAATCAACTGTTTTATGCAAATTACCCCTACAGGACTATTTCATTTATTAAAATCCGATGATATTTAGTCCGATCTGCCATAGTACATGCAGCTTGCTTGTAAATAACCTCTCTTGTTGAAAATCGATACCGGCTATTATCTCAAATCGGTTATTCAGGCTGTATTGAATACCACTGCCAAAATTTCCACCCATATTAAAATTTTTCCGATACCAGAATAAGCTGGGCCCGGCCTGAATAAAGGAATGAAAAGTACGATAATTACTCGTAATCCATTTTATATTAATCGCAAAAAATACCGGACTATCGGATGAGCTGTGGCCGTTTAACTGATTTAACCCGGCCATAAACCTAATCCAATATTTTTTTGAGATTGTCCTGGAAACCGTACCCTGAATTTGTATGACGGAAGTTTTATCGCTAATTCCGCTCGTAATTCCGTACAGAAAACCATATCGTATTCCTTGTAGTAAGTGTTCATCAGCAACGTTGTCAAGTTCAGCTTGCAATCTGTGTTTTAGGGGTGATTGCCGGTTAATATCAGCCGAATACAATAATAGAGTTTTGTTGCCTGCCATCATATTTTGCTCTGCCTTTTCTGACGAGCGGATTGAATCGTTTAAAGCTGCCAATAAACTATCAATATCCGTATCGATATACTCGCAGGGAATAAGATTTTCCGTCGGGTAATTCAGCGGTCTAAGCGTTATAAATCGTTCCGTGTGAATTAAATCAGAATATGCACCGGATCGACGGGCGAACGTGTCAGCCTTTATCCCATACGCAATGTTTGATTTTCGTACAAGACTGGTTTCGACAGGACGATTTGGATAGGCAAATAGAGGATTGTTAAACAGTATAAAAAGAGTCCCAAGCAATATTGCCGAGAGTTTAAAGGATGTCGGGCTATACAGATTATCTTTCAGATTATTAGAAATAAAAATTCTCCCATATAATACGATCTCTTTTAACAAATACATGATTCCTCCCATTAATTGAATAGTATTTATACCTAAAAGAGCCCTTTAACGGGACATTTCTCTCAATATGCACTTAGGTTAAGGATTATATTTAGGCTAAAAAGCGTTCAAACATCAGTAAACAGAAATTTTACCGGAAGAGATGTTATGATGACACGAATTAGTACATATTTTTTTCTTTTGGCTGCTTCAGTATTCCTGATAAATAATCAACATAGCGTTAAGGCAGCCCAGGGCAGCTTATCAGCAAGAAAATCACTACCACAAATTATATTGAAAACGGTTTTCAAAACGCTCAATTTTGACCAGCCCGTTTTTTTAACCCATGCCGGCGACGGTACCGACCGCATTTTCGTTGTGGAAAAAAAAGGTGTAATCAAAGTTTTCTCCAACGAAGAGAATCCGGCTGATTTTAAAACGTTTTTAGATATTGAAAATCGCGTTAACTCCGGTAAAAGCGAATCCGGTTTGTTAGGGTTGGCTTTTCATCCCAAATACCCGGAAAACGGGTTGTTTTACGTGTATTATAATTATGGCAATTTGTATTCAAGGATTGCTGAGTTTAAGGTGTCTGCCAACCCGGACAGTGCAGATGAAAACAGTGAGCGTGCCTTGCTGGAATTAGAACAACCTTATTCCAATCATAACGGAGGACAGGTGAGCTTCGGGCCGGACGGATATTTATATATTGGCCTGGGGGATGGCGGCAGCGGCGGTGATCCGGATGGAAACGGACAAAATCCGAAAACACTGTTGGGCGCTATTTTACGAATTGATGTGG
>DRQG01000109.1 GCA_011369465.1 Caldithrix abyssi
ACTCAGTCTTTTGTCAGTTGGTTTAAAAGTTATCCACATTTTAACACTTGTCAACAAAGAAAAAAGTAGCAAAAAAGAAAGCTACGACTACAATTAATTTTTTAGATTCCCTTTGAGGGGAATCTAATGGAGCTTGTCGAAGGGAACACAGCAATCGGCTTCGACGAGCTCAGCCTCCGTACCCTGAGCCTGTCGAAGGGTGCACTCTGCCTGCGGGGTTGAAGGGAAAATATACCGGCTTTGATCCCGACACGTCGGGACAGGCAGAGCTCAGCCTCCGTTCCCTGAGCTTGTCGAAGGGAACGGGGTAGGCTTCGACGAGCTCAGCCTACGAGCTCTGAGCTTGTCGAAGGGAACTTGGCATTTGGCTTCGACCCCGACACGTCGGGGCAGAAGGATAGAGTGTATAAAGTATTAATAAAAATCCTAATAGACGAAAAATCAGTTTTAAAATCAGCGAGGATACATTGCTCTCCGATAGGATAAAAAATATAGGGCAATCGCCCACGATGAAAATAGCGGCAAAAGCCATTGCCATGAAAGCAGAAGGTATCGATGTGGTCGATTTTAGTGTGGGCGAACCGGATTTTCCCACGCCCCGGTTCATCAAAGACGCTGGCAAAAAGGCCATTGATGATAACCTGACCCGCTACACCATTAACCGCGGCATCGTTCCCTTGCGTAAGGCGATAGCGCAAAAGTTAAAGGAAGATAACGGCCTTGACTATGATGTTTCCGAAATTATCGTATCCAATGGCGCCAAGCAAAGTCTCTATAATGTAGTGCAGAGCGTGGTGGGGAAGGATGACGAAGTCATTATCCCGGCGCCGTATTGGGTATCCTACCCGGAGATGGTGCGTTTGGCGCAGGGTAAACCGGTTATTGTGCAAACGCATGAGGAAAACGGTTTTAAACTAACTGCCGACCAACTGCGTAAAGCCATTTCCGCCAATACCAGAGCGATCATTATCTGCAATCCATCCAATCCGACCGGCGCCGCTTATACCCGCCCGGAACTGGAAGCTCTGGCCGGAATACTGGAAGAGGAAGATATAGTCGTTATCTCCGATGAGATTTATGAAAAACTGGTATTCGATGATTTTAAATTTACCAGTATCGCCGCCCTGAGTTCCAAAATAAAGCAAAAGACCGTGGTTATTAACGGATTTTCCAAAGCCTATGCCATGACCGGCTGGCGTATCGGCTACGCTGCCGGCCCGAAAGACATCATTTCGGGCGCTGATAAAATACAAAGCCACAGTACCTCCAATGCTTCCTCTGTGGCGCAATACGCTGCCCTTACGGCGCTTAACGGTCCTCAATACGAAATTAACCGCATGGTGGCCGAGTTTCAGCGTCGGCGCAATTACGTGGTGCAGCGTCTGAACGGTATGCCCGGCGTCAGTTGTAATACGCCGGAAGGCGCCTTTTATGTTTTCCCTAATGTGGAATCCTTTTTCGGCAAGGAGGCAGAGGGCAATTACATCCGAAATTCTTATGGGCTGGCCTACTATCTTCTGCGCGAAGCCAAGGTGGCCCTGGTTCCCGGTGCGGCTTTTGGCAAGGAGGGGTACATTCGCATTTCCTATGCCACCTCTATGGAAAATCTGGAAAAAGGGTTAAATCGAATCGAAAAGGCTCTGGCCAAACTTAAAACCCCCTCACGGGCCAAATTTGTACAACTGAATAATTACAAGACCAGGGTTACGATAAAAGCACCCATAGAAGCGGATTTAACGCCGGACAAACGCGATGCAATCGTGGCGGAAGCCGAAGCACAGCTTAAATTTGACCAGTATTTTGAATGGAACGCCAATATCAACGGGGTTATCGTACAACTGCGCACAAATAACGGTCATTTGTATGATTTCTGGGTGGAAAACTGGTATCCGGCCCAACTGGAAGCCGATCTGGAACCACACGCCGTTATTTATGCCGTGGACGGCGCGGTGGGGCGTGAAACGCATGCCTTTTATCATCCCGAAACCCACACGGGTATTTTATTCAACTGCGATTATTATGCCGCGCTGCGCAGCCTGGCTCTGGGAATGGTGAGCGACATCGGCGCTTCCGTGTTCAACCTGCACTCTGTGCGCGGGATGTCTGGTGATCGCGACGGACACGGTTTTATGCTCATCGGTCCGAAAGGCACGCATAAAAGCGAATTATTTTTGCATCTGATCCAGGAAGACAATATCGCCCTGCATTCCAACGATTTGGTTTTTGTTCGTTACGGCGGCGGGTATGCGGCGGCCGATATGCCGGAGCGCAAACTCTATTTCCCGACCATTTCGGCGGAGATATTTCCTCAATTAAGCGCACTCTTCGATCGCAGTAAATGCGAAAATGTGTTAACCGATCGGGATAACTGCCAATATGAAGATTGTCCGCTTCGCGGCGATTGTCAAATGGAAAAAGGTATGCCGTATTGCTATTTCGGTTCGCCCAAAGCGGCTGCCATGCTGGACCCTTACTGGATAGGCGGAATGAACAAGCATGTAAAAAGAACGGACTTACGCACGGTATTTTTGCTTGTCAACGAACCGGCTGGCGCCATTTTGCAGGAGACAGACAAGGCCTCCGCCTTAACAATGATCGAGTCCGGTACGAGCAGCGGGCATGCCGAACAGAGCGCGCCCTTTTACAATCCGCATTTGTTATTGACGGATAGCGAAAGCTATGAACGCCAAAAAAGAGGGTTTGAGCAGCTCCTGCATCAGGCAAACGTGTACAAACTGAATACCGGCGCCGGTTCACCCGCGGAGGTAGTGAACGCGGTGGTGGAGAAAATTACAAAATAGTTCAATAAACTTGTTGATGAAATATTAGAATATTGGAGTATTGGAGTGGAGTGTTGGAGTGATGGGGAAATATTTTCATTACTCCATTATCCCATTACTCCAACACTCCACTACTTGTAATTTCATTCTTTCTCGAACATCGGGGATTGCCATGACACACGATATTTATGACGAATCATATTACAAACGTTTTTATAACGAGCTCAGCGGCTTATTAAGCGGTAAAAACATTCAAACCGTCAGTATGGGCTATCTGGAAAAAGAAGCCCGTAAATACGCCCGTAGAACCGAATACGGTTCCTACGTTTGGTCTTCGAAAATATCCAACCGGTTGGCGCCCAAAACGGTTTATCTGGGCAGTGAACGGGTACGGCTGCCCCGGCCGACCGAAGAGCAGAAACAGATTATCCGCAACGCACCGCAGCAATTGGACAAGGTGCTGCACTGGATAAAAAAACTGCCTTTCGTGCACATCCGCCGTCAGATGGGGCATAATGGGGAATATAACCCCATCTGCAATTTGTATGTAAGTGTCAACGATCCGAAAAATATCCGCCTGGCCTATATGTGGGCTTCCACCATGTTCGATCCTTCATCGCGTCCCGGTCCGGAATTCACTATGATACATATCCCGGAAGAACATCTGATGCGGGCGCAGGTTCTGGCTTTACCCGAATACAATATGAATATCTGCATGGGTTCCGATTATCTGGGCGAGGATAAAAAAGGTTTTCTGCGTCAGGCCATGTGGCGGGCTGACGAGCAGGGTATGTTGGGGCTGCACGCCGGCACAAAAATCGTAACCGTGCGCGACCCGCGCGAAGGAAAACTGAAAAAATACGGCGTTTTTCTGTTCGGAATGACCGCCACCGGCAAATCCACCTGGTCCTGCCATCAATTGGGATTAGACCCGGACAGGGGAGAGTTCACTCAGGCGGCGCAGGATGATATCGTTTTTCTTACCAAAGACGGATCGGCCTACGGTTCGGAAAACAATTTCTATGTTAAAACCGATGTGACCGAAGAACATCAGGAAGCCATGTACAACGCTCTGGTGGATAAATCGGCTCTGATAGAAAATGTGATGGTTGATTACAAAGGAAATGTGGATTTTTTGGACGAATCTCTTTGCGGCAATGGCCGGGCGGTTATTTTTCGCAAAAAATTAGCGGTTAAGCAGGGCAGAAAATTGGTGGGTATCAGCGCGCCGACCATCAACCTGCCCTCGCTGGAGGAAATGGACGGGCTGATTTTCGCCTTTATCACCCGGCGCAACACGATTATGCCCTTTGCTCAGGAACTGACCCCGGAACAGGGCGTGCTGGCCTATTTATGGGGCGAATCGACCCACAGTTACGCTTCCAACCCGGCGTTGGCCGGCGATTCCGTGCGTATTGTGGGTACGGATCCGTTCATTGTCGGTTCGCGCGGGCGTAAAGTCAATCGATTTTATGATATTGTAATGCAGTTGGTCAGCAAGTATCCCGGTAAGGTGCGTTTTATGATGTACAATACCGGCGGTATGGGCGAAATCATCGAAACCTACGAAGAAAACGGACAAAAAAAGAAGAAACTGGTGCGAAAAACCGAGCGCGTGCCCCTGCCTTTGATGGCTGCCATTCAGCGCGGCGACCTGCGCGGCACCAATCAGTACGAGCCGGGTCTGCTGGGAACAAAATCCATTGTAGCTGTGGAAGGCAAACCAATCCCCGAGTATGATCCTACCCGGTTTTACTCGCAGGAACAAATCGATTTTTACATCCGCGATCTGGTGGAAGGCCGGCGCAAATTTACCGATATCATTGCCGGGGAAGGACTGAAACCGGAAATCGTACGCACCGCGGAAAAAGCTTTCAGCATCGAACCCGCAGCTAAGCCGTCAGTTGCCGCATCTGCCGCCCCTTCTTTTCCCGGAACCAGCACCGTCGAAAGCGACAAAGTGGTTATCGTTACCACGGCTCAGCCGGTGTCCCGCCCGCGCCGCCCCGGAACATGGAGGTGGAGATAAAAATATAAAATATTTGCAATATGTATCTCTATGTATTACTTTGTATCTACAAATAGATACGAGGTACTACTATGAAAAAAGCAATTAATATACGACTTAACGAATCGCTTTTAAAAGAACTGGACAATTATGCCAAAGAGTTGGAACGAAGCAGAACGTATATCATCGAAAAAGCAATCAGCGCCTATTTTGATGTATTGGATGAGATCATAGCCGACAAAAGAATCGATGAGGTTAAAAGCGGTAAAGCGAAAGTCTATACGCTGGAAGAGGTGGCTAAACAACTTGGCCTGGAATAATGTACAGAATCATCATCCCGAAAATTGTTGTTAAAGAATTATCGGATATCAACCGCAAAGATCAACGATTGATATACAAAAAGCTAAAAGATTTGGAAGCCGGTAATTTCGCAAATGATAAACCATTGAAGGGGCGGTATAAGGGAAAATTTAGAAAAAGAGCAGGTGATTACAGGATTATTTATTTAAAAGAAAACAATATTTTGCTTATAACCATCATCCGCATTGCTCATAGAAAAGAAGTTTATTAAAAAACCAGGTTCGATTTTTCAGAAAAACAAAAGCTTACAGATTCCATTTCCTCCAAAAAAATTAGTATTACACCTAAAATCCTGTTAAATTCTTTATTTTAATTCACACTTGTCCAAAATAGGATTTATACATCATTTGATTATTAGCTTTGGGTAACTCACCCCCTTTAATTCCCCCTCTCTTCAGCGAAGAAAGGGGGGCTGGGGGGTGAGTTGGAAGAATGAGATGAGCGATAATTTGTAGATAACTTCTTAAAAAAGTCTATTTTTTCAGAAAGAAATTATTTTGGACAAGCATAATTTTAATTATTTAACGAAGCAGCTCGTTTATGAAAGCAACGGCCAAGGCGCATTCCAATATCGCTCTGATTAAATATTGGGGGAAAAGAGACGAACGGCTTAACCTACCGGCGGTGGGGTCCATATCGCTTACCCTGGATGCGCTGCATACCGTTACCTCCGTTCATTTCGATTCCGCTTTAAACGACGACGAACTGATCCTCAATGATGAAAAAGCCGGCGACAAGGAAACGGCACGCATCAGCGCTTTTCTGGATTTGATTCGCCAAATGGCCGGTATGACTCATAAAGCCAGAATTAACAGCCAAAACAATTTTCCCACCGCCGCCGGGCTGGCTTCCTCGGCTTCGGCTTTCGCGGCGCTGGCACTGGCGGCCGCGAAGGCTGCCGGATTGTCCCTCTCAAGGAAAGAGTTGAGTGTTTTGGCCCGTCAGGGTTCCGGTTCGGCCGCCCGTTCCGTGTATGGGGGATTGGTGGAAATGAAGCGGGGAAGCGCAGCGGATGGCCGCGACGCCTATGCCGTACGGCTTGCTGAACCCGATTACTGGGATTTGCGGCTGTTGATTGCGGTAACCTCCGAAGCAAAAAAACCGGTGGGTTCCACAGCAGGCATGCGTCTCAGCGAACGAACCTCGCCCTATTATCATGCCTGGGTGGACAACTCCGAAAACGATTTGCAGGATATGCGGCAGGCTGTACAGCAAAAAGATTTTGAAAAAGTGGGAGAACTGTGCGAATTCAGCGCGCTTAAGATGCACGCCCTGGCGCTAAGTTCCAATCCCGGCCTGATTTATTGGAACGGGGCCACGGTAGAAGGAATGCACGTTGTCCGCTCTTTGAGGCGGACCGGACTGCCGGTCTGGTTCACCATCGACGCTGGACCGCAGCTTAAGGCGCTTTGTCTGCCCGAAGCAGCGGCAAAAGTGACGGAAGCCCTGCAGAATGTTCCCGGCGTTCGGCAGGTTATCGAATGCCGAACGGGCCCGGATGCGCTTGTACTTAACGAAGAGGCACCTTTATGATTACCGCTCTGGCTCCCGGGAAAATGATTCTGCTCGGAGAATACGCCGTTCTGGAAGGATCGGCGGCGCTTGTCTGCGCGGTGGATCGGTACGCCCGGGTTCAGTCGGCATACAACCGTACAGGCGAGCATTTTATACGGGCAGCTTCTCTGGGGATTGAGGGCGAACCGTTTGTTATTAACGCCAACGGAAAAGTGCGCTTTAATCCCACGGCTGATTCGCTGCTGATTAAACGATTGGGGTTTTTCGCCGCGCTGTATGAAAGTTTGTATCCCCGTTTGGTTAAAGCAGGCAAAGGAATTAAATTGGCATTGGACACAACCGATTTTTATTCGCAGCAACTGCATACAAAATTCGGTTTCGGTTCCAGCGCCGCCTTAACGGTGGCTATGACGGCGGCGATTGACGCTTTGGCGGGAGAGAAATTATTTAGTAACAAGGAAATTCTGCATCTTGCCTTGCAGGCGCACCATCAGGCGCAGGGGAAAATGGGCAGCGGCATCGATGTGGCGGCCAGCGTTTACGGCGGCGTTCTCATCTATCAGAAGGATGCGGAACAGGAATTTCCCGCACGGGAACCGCAAAATGTACCTTTGCGCGACGATATACCAATGATTGTTGTCTGGTCGGGCAAATCGGCTTCCACGCGGTCGATGGTCGGCGCCGTAAACGGGCTGAAAGCGCAAAATCCGTCGCTGTATCGTTCTATCATGGATGATCTGACAACACTTTCCGTAGATGGCATTGCTGCCTACCGGCAGGGAAGCGGCGACGAATTTTTGCGCCTTGTAAACGACTATCATCGGACAATGGACAGACTGGGTAAAGAAGCGGGAGCGGATATCATTTCCGCCGAACATGCCGCCCTGTTCGAACTTTGTACGGCGGAAGGCGCGGCTTATAAACCATCCGGTGCCGGCGGCGGGGATATAGGCATCGTCTTTTGCCGGGAAACTCAACAGAGAGACTTCCTGAAACAAAAAATCACCCAGCAAAATTTCAACATTGTACCGGTGATGGTTGCTTCGCAGGGAATAAAACGAACGGAAGAAGACAGTAGATAATGGAAATAGTTAGTATTCATTAAACGTGTAAGACTTAATAAATCGAAATAAAAAGGACTTCTGTTATGGCAAGTTCTCGCATACCCGGATTTTATAAATATTCGGTTCAGGAACGGCTGAAAATACTACACGATAAACATCATTTAAATGAAGAAGACTACGCGCTGTTGAGAAACGGTAAAGGGATATTGCGTCCCACAGATTCCGACAAAATGATTGAAAACGTCATCGGCGTCTTTGGTTTGCCCCTGGGTTTGGGGCTTAATTTTTTAATCAATGGCAAAGATTATCTGGTTCCGATGGCCGTGGAAGAACCGTCCATTCTGGCGGCGGTCAGTTCCGCGGCAAAGATTGTTCGTAAAACCGGCGGCTTTCGCAGTAAAGCGTTCGATTCAGTGCTCATCGGCCAGATACAGGTGGTCGATTTTCGCAACGCTTCCAAAGCCAAAAACGCCGTTCTACAAAACCGGGAGGAAATAAAGAACCTGGCCAACAGCCTGCATCCCAATATGATCGCCCGCGGCGGCGGCGTACGCGATGTGGAAGTGCGTATTTTGTCCGGCGCTTCCCGTGAGCGCGGCGATATGCTTATAGTGCATCTGCTGGTAGACACCAGAGACGCCATGGGCGCTAATCTGGTAAACAGTATGTGCGAAGGTGTGGCCTCCCTGATAGAAAAAATTACCGGCGGTAAGGTTTTCCTGCGCATCCTGTCCAACCTGGCCGACCGTTCCATCGTGAAATCCGATTGCACAATACCTGTACAGTTATTGGAAGGAAAAGGATACTCCGGAGAAGAAGTAAGGGACGGTATCATTTTAGCCTATGAATTTGCCGCAGCCGATCCTTATCGCGCCGCCACGCATAACAAAGGCATTATGAACGGGATTGACCCGGTGGTTATTGCTACCGGCAACGACTGGCGGGCCATTGAAGCGGCCGCACATGCTTATGCAGCAAGAGGCGGGCGCTACACATCGCTGACTACATGGGGTAAAAATGAAAACGGCGACCTGGTGGGATCAATTGAAATACCTATTCGGGTGGGAACCGTGGGCGGGCCGTTGGAAAGCAATCCCATGGTGCCGGTAATGCACCGTTTGATGGGAATTAAATCGGCGGCGGAGCTGGCTGAAATATTAGGCGCAGTGGGACTGGCGCAGAATATTTCCGCTTTGCGCGCTTTGGCAACGGAAGGCATACAGCAAGGACACATGAGCCTGCATGCCCGAAGCGTGGCCATCGCCGCAGGCGCCGGCCCGGAAATCTTTGAAACCGTGGTGGAAAAATTAGTGGACTCCAATGAAATAAAGGTCTGGAAAGCCAAGCGAATTATAGAGGAAATAAAAAGCCGGGAAGAGGCGCCGCAAGCCGATTTATATCTGCAGCCAACGGAAGAAAAACTTCCCACCGGGCACGGAAAGATCATTTTACTCGGCGAACACGCTGTGGTTTATGGCAGTCATGCCATTGCCGCCCCCATCCCTTTGGCCATGCAGGCCAAAGTGAGCGAAACAGACAATGAGGGCATTCATCTGATCATCCCGCGTTGGGGGGTGGAAGAACAAATCCGTCACGGCGCAGAGCATAAATATTCCATATTCAAATCATTGGAATTGATTCTCGATACATTGGATCTGCAAAAACAAAATATGAAGATAGAGGTGTTTCCTTATGTACCCCGCGCCATGGGGCTAGGGGGATCCGCCTCTTTGGCGGTAGCCATTATCCGCGCTTTATCGGAACAGTACAAATTGGGTCTGAGCGATACGGATGTATCCCGGCTGGCTTTTGAATCCGAAAAAATCGTGCATGGCACTCCATCGGGAATTGACAACACCATGGCCACGTACGGACGTTTCCTTTTGTATAAAAAAGGGGAGCCGCCCTTTATGGAAACCATCCGTGTGGAAAAGCCCATTCGTATTGTCATCGGTTTAACCTGGGTGGAAAGTTTAACCGCCAAAATGGTCAGTCGGGTGCGGCAGGGCTGGGAACGGAATAAAAAAGTGTACAATCATATCTTCAAAGAAATTGATTTACTGGTAAAAGATGCGGTGAAGGCGATCGAAAAATATGATTTACAGCAGCTGGGCGAACTGATGAATATCAATCAGGGATTGTTAAACGCCTTGCAGGTTTCCGGTCGGGAAATCGAAGAACTGGTGGATATTGCCCGTTCCAAAGGCGCCCTCGGAGCCAAGTTAACCGGCGGCGGCGGAGGCGGCGCTATCATCGCCCTGTGTCCGGACAATGCCGAAAAAGTGGCTATGGCCATCAAAAATGCCGGCTACCAGGCATTTATTACGGATATACAATGATCAATGGGCAAGAGGAATGTCCAATGATGAAGTATAAAATGGGAATTGAGCATTCCGTGTTGGATATTGGCTATTGGAAACTCAAGACGGGAGAATATCCAATAACGAACATCCGCCACGGGCGGACAGGCGGAATGTCCAATGATGAAGTATAAAAATGGGAATTGAATATTTGTTGTTGGATATTGGTTATTGGAAGCTCAAAGCGGGAGAATATCCAATATTCAACAAGGAATGCCCAATGATGAAGTTAATTATGAAGGGAAAGAGGAGAAGATGCATAATAACGAGGTAGTGTCTTTTGACGATGAAAAATTAATTTTAGTGGATGAAAATGATAACGTCCTCGGGTATGAGAATAAAGACCTTTGTCACCGGGGGCAGGGCATACTGCACCGGGCTTTTTCCATTTTCATTTTTAACGATAAAAAAGAGCTGCTATTGCAAAAACGCAGCGCTCAGAAGCCGCTGTGGGGCGAATACTGGTCCAATACCTGCTGCAGCCATCCCCGTAAAGGAGAAAGCTACGAACAGGCCACGGTGCGCCGCTTAAAGGAAGAGTTGGGGCTGGAAACGGAAATGAAATTCTTGTACAAATTTCAGTACCAGGCCAATTTCGGCGACAAAGGTTCGGAAAACGAGCTGTGCTCGGTGTATATTGGTAAATCCAATGCCCTGCCAACGGTTAACGAGAACGAGATTGCCGAGTGGAAATACATCTCTATGGACGATCTGGATAAAGACCTGGCCCAACACCCCGAAAAATACACCCCCTGGTTCAAAATGGAATGGCAGCGCCTGCGCACGGATTTTAAAGAAGAGATAGAGAAGCTTTGAGCTGTTGAGGAGAGTGTTATAGATATAAAAAAAGTAAGCAGATGGACAAAATTATCATTTTTCTGACGTTAAGCGTATTTTTAATATTTACTTCCCGAAGAACACTCTTTAACATCAAAAGTCATGGCTTTTACAGATTTTTAAGTTGGGAGTGTATTGCATGGCTTTTAGCTTCGAACTACAATTACTGGTTCCAACATCCTTTTTCCGTTCATCAAATTTTTGCCTGGTTTTTTCTATTGATATCAATTTACTTGGTTATTGCCGGTTTGATTCTTATTAAAAAAATTGGAAAGCCAACAAGAGATCGAAACGAAAAAACACTTTACCAATTTGAACAAACTACTGAATTAATAAAAACTGGAATTTATAAATATATAAGACATCCGCTTTATTCCTCGTTATTGTTCTTAACCTGGGGTATTTATTTAAAAAATCCTGCTTCGGATCTATTCTTTATCTCATTACTTTCCACCGTATTCCTGTATCTAACAGCAAAATTTGATGAAGTAGAGTGTATCAAATTCTTTGGGAATAAGTATATTGAATACATGAAAACAAGTAAAAGATTTATTCCCTACATCATATAAATAGAGAACTATAATATTGTATAAACAGAATAGAGAAAAGGATTTAGTAATAAATAAGGAACAAATTACGTTTAAAAACGCTTGCAACTCTTCCAAATAAAAAAGCCTTCCGGACTGAGAAGGCTTTTTTGTTGGCAATGGAAATTGCCGGGGGGGAACGTTTATTTGCTCTCTGCATACGATGTATCGCTGCATACGCCGCCGCGCTGCATGAAAGCAATCATATTCCGCAGGTTGTCGTCATCCAGACTCAGTCTTTTTTGATGTTCCCATAGAACAACCGACCACTGTTCAGCGGTCTTGTCCATGGGGTCGGGACGCCGATGGCAGGAATTGCACTTGGTTCTGTAATATCTTTCCGCCTCGCAGCGCGGCGGATAACGAAATTGACCGGAAGAGCATTGAAAAAAGAAAACCAGCATGGATATCAGCAATAATAAATTTTTCATCAAACAAACCGCTTTGAAAATTATTTTAAAACATAATTAATTGGTTAAAATTTTATAGATCAACGCCCATTATAAAACGTATCCGCATTGTATCGGATAATTTATTCATCCCGAAGCCTGCGCCAAAGGTGTACCACCAACTGCCGGAAGCAACGGATACCACAGGGCCAAGATAAGTGCCGGTTGTAATTTCGTTTTCGTAAAAAACGGCTCTGGAAACCGCTTCGATGCCCAGCATAAAACTGGGATGAAACTCATAGGATAGGCCCAAATCAAATCCCAGTTCTTGAACACTGCCGGGACTGAAGAAATATTCGTATAAAGGATTAAAAGATATATTTAAGGCATCCAGTTGTTTGGCCAGAACCAGTCGGAATTCGGCCTTTTTCGGTTTTGAAGCATCCAGCCTCTGTCGGTACTCAACATAAAGAAGGGGATCAACAAAGTATTGGCCCGCTTCACCAAACCTGTAACGCATTCTGAACTGAACAGCGTCCCATTTAAAGGATTCTCCCGGGATTTGCCGGAATATTTGATAGACCGAAAAATCCAGACGATCCGTTAAACCATGTTCTACCTCAAGCCTGTATTCCCATATATCTTTATTTGCCAAAAAGGTTGTCTGATAGAATTCCAGCTCGGTTTCCGCTTGAGAAATGGTGTTGTATTGGTAAGTCCATATATAATAGCGGCGGTCGGCAAACGAATGATTCACCAAAAGAAAAAAGAGTACAATAACCGTGATAATCTTGGTCGTGCTCATTAGAGAATTCCCCTCCTACATTATAGTAATATAATTAATACTGAAGTTATATATATATTACACAAGATAATAAAATATTACATATCGGGCAAGAAATATTGAAAAAATATTATTTCTAAAATTAAATCAATGAAAAAAAGGCAAGCGCCATATAGCGGCTGGTTTTTCCTATCGTAACAAGAATGATGAAAACGGTAAACGGTGTTTTAAACAGCCCGGCAGCTACGGTGAGAGGGTCGCCGATAACGGGTACCCAAGCCAAAAGCAAGCTGTATTTTCCATATTTTTGATAACGGGAAACGGCCCGTTGAACCGCATCTTCATTCATTCTTAAAATTTTTTGCAAAAGAGCGTAACTGCCCTTATAGCCCAACCAGTAGTTTACAATCGAACCCAATACATTTCCCACAGAGGCCACGAGGACGGGCAGCGCCCATTCATTGGATTGTTGAATCATAAAGAATAAAACGGCCTCGGAACTCAGGGGTAAAATCGTAGCCGCTAAAAAAGAAGCCGCAAAAAGACCGATATAGCCGTAGTGTGTAAAAATGTCCATATAGATTATATTAAATTAAAGCATAAAAAAACCCTTTGGATTGCATTCCAAAGGGTTGTATGCACCGAAACGTTACTCGTTAATTATTTACCGAAAAAAAGTCCCAGAGAATTTTCCGTAAAAGTAATCACCGGATTCCAGTACAGGCCCATCACCAGGGTCGGGATCAACAGAACCCAGGTAAGAACTTTATTGTACAGCGGCACTTCGATTAGGTCGTTGTTTTCCGGTTGATTAAGAAACATAACCTTAATCACATAGGCATAGTAATACAAAGATACGACACTGTTTAAAACACCCAATACAGCCAAAAGATACCATTGTTCTTTAATAACAGCGGAGAACAAATAAACCTTACCAATAAATCCGGCCGTTGGCGGAATACCGGTTAAAGAAAACAGGAAGACAGCCAGAGCCACAGCCGTAAACGGAGCACGGTATCCCAATCCCGTGTAATCGGCGATTCGTTCGCTTTTCAGTTTGGGTGTTATGGTTTCCACAATCCAAAAAGCGCCGAAATTCATAAACAGATATACAATGGCATAAAACATTACGGCGACTATAGCGTTGCCGTTAAACACAACCAGAGCCATCAGCATATACCCAACATGGGCGATAGCCGAATATCCGAGCAAACGTTTGATATTTTTCTGCTGTAAAGCGGAAAGGTTGCCAAGCGTCATGGTGAGTACGGCCAGCACGGCTAATAATTCTGGTAATTTGATCGGAATGTTTTGTGTGAAATCATATAGCCCCGTAGAGGCTGGATGCGCAACTATGGTGGTCAGGAAGCGGATGAAAAGCGCCACGCCAACCGCTTTAGGCCCTACCGAAAAGAAGGCCGTAATCGGAGTGGGTGAGCCTTCGTACACATCGGGTACCCAAAAATGGAACGGCACCATGGCTATCTTATAGCCTAAGCCAGCCAGAATCAATACAACCGCTATAAAAAAGGCCAGCGGGTGCGGGTTATTATTGAGCAACGCCTGCTGAATCAGATAGAGATTGGTATGTCCGGTCATTCCGTAAATATAGGAAAAACCGAAGGCCATTACCCCGGTACTCGCTGCGCCAAATAATAGATATTTCAACGAAGCTTCATTGGATTTTAAATTTTTCTTATTATAACCGGCCAGCACATACGAAATAACGCCAACCATTTCCATGGAAAGCAGGATCATAAGTAAATCATTCACCTGCACCATGATAAACATGCCTAAGGTAACGACCAGTAGGAGCACGTAATATTCCGCTTTATCCCTGAATGTCGGAAGCGAAATAAACACGATAATCAGCGTTGAGAAGGCGGCCAATATTTTAAAGAAGATGGCAAAACTATCCAGAACGACCATTCCCTCAAACAAACTGGCAGGGGAAAAATTATACTGTTGAAAACTTAGCGCCATGGCCACCAGCAAAGCCAAAGCGGTCAGATAAGCGCTGACCACTTTCTTTTCTTTTTTCAGGAACAGATCTACGATGATAATAACCAGAATTGAAACGGTCAGAAAGAGTTCCGGAATAAAATATTGAAGACTATTTAAATTACTCATGGATCAGTATCCCATTTCTTTTGCATTCTACGGAATAAGCGTAATTAGATAATTCAACGACGTTTTCATCAGATTCAAGATGGGTATCGGATAAATTCCAAAGAACACGGTTAAAATGGCCAGAGGAATTAAGGTAAACAGTTCACGCCCGTTAATTTCTTCGATCTTTTCATATTTCGGGTTTAGTTTACCGAGGAAAACCCGCTGCATTGTCCATAATACATAGCCGGCGGTAATGATGATACCGAGAGCGGCCAGTATGGTTAAAACTCTGTAAACGGAAAATGCGCCGATAAAAACAAGCGCTTCGGCAATGAAACCGGTCATACCAGGTAACCCGAGGGCGGCAAAGAACGCCAGACTGGCCACGCCCGCATAAACGGGCATGCTAACCGCCAAACCGCCGAACCCTTCGATTTCACGATGATGGGCACGGTCGTAAATAACGCCAACCAGAAGGAAGAGCATCGCCGTGATCATACCATGGCTGAACATCTGGAACAGGGCGCCGTTGATACCGGCCGAGGTGAAAACGGCCAATCCCAGAAGTACAAACCCCATGTGAGAAACCGACGAATAGGCCACCAGTTTTTTCAAGTCCTTTTGAGCCATAGCCACAAAGGCGCCGTAAAGGATGTTGATAACGCCAAAAACGGCCAGTGCGTAAGACGTGTACGCAGCAATATCCGGAAAGATCGGATAACTGATACGCATGATGCCGTAGGTGCCCATTTTAAGCAGAATGCCGGCAAGAATAACGCTGATAGCCGTTGGTGCTTCAACGTGAGCATCGGGCAGCCATGTATGGAAGGGAAACATAGGCACTTTGATGGCAAATCCGATGAACAAGGCAATATAGAGCCACAGACGCACGTCAAACATGGCCAGCCAATCGTTGTGATTGCTCTGCTGCATCATGTGCAGCATATTAAAGGTGTGTCCGCCGGTTAACGGGTTCTGTACGTTAAAATAAAGGGCAAGCATCACAATGAGCATCAGCACCGAGCCGAATAACGTGTACAGAAAAAACTTAATAGCTGCGTATTCCCGGCGCGGGCCGCCCCAGATGCCGATAAGGAAATACATCGGCAGCAGCATCACTTCCCAGAAAATGTAAAACAGGAAAAAATCAAGAGCGACAAAAACGCCCAACATCGAGGTAACCAAAAGCAGTAAAAGAGAAAAGTACCCTTTCTGCGCTTTGGGAATATTCCAGGAAGCGAAAACGGCAATAAAGCTTATTAAGGTCGTTAACCAGAACATAGGGAAACTTATACCGTCCAGTCCGACGAAATATTCAATATTATAGGCTGGTATCCAGGAAAGATGTTCCACAAACTGGAACTGGCTTTCAGTGTCCACTCCAATCATTCCGTAATTGAATTGCGACCACATATACGAGGCAACCACCAGAGGAATAAAGGTAACAACAGCCGAGATTATGCGGATAGCGTTTAAATTCTTTTTAGGTACAAAAAGAATGATCAGAGCACCGATAACTGGAAAAAAAACAGCAAGACTAATCAATCCCATGATCGAATCTCCCAGATTAATATGCGAAGTACACTATATCAATGTAAAAATTATTATTAAAAACGTGCCTAACAAGGCGCCCATTATGTAGTACTGAATCTGACCGGTCTGCAGCTTTTTAAAACCGCGGCCGAACTGCAAAGTCATATCGGCTACGGCGTTAACCATACCGTCAATGACCAGATTGTCAAATTTGCCGTCGAAAGCGGAAAATACCCGAACGACTTTAGCCGAAAAATTAACTATAAAATCGATGATGTTTTCATCAAACCATTTCAGCAAATTATTCCAGGCCAGCAGACCGTTAATCACTGTTGCCTGGTATATTTCATCAAAATAGTATTTGTTCAGCGACAAATTATATAACGGTTTGATTTTTTCGGTAAGGGCTTCCACGTCCACTTTCTTCCAGAAATAGAAGGCGAAAGCCAGCAGAATGCCGCCAAAAGCCAGAATAATGGAAATAATAATGCCGTTTACATGGGCGGCATGCTCAGCGTGCTCCGTAATGATATAAACCGGATGACCTAACTGAGCGGCCACGGCAGAGATTGGCTGCCGGATTAAGTGCATAAACCAGCCGCCGGCCGCGCCCATAGGATTGACGGAGGGCAGCGTATAGATGAACCAGATGCTCAACGCCGCCAGTACCATCAGCGGTACGGTCATAACTTTGGGGCTTTCGTGAACATGCTCATACAGTTCCGGTTTTTGCGGTTGGCCTAAAAATGTTTTGATGATTAAACGGAACATATAAAACGCGGTAATAAAAGCGGCTCCGAATCCGAAAACGGGCAGCAGGTAATGGATCGGATTGGATTGACTCATGGCAAAAGCCAGCGTACCGCCGAGGATGGCATCCTTACTGAGAAAGCCGGAAAAGAAGGGGATGCCGGATAAGGCCAGTGAGAAAATAACAAAAGTGATATAGGTAACCGGCATTTTGTCCTTAAATCCACCCATGTTTCGTATGTCGTTGGGATCGCCGTGAGAGCCTGTTTTATCCATAGCATGGTGTACGGCATGAATGACCGATCCGGAACCGAGAAAAAGACCGGCTTTGAACATGGCGTGGGTGGTTAAATGAAAAAATCCGGCCGTATAGGAGCCAACGCCCATGGCCATAATCATATACCCCAACTGGCTGATTGTGGAATAGGCCAGTACGCGTTTAATATCGTTTTGCGTAATGGCGATGGTAGCGGCAAAAATAGCAGTAAAACCGCCTACGTAAGCCACAACCAGCATGGCGTCCAAACTGAGCATAAAGCTGAGTCTGGCCATTAAATAGACGCCGGCGGCAACCATGGTAGCGGCATGGATCAGGGCGCTGACCGGTGTGGGGCCTTCCATAGCGTCGGGCAGCCACACGTGTAAGGGGAATTGGGCGGATTTACCGATCGCTCCGGCGAACAAGAGAACGCCGGCCGCCGTAAGCAAACCGCCGCTAAGCTGCCCCTGACTCACGCCCTGATGAATATCGCTCAGATTAAAAGTACCCAGCGCGGTAAACACAATCAGCAAACCGATCAGAAAGCCGAAGTCACCCACTCGGTTGGTAATAAAGGCTTTTTTGCCGGCATTGGCCGCGCTGTCTTTTTCGAAATAATAACCGATCAATAAATAGGAACAAATACCAACCAGCTCCCACATAATGTATATGCCGAACAGGTTATCCCACATGATCAGCCCTAACATGGAGAAGCTGAACAGGGATAGATAGGCATAAAAGCGATTATAGAGCGGTTCGCCGTGCATATAGCCGATGGAATAGACATGAACCAGAAAGCTGACCGTCGTGACCACAACGGTCATTATAACGGCCAGGTTGTCCAGGTAAATCCCCATATTCAGTTTAAATGTTTCGCCTAAATCGATCCAGGGAACGGACGCTTGCAGAGCAAAATCCGGATTATAATTTCCCAGAATTTGAAAGAGCATATAGTAAGACAGCAAAAACGAAACGCCGATGGCGCCGGTAGAAACCCAATCACCTTTACGCGGCAGTCGTTTGCCGATAAAAATGTTGATAACAAAAGCAGCCAGCGGCAGTAACCAGATAATCAATGCTGTTTGGATCATAGTTTCCTCGATGTCCGTGTTAATTTTTCATTTGGTCAACTTGTGTAACGTCGATATTGGCCCGGTCGCGATATAGATTGAGAATAATGGCCAAAGCAACAGCCGCCTCGGAAGCGGCCAGAATAATGATAAAAATAGCTACCAACTGTCCGTTAATATGGGCGTCGATATACTTGGAAAAGGCCAGAAAGTTCAGATTCACAGAGTTTAGTATCAGTTCCACGCCCATAAGAATCCCTACAGCGTTTTTCTTATAGAGAATGGTCAGGATTCCCAAAATAAAGACAACTGCGCTGATGATTAAATAAGATTGTAAGGATATCATTTTTTATGTTCCTCCGTACGGGCAAGAAAAACGGCTCCGATAAGCACCCCTAACAACAAAACCGATACAAGTTCGAAGGGCAGTAGATAATTGGTTAAGATTTCCGCACCGATGATACTGGTAGTCGGGACGAACGGTTTATCAACTGTTGCAGCCCAGGGAGAGCGATAGATGACCAAACCTAAAATAACAGCTAAGGCTGCTGCGCTGATTATGCCCATAGCCAGCGGATTGTGAATGGTTTTGAGCGTGGTATCGTATATACGGTGGGTCATCATGACGCCGAACAAAATAAGGATCAGAATACCGCCCACATAAACCACAATCTGTGTAACCGCTAAAAAATCGGCGCTAAGAAAAACGTATAAAGCGGCAAATCCAACAAAGGTGGCCATTAAGGCGAAGGCCGAATGAATTAATTTGTTGGAAAAAGCCACCAGCCCTGCCGAGGCAATCGTCACGATCGCTATAAAGAGAAAGAGCAGTTCTTTGGCTTCCATATTGGTTTTCTCTCCGTTTTATCTGAAAGTTATCAGTTTTCCCCGCCACGGCGGGTTCTTCGCTTCGCTGCGAAAGTTTTCAGTTGTCAGTTTATAGTTATTAGTTTCTAGTTTACAGCTGTCAGCTATCGGCTGTCAGCTTTTGGCTTTTGGCTATTGGCTGTTGGTTATCAGTTCTTAAATCGTAAATCGATATTCAAAAATCCGGTCAATTGGCTGTTAGCTCTTAGCTATTGGTTATTAATTCGTAATTCGTAATTGAATAATTCGTAATTGATTCCCCCTCACACTTTGCCTGTCACTTGCCAATTACTACTAAATACTGTGTACTATGTACTTTGTACTATGCGCAAGATAAATCTTGCGTTATTTTGTGCCTTTGTTCCTATGTGCCTCTGTATTCGTAAATCGAAAATCATAAATCGAAAATCGTAATTCCTAATTGTCTTTTTTGTCTTTTTTCTCTGCCGCCTGGGCTGCCGCTTTTAATTTGGCTTCTTTTGCAGCGGCCAGCGCCGCCTTTTCTTTACGGTCGCGTTCGCGCAAAGCTTCGGCTTCTTCGGCGCTATATTGCGAAAAATGAACCAATAAATCACCGCGATCATACGTGGCAAACTCATAGTCCGGCGTCATTGTGATACATTCGGTCGGGCAGGGGAAGACGCAGTCGGCGCAGTAACAGCATTTGGCCATATCGATATCAAATTTGATGACATGCATCCGTTTTTTCTGCCCATTGGAGGTTACCCCCAGATCCTCGTCTTTGCCCGCTTTTATGTTTTCGATCGTGATGCAATCCACCGGGCAGGCACGGGCGCATTGTAAACAGCCGATGCAATCATCCATATTCACAAACAATTTTTGACGCGACCGTGAAGGCAGTTCTCTTTTTACATGGGGATACTGAATGGTAACAGCCCGGGTAAAAAGATGCCGCAGCGTTACGCCCATACCGATAAGGATGGTGGCAATGGCCTGGTATATATTTCTAAAATATTCTTTCATAGATCATCACTCGGTTATTTGTTTACAGTACCTTTATGAAGCTGACCAATAATATCAGAGCAAAAGAAAAGGGCGTTAGCACCTTCCATGTGGTGTACATTAGCTGATCTACGCGTAAACGGGGCAGGGTCCAGCGTAACCACATTTGAATAAGAACCAGAAACAGAGCTTTACCCAAAAACCAGAAAGGGCCGGGAATAAAATCCAAAAACGGAGCGATCGGCTGCCATCCGCCCAGAAAAACGGTGGTCGAAATAGCCGAAACCACAAACATATTGGCGTATTCGGCCAGCATAAAGAAGGCCCAGCGCATACCGGAATATTCGGTCATAAAACCCGCTACCAGTTCCGATTCCGCCTCCGGGAGGTCAAAGGGGGTACGGTTTACCTCCGCTAAAGAGGCGATGAAATAGATGATAAAGGCAATAAACAGAAGCGGAAAGTAACCAAATATATTCCAGTTAAAAATGCCGCCGGCCTGGCCGCGCACGATTTCCTGCATATCCATTGACCCGGTTAACAGCAAGGCTACAATAAGAGAAAGAGCCACCGGGATTTCGTAAGAAATCATCTGCGCCGCAGAACGCATGGCGCCGTAAAGCGACCATTTATTGTTGGAAGCCCATCCGCCCATCAGAATACCGATGACCACCAGAGAAGAAACCGATAAAATATAAAGCAGTCCCACATTCAGGTTGGCCGGAATGAACCTGGCGCTCCAGGGTAGGGCGGCAAAAGCGGCCATGGAAGCGGTAAACATGATAAAAGGTGCAAATTTAAAAAGAAACTTGTCCGCTTTTTCCGGTATAATATCTTCTTTGACCAGCAGTTTTACCGTATCGGCGATGGTTTGCGCCCAGCCGTGCCAACCGCCGACTTCCATCGGTCCCAAACGATCCTGCATGTGTCCCGATATTTTGCGTTCCAACCAGATGCCGATTAAGGCAAAAACGGCAATGAAAAGGAAGGCGCCGACGGTGAGAACCGCACCGATAATTGTATAACTTAACCAGTCGGGCAGGTTGGAAAGCGCCGGAATCAGGTCGTAAAAAAATGCAACAGTCGCATCCATAATAACCTCAATAGTTCACGATAGTTAATTTTGCTTTATCCGCACTAAAAGAAATCCCAATCTACAAATAACAAATTACAAATAATGATCAACTCTATAATTCCAAATCTTTTTAAAAAGGACAAACTATAACAGGAAATTATTTGAAATTTGGTAATTGTTTTTTGTTATTTATCCTTCTATCTGTCAATTTCGCCCAAAACAATATCCAAACTACCGATAATAGCCACCAAATCGGCAATCATCACGCCGGGCGCAATGGCCGGCAACACGCTTAAGTTGGAATAGGCCGGAGAACGTACCTTAACTCTGTTCGGATTCTTACCGCCATCGGAAATAATGTAATAGCCCAGCTCGCCGCGCGGGGTTTCGGTAGCCATATAATAGTCGCCGGGCGGCACTTTTATGTTACGGGGAACCGTTTCCTTGGCATCCCCCTCCGGAATAGCATCACAGGCCTGCCGGATAATCTTGACCGATTCAAACATTTCGGCCACACGTACCCAGTAACGGTCCCAGGTATCGCCGACCGTGCCCATTTCCCCTTTACCGATGCAGACGTCAAAATCAAATCGATCATAAATAGAGTAGGGGGCGTCTTTACGCAGATCAAAATTGACACCGCTGCCGCGCAAAGAAGGTCCGCTAACGCCGTAATTGATACCGACTTCCGGTGGTATAACGCCCACATTGGCGGTGCGTTCGATAAAGATCTTATTAAAAGTCAATATATCATTATATTCTTTGATTTTGGGTTCAAAATAGTCGGTAAATTCTTTTACCTTATCTATCCAGCCCTGCGGCGCATCATACGCCACACCGCCAACCCAGATGTAATTATACAACAAACGCGCCCCGCACAGTTCTTCAAAAAGATCCAGGATCAACTCGCGATCGCGGAAGACATACAGAAACGGGGTAAAAGCACCGATATCCAGCCCGTAGGTACCCAAGGCAATCAAATGGCTGGCGATACGATTCAGCTCGGCCACGATCACACGAAGATATTCGGCTCGTTCGTTCACTTCCAGATTCATCATACGTTCCAGACCGATGGCATAGCCGAGATTGTTGTTCATCGAAGCGATATAGTCCAGACGATCGGTATAGGGGATTACCTGATGGTAGGTTACATTTTCCGCGTGTTTTTCAAAACAGCGGTGCAGATAACCGATAACAGGTTCCGCGGATTTGATGATTTCGCCGTCGGTTTTAAGAATAACCTGCAAAACTCCGTGCGTACTCGGATGCTGCGGCCCCATGCTCAGGGTCATTTCTTCCGTTTTAAGATCGTCTGATATTTCCAGTTCAAACTGAGTGGGAGGTAAATTGCTTTTACTCATTCGTTTTACCTTTCGTATCAGGATGCAAAATGGGAATACCGTTGTAATATTCGGGTGTTACATAATCCTTACGCAAAGGATGTCCTTCCCAATCATCGGGAAGCAAAATCCGTTTAAGATTGGGATGGTTGGTAAAGGTGATGCCATAAAGGTCAAATATTTCCCTTTCGTGCCAGTCGGCGGTGCGCCACAGATCGGCCACAGAAGGAATCTTACCGCCTTCGCGGGCCACCTCTATCTTTAAAACGATTTCATGGCGATGCTTCATGGAAAAAAGATGATATACCGCGCCCAACGGTTCGCCATAATCTACACCGGATAGACAGCGTAAAAAATCAAAATCCATGGCTTCATCATCCCGTAAAAATTGGCAAAGTTCGTAAAACTGCTTTTCGGCGTCCAATTTTATAAAGGGCTGAAGCGCTTCGCTGTTAAATTCCAAAACGGTGTCGGGAAATTTTTTCTTTAGCGTATCATAAATTTCTTGTGCGGTCATGGTAGATCCAAGTTAGTTTTTGGTTATCAGTTGTCAGTTTTCAGTTTTTAGTTTTCAGCCGTCAGCTATCGGCTGTTGGCTGTTAGCTTTTGGCTGTTGGCAATTAGTTTTCAGTTATCAGTTGTCAGTTTTCAGTTCTCAGTTATCAGTTTTTAGCTGTCGGCTATCAGCTATCGGCTGTCAGCTTTTGGCATTCGTAATTCGTAATTAAATGATTCGTAATTCATTCTATTTTCCAGCCTCCAGCATCCAGTTTCAAGTTTCCAATTCCCAGTTTCCAATTTCCAGTTCCCAATTTCAAATCTCTTCCCACATCACTTTGTGCCTGTGTGCCTTTGCCCCTTTGTGCCTATTAATTCTTAATTACTTACGCTTCTTTTTTCGTTGCCTTGTTTTCATTTTTAATTTTATCGCGTAACTGCAAAATGCCGTCGATCAACGCTTCGGGGCGGGGAGGACAGCCCGGAACATACACATCTACCGGTACAATTTGATCGACTCCTTTGAGTACATGATAGCCGTAATTCCAGTAGGGACCGCCGCAGTTGGCGCAACTTCCCATGGAAATAACATATTTGGGTTCGGCCATTTGTTCATATAAACGGCGCAGCAAGGGGGCCATTTTAAGAGTAACGGTGCCGGCTACAATCATCACATCCGACTGGCGGGGGCTGGGACGGAAGAACATACCGAAGCGGTCCAAATCGTAATGTGAAGCGCCGGTGGCCATCATTTCGATGGCGCAACAGGCCAACCCGAACCCCAGGCTCCATGGCGAGCTGCTGCGGCTCCAGTTAAAAAAATCGCTTAATTTAGCAAACAATATATTATTTTCTTTATGCATATCAAACCAACTGTCCATAGCTACGCTCCTTTTTTCTTTGCCAGATGGGCCAGTTTCGGTTTTGGTTTAACCCATTCCAGATCACCTTTGGCCCAAACATAAGCCAGTCCCACCAGCAGAATCACAACAAAAATCAACATCTCAATAAAAGCCAGCATTCCGAACGTATCGAAGACTACCGCCCAGGGAAACATGAACAGAATTTCCACATCGAATATCAGGAAAATTAAGGCGATAATATAAAAACGGTTGTTAAACTGAATCCATGCCTCGCCCTGAGGAAGCTCTCCGCACTCGTAAGGAATATATTTTTCGGGATAACTCTTTCGTGATTGCAGAATTCGCGAAATAACGAGAGTGATGCCCACGATCAGCATCCCGATAAGAAAAAAGAGCAGAACAATGTAAAAAGCAACCATAAGTAGCCTTCTCCATAATAAATGAAAATGATTAAGAATCTAAATTAAGAAAAAAAATCAAACGGAGCAAAGTTAGATTTTGTTTTTTTTTATATGATCGTGAAAGAAGATTCTTATGTCGTTTCTTGACGCTTCTCTTTATACTAAGTCGTTTCAATTTAACCAGTAAACAATTATCCATTATTTTCTAATTAATCCTGTAATTTATACCTAAATAGAAATTGCGTCCTTTTCCAGGTAGGTTATTTATACTCAGATGCTCATAGTAATAGCGATCTAAAATATTTTCGATACCCGCTTTAAGTCTCCATTGAGAACTTAATATAATTTGACTGCGAAGATTCAAAATGACAAAACCGGGCGTTTTATCTTCCACTGTGGTTTTGTAGGCGATTCGATTTTGACTCGCTGCAAATCGTGCCTCCCCTTCAAAGAAATAACGTTCTCGTGTGTAGTTTATCTTTAATCTGGCTTCCGCTGGGGGGATATAGGGTAAAGGCTCATTAAATACGGTGTTTTGTCCATAAGTGTAACCCGTACTCAAAAAGAATATCAACGAGTTGGTTACCTGCCAGGATAAACTGCCCTCTGCGCCAAATAGATAGACAAGAGAAAAATTCTCATATTTTTTAAATTCGCCTTCCAGAATATATCCGCTTATATAATCGTTAATCCGGCTGGCATACGTAGTTAAACGCCAGCGTAATTTGTTCGATTTCCAGTTTATCCCGCTTTCTACCTGAATGCTTCGTTCCGGTTTGAGCGACGGATTTCCATAATAAAAAAAGTTATCCTGAACATTATATAACATATATCCATAATTTTCCAAATGAGTGGGTAAACGCTGGCTGTTTCCCAGTTTAAATACAGCGGATATATTGTCGTTAAAGCGATATTCATAATTTGCGCTTATACCGAATACATGGTACTGATTTTGCAGGTCCGATTCCGGATACAAAGATTGCAAAGGCCTTTTGCCGTAGGAGTTGAGGACATTCCTCAAAGAATAATCAAAACGAGCATCGAGGCGAAAACTGCTTTGCCTGGATAAAATCCGATTATATTTTAAAGAGATAGCTGCGTTGTTAATTCGCGCATCGGCAATGTTTATAAGATAGGCCGGCGCCTTATCTGCTTGTATTGGGTACATATCCATATCTGCAAAAGCGGCAAGTTGATAATACTCGAGCCGACCCGTAAATATATTTTGCATATCGGCAATTGTAAAAGACATTATTAAACCGCTTGTGGAAGATGTTCCGTACATGGGCATGTACATACCCGGCATAACGTCCCGGTTAAATATTTCTTCGATGCTTCGGCCGTAATCGTCCATCCAGTGTTTAACCGTGTTATAATATAGCTTTAAAGAAAAGCGATTCCATAGCGGAGTGATGTCTTTGGCGTTGTATTCCAAATTGAAAATGTGTGATTGAGTCTTCCGGGCATCCATAATTAACGCAGGGTAGCCGATATCCCAGGCATTGTCGCCAATGTAATAAAAATGTAAATCCGACTTCGAACCGATTTTTCTGCCTAAACTCAAAGCATAATTATTTTTATTAAAACCGGAATTACCGATAAGGCGGTTTTTTCCGGCATAGTATGCGTCGGATTTCTTTACAGACCCCGAAAGCCGGATTGCCCAATCGTTGTTAGAACTGTAATTAGCTTTAAAACGAAAACGTCTCAAAGCAGAAACAGATTCATACCCCCCTTCGCTTTCTAAAAAAAACGATTGTTGGTAATCGGCTTTTTCCGTTACGAAATTGAGAGAGCCTCCTATCGTTTGGTTATGCTCCAAATCGAAAGAACCTTTGGATAACTGCGCTTGTTCGAGATTTTCCACCTCGATGTAAGCCGTGATCGGATCCATCCGATCCACGCAGGCATAAAACATTTTTGCTCCATCAATTGTAATGCTGATTTGCCCCATACTGCTGCCGCGGATGGAAGGCTCGGATGCAAAATTAGCGCGTTTGAACAAATTTACGCCCTCAAAACGCTGAATAATATCTTCTGTATTATTTAACCATTTGTTGCGATTGGGGTTTAACGGATCTTGCTCTAAACGTTCTGCAAAAACGGTAATTTCTTCTTTCATGCTAAGTACAGCCGGTTGCAAATCTATATGCAATACCTTGCACGTATCCTCGGGAATATTAACGGTATAACTGAGCGATTCAAATCCGATACGTTTTACCTGGAGACGGTAGGACCCATCGGGAAGAATAAATTCAAAATGTCCGTCCAGACCGGTTGAGGCGCCTAAGGTATCGTTTATAACGATATTGACATGGGGAAGAGCCAGTCCATTTCTGGCATTGTACACATAGCCATGCAGCTTAACCGAAGGCCATGCATACGCCAGGCAGGCAAAAATGAATAAAATCAGGGGAACAAACATAAACTGACGTAAAACTTTCATAGTTTGATATCATCCTTCAAAAAAATGAATATATAGGCGCGCCGAAGCGCGCCGTTCGTCGATTATCCGGATAGATGTTTCCATATCCGTATATCCGTATGCGGACGGGACAAAGAATTATTCCACGGTTACCACAAATTTTGTAGAAGCAATAGTAGTAAACGCATTGTTAATATCAAGATTAATATCCCATTCGCCGGACATGGTGAAATTTACTTTTCCCTTATAGTGTCCCATGGTTTGATGAACCGGGTTCTCGTTGTTTGGTGAACCATGACCGCTGTTGTTGCCCATATCCATCCACGGTTCCATGCTCATCTGCATATTTTCCACGGCAGGGAAACTCATCATAGACGTCTTTTGATGGAGGCAAAATTCGATATCGTTCATTCCTACCTGCCATTTGTCATTTTCCACCAGGGTAATAAAATATTGAACACTGTCGCTACCCGTCACTTTTTTTACAAGACTGGCCGGTGCCACATCAAACTCAACTTTCACAGTTCCGGATTCTTGATTGTCCTGCCGGGTAAAACTGATTTCCATTTGCCACATTCCGGACATGATGAAAACAACTGCGCAGGAAAAATAGCCGTTTTCAGCTTTATCGCTAAGCGGATTTTCATACGGTGCACTATGTATCATCGTACCCATATCCATAATCGGTTTAAGAGTTATCTGAGCATTGGAAATACTTTTCTTGCTGGCGGAATCGCTTATAGCCAAATGGAAGCGGTTGTAGCCAACAAAAGGGGTTTTTTCAACAAATATCTCTATTTTTGTGCCTTGGGCAAATCCTTCGGCTAATTTAGAGTAACTTGGAAGCTCGTTATCCGTCGGATTGGATGTAGTATCGTTACAGGCGACAAAAATACTGATCATAAATACCAATAAATAAATATAATATTTCATATAAACTTCCTTCCGGTCAGTTGTAATCTATTATCTATTTTTATTAAGAAATATATACCGCAAAGGAGAAAAGTCGGGTCTGTGCGATTAAAAGACAGATAAACGCATATATGCCCATTCGGTGTTATATTGGACGAAGGTAACCCGCTATAACCGCAAGACTTTATCTCAGGGTATATTTTCAATAGGGAAAGTGGAAACTCCGCCTCGATCGGACATACCGGTCCGTTTCGACTACAACTAATGCCAATCTGCAATCTGCTTGAATTCAATCAATTAAAGCAGACGCAATTTGAATGAATAACATTGTTGCCGGTCAATAAACGTTTAAAATGCGCCTTAAACTATGCACTGCCAAGAGCATTCCATGTTAAAAGCGCTCGAAGTCTCCGCTTAATAGCATTATTTTAAGAGAGGATGTTGGGAGGTTTCGTTTTTGTTTCCGGATAATAGGTATAGAGCGTGTGATCAGGTTTAGAGTATTTTGAGTCAAACCAATATACAAAAGGCCGTTTTATTCCGGTCAACAGGCCATCGAACGTGTAGTGGTGATCGTTTAAGATATGATTGGTATGGCAAGAAGCCTTGTTAATAGCGCAGGCCGAAGACGCCGTCATTGGCCTGGGAGACGCTTCGCCGGTGGAACAGCAGGCGCAGCAATTTTCACCGGAATTCGGCGGGCAACTGCAACCGCAGTCCCTTGTATTTTCTTCTGTGGAACAAGCTTCTGTATGAACATCCGTTTTTTCTGTCAGTTGTCCATAAATAAAGTAAAAGTCTCCTGAAAGAGAAAACAAATACAAGGTGATAGATAAGACGAATAATCTACTTAAAATAATCTTACGGAAAATCATTAATCCATTTTTCCGGTTAAATATGAATAATTTTATTTTAAAATTTTGGATTAAAAAAGTCAAAAATAAATTAAGATAAACATATCTTAATTAGTATTATGATTCAATACAAATAATTATGACCGGTTTAAAAATGGTTTAAAAGAGATTCAAAGCTTCATTAATATTTAGTTAGGAAGATAATTTAGTTAAGAATATAACAATAAACAGTATTGAGTTGTAAGGGGGACTAAAAACAGCATCAAAAAAAATCGAATAATCCGCAATCCCTTCATATTAGGAACGATTTTTCTTTAAAAAAAATTTGAAAAGAATTCAACCGGTTTTATATTGAAGATTAAAAAATAAAATATGCTAAGAAAGGATGATGTTATGTACCGTTTGACAAAAATTATATCGTTTACCCTGATTAATGTTTTATTTTTATTTGCTCAACAGGGTATTGTTAAAGAAAACAAGAGGCAAGATAATCAGGTAAGTCTGGAAACGATGTTGGAACTGATGAAACTGGATATCAAGGCTAAAAAAATTGTACTCATAAATGAATCGATGAATTTTACGCCACAAGAGGAAGAAAAGTTTTGGCCGGTGTATAAAAAATACGACGCCGAAATGAGCGAAATATTTGATGATGAATTAGAACTGATAAAAGAATATGCCCGCAACTATGTAAAAATGACCGGCGACCTGGCTGAAAAGTTGTTGGAACGCTCGTTGCAATTGGAAGAAATGAAGATAAAAATTAAAAGGAATTATTTTAAAAGATTTAAAGAATCCTTACCTACGGTTAAAGCAGTGAAGTTTTATCAGGTTGACGGGCGTATTAACAGGATGATCGAATTGCAAATTATGGCCCAGGTGCCTGTACTGGAAGCCGATTAATTCAGATATACGAGTGCCAGATGAAACACCTTCGTACTTTGATATTTGTATTGTTTCTTTATTTACCGCTTTCAGCCCAGTATATTGTGGGAATAAACTATGATATTTCCGTCCCCGGCGGGGAGTTGAAAGATTTTATATCCGAGACCAGTTTATTGGGATTCAGTTCAGCCGGACGCGTATATGTGGATAAAAACAAAAGCGTCGGTTTAAATATCGGATGGACACGCTTCCTGCAAACATCGGATGAACCGCTTTATCATGATGGAAAATGGTACTACGGAGTACAGCAAAGGTCCGTTTACATTATGCCCTTCTTGCTGAATTTTCATTATTATTTTAATGTAACTAAAGATACCCGACTATTTGCCGGTGTAAATGCGGGATTTTATTACGTTATTCAAAAATTTAAACTAAACAAGGAAAAACTGCTGGATAATACTTTGCATCCGGGTTTCGCTCCGGATGCAGGGATAATTCAAACCTTGTCTTCCGGGGTTAGAGGGATTCTCGGCGTTCGCTACAACTATGTAATCCCAGTCAGAAACAGCGCTAATTTCAATTATTGGAACTTCTACATCGGGTTTGTCATACAAACATCCTATTTTTGATGGTTATTCTGATTCTATTAATAAGGTATCTTACCACGCCGGTTTAATTCCATTATACAACCTTAATATTAGGATTCCATAACAGTACGGCGTAATTTACGAAGGGATAAGATTTGTCCGAATATTTAAAATTCTGTAAATTAAAATTTATTTAAAAAAAATTCTTCGGCTGTAGCACAGAGTTATTTACATACTTAAATACATAGTGAGGATAGAATGAAAATAGTTGCCCTAAAGATTTTTATAATGACATCATTGTTTTTTCTTTCCTGCTCGCCATTGTCGTTCCAGAGTGATTATAAACCGGATGCGGATTTTAGCGGTCTGAAGACATTTAAGTTTTATAAAAGCGAAAAGATTGCCAATGACGCTTTGGCCAGTCGTCCCATGTTACGGGATAAGATTCGCGGCGCCATACGCCAGGCTCTGATACAAAAAGGCTATCGGGAAGATAAAAACAAGCCCGATTTTATGATCGTCCTGTTTGGCGGCCTGAAAGGGAAAATACCGACCTCCGGATGGGGATATTATCAGTGGTACAATCCGTGGTGGGGATCGGCGGCGTATTCCAACCGTGAAATAGATGTAAGCCACTACGAGCAGGGTTCCCTGGTGATCGATATGGTTCTGGCAAATAATAAAGAGTTGATCTGGCGGGGGATTGCCGACGGGATTACAAGAGAAAAACTGAGCCCGCAGGAACTTGATGAAGCCGTTGAGTATGTAGTAAACAAGATTCTAAACGATTTTCCTCCCGAAAACTAAACCATTTTTAAAACGACAGAGAAAACCAATGACCTCAAACTACACAGTAAAAAAGAAAATAGGATCAATAATATATATTACTCTTTTAATATTTTTATTTTCCTCATTCGGCAACGCGCAATCGCTTTGGGGGAAAAAATATACGTTGCCGAAATTTGAAATTACACCGTTTACCGGTTATATGCTCGGCGGCTATCTGAATGTTTATCAGGGGCAAGTCAGTATAACCGATAACCAAAATTACGGGTTATCGTTTGTTTACACGGTTCCTTTTGGAAAAGGCGTCCAGGTGGAAGCGTTTTGGCTCCGTCAGCAATCAAGCCTGAATTTGCAGGAGCGCGGTGATTTTGGGAAAAAGAAACTTTTCGACATAGATACTCATTATATGCAAATTGGCGGTATATATGGGGTGCGCAACAAAAACTGGATGCCCTTTGGCTCGATGTCATTCGGTTTAACGTTGTTTCATCCGCAATCTTTTCAATATTCCGATGAATGGCAATTTTCCATTACCGTAGGAGGAGGACTCAAATACTATTTAACACGGCATTTTGGTTTACGGCTTCAGGCTCGGGCCCTGATCCCTTTATACTGGAACGGCGGCGGCATTTGGTGCGGTCCGGGAGGATGTTCTGTGGGAATTGGTTCCACTTCGCTTATGCTTCAGGCCGACTTTACCGCCGGATTAATGATCACCTTATAGTATTTACCAACGGCCATTGATGATATCTAATATAAACCTATCTGATATTGATGAGTGACCCAAATGATCTAAAGCGAACGTTTATCCGATGAGAGCACCTTCGTACAAAATAACTAATCAATCTTTCCTTACTCTGCTCATATTCCATTTTCTTTTACTGCTTCCTATCCTCTTGAAAGCGCAGAAAACAGATATTGTTATTCTTGATAACGGCGATCGCCTTACCGGTGAGATAAAATGGATGGAACAGGCCGTTTTAAAATTTAACACCGACGCCATGAGCTACATAGATATTAAATGGAAGAAAATAGTTTATCTTAAAACTACAAACAGTTTCAGGGTAGAAAACAGTGATGGTAGTTTGTTTTTTGGGATGTTGGAAACCGACAGCCTGAAAAAGGAACTGATTGTGGGCATCGGCTCCAAGGCCAACCGTGTTGATATGGATGATGTAGTGGAAATTAGTGAAGTAAAAGATACGTTCAGGAAGGGACTCAATCTTTCCGTTGACCTTGGTTTTACTTATACCAAGGCCAGCGACATCGTACAATTTAATTTGAGCGGCGATGGCGGGTACAGTACCTTATACTGGGATCGTAATTTTTCATTTCGTTCCGTATTAACTTTGCAAAATGATACCAGCTTCACGAAGAATCAAAATGTGAAGGTAACCTTATATCGGTTACTGCCCAACAAATATTTTTTAACCGGTTTTGCCGGTGCAACACAAAATACAGAGCTTGGTTTAAAAATGCGTTTGTCTTTTGGCGGCGGCGGCGGACGTCATCTGCTTAGGACAAATAACAGTATCCTGCGCGCCGCCATTGGATTGCAGGGTACGCGCGAGTGGCAATACGGAACCTCTGAGGTAAAAAATAATCTGGAAAGCGTTTTTGCCGCGGGATATGAAAAATTTATGCTTTTTACGCCCAAACTCAACATAAATATCTCAATACAAGCCTACCCCAACCTCACCGAAACCGGCCGGTATCGTATTGATTTTGATGCCAAAATAAAATGGGAACTGATAAAAGATCTTTTTTGGGGAATCACCTTTTATGATAACTTTGATAGCAAACCTCCACAGGAAAGCAGCGGAGAAGGCCAGAATGACTATGGAATTACCCTCTCTTTAGGCTGGAAATACTAACAGAAAGGCCAATTATGACCATCCGTCGTAAATTGTTGGTTTTACTTTTATCGGTTACACTGGTTCCACTTATATTGATCATTGCCATCCAACGTTTTTCATTTCAGGTAACCGGGGCAAAAGTAACCACAGATATTCGGCAGGTTTTGGACGACTATGCTTATTACAATATGGAAAGTATTTTGCATCAGTTCAATATGAACCTGGACCTGAATGTGCGTTTGGTTGAAACACTGTTGCGTTACCAGGTTCAGATTACGGAAGATGCGCTAACGGATCCTAATAAAACAAACGGAACGGCACAGAAAAATCGGAAAACAGCCGATTTGCCCATCACCATTCAGAGCGCCAAAAATTTAAAGGATGCCCGGCATAAAGGCACGGTTTATTCATTCCCGGTGGATTTTAGCGAACCCCGATATTTTAATGTCGAAAACATATCGAAAAAATCTGTCATAAAAGGCTTGAATATCTTTAAACAACTTAATCCGGCTTTGCAAAGAATATATCAAAAGGCTTCGCATTTCATATTTTGGATCCATATTACCTTAAATAGCGGCGTGCATTGTACATATCCCAAAGGCCCCGATTTGCCTAAAGGTTTTGATCCCCGAAAAAGGGAATGGTACACCAGCGCACGAAAAGCCGCTGATATTGTCTGGTCAGACCCTTATATCGATGCTTCTACGAATAAACCAATGATTACCGTCTCCGCACCTTTCTATTTTTCGAACGGTACTTTTGCCGGAGTGGCCGGAATAGATATTCACTTGCCACAGATTTTTACCTGGATGCACTTAAATCCTGATTGGGAAGACGGCGCACAGAGTATGCTGCTTGTCCCGGAAAAAAACAACACAATAAAAATTCTGGCTAAATCCAATATGGAAGACTCCTTGCAAAGCTGGAAAAAACCGCTTCAATTGGAAACACTCACATCCGCAGATACGACCGAATTTAATGCCTTTCTGAATGATATAAATCAAGGGCGAAACGGAATACGGGTGATGCGCTATAAAGGGAATAAAATGATATGGGTATATGGCGGAGGCAAACGCAGAGTGATAGCTCTGCTGGTAGTACCCTATAAAAATTTAACCGAATTGGCCGATCGTATAGAACATTTTCTGTGGAAAAAGAATACGGAATGGATGCGTTATTCCGCCTTGTTTGTTCTCCTGGTACTTATTATTGTTGTTATTATTGTTATTTACCGTTCTAAAAAATTTACATCGCCCATTCTGGCCCTGGCCGATGCCGGTCAAAAACTTGCCGAAGGTGATTTTGAAGCCAAAGTTCACATCCAAACCGGAGACGAATTGCAGCAGCTGGGTAATATTTTTAATAAAATTGGCCCAAAATTGCAGGAACATCAAAAAATGCAGCAATCGCTCGCTCTGGCCGGGGCCATTCAGCAGCGTTTACTGCCAAAAGAAGCGCCCAAAGCGCCCGGATTCGATATGGCCGGTTTGTGCCGGTATAGCGACGAAACAGGGGGTGATTACTACGATTTTATTCAATTTGAACAAAACGGATCGGATCAAATCAATATTATTTTGGGCGACGTGACCGGGCACGGCCTCAGCGCCGCATTGATGATGGCCTCTGCAAGAGCAATGCTGCGCAGCAATATCCGGCACGCACCGGGCGACATATCCACCATTCTCTACGAATTTAACAATGAATTGACAGCGGATTCCGATCCGGATAAATTTATAACGCTTTTCCTGGGGGTATTGGATATTAAAAAGAAAACCATTACCTGGGCCAGCGGCGGCCATGATCCGGCAATACGCTATACGGCCAAAACTCAGGAAATAGAACAACTTGCCGCGGATGGATTGCCTGTCGGCTTTTTAAGAGACACACCTTTTGAATCTTCCGGCCCCTTGCGGTTGGAACCGGGAGATATTTTGCTGATAGGTACCGATGGTATCTGGGAAGCGGAAAATGAGCACGACGAAATGTTTGGCAAGGAACGCCTGCACCGGCTCGTTAACAAAAACAAAGACAAATCCGCCGCCGAAATTTGCCGGATAATCGTCGACTCTGTGCTGGAATTCTGCGGTACTAAAAAACCACAGGATGACGTTACCGTTGTTATTGTTAAAGTATTGTAAAAGAAAGCAATTCTTCATATAAATGTTCTTTTTACCAAATTTAATATATATCCTTGTACTCTATTTTTTATTATATTGAAACCCTTCAGTATAATACGGATATCGTTTTAAACCGTTTAACGTAAAGGCGCTTGATCTATGAAAAGCTCTCATTTATTCTACCTGATAACTTGCCTTCTTTTATCATTGTTTCTCAATACGGTAAAAGCGGGGGAATCGCAAACGTACAGTAAAGTGCAAATTCATTTCGACAACAAAGAACAGATAAAAAAACTGGCCGCTTCCGGTCTCATTTTTGATCACATCTCTCGTCAAAAGAATCCTGCGGGCGGATTTGATTATAATGTGATTTTGAATTCCGCAGAGTTGAACATATTGAGCGCTGCCGGTTTGCCGTACATCGTTTTAATCGATGATGTGCAGAAAGATTATCTACAACGCAGCAAATCGGCGCAGCCGGCCGAAACGGAAGCCGTACCGGCTGGATTTGAGTACGGCAGTATGGGCGGGTATTACACGTTTAGCGAAGTGAAGGCCGAGTTGGATTCCATGCGCTTAATGTATCCGAATTTGATAACGGAAAAAGTATCCATAGGCACTTCGCAATTGGGAAACAATCTATGGATGGTCAAAATATCCGACAATCCCGACATAGCCGAAGATGAACCGGAAGCGTTGTACACCGCCCTGCATCACGCCCGCGAACCGCAAAGTATGATGACGCTGATGTATTTTATGTACCATATTTTAGAGCAATACGGCAATGATCCACAAATTACTTATTTAATTGATCATCGGGAATTGTATTTTGTACCGGTGGTAAATCCCGACGGATATTTGTACAACGAACAAACCGATCCCAACGGCGGCGGCAACTGGCGCAAAAACCGGCGCGATAACGGCGACGGCACCTATGGCGTGGATTTAAACCGCAACTATGGTTATGAATGGGGCTATGATAACGAAGGGTCCAGCCCTTACACCGGCAGCGATACCTATCGCGGCTCCTACGCCTTTTCCGAACCGGAAACCCAGGCTATACGCGATTTCTGCAATCAACATAATTTTGCTTTGACGCTCAATTACCATTCCTATTCCGATCTGCTGATTTGTCCCTGGGGCTATAAAGCGGATTACAAAACACCGGATTCGCTTCAGTACGATCGTTACGGACCGGATATGACGCGGTACAACCACTACGAGTATGGTACCGGCGATCAGACGGTCGGTTATCTGGTTAACGGCGACTCGGACGACTGGATGTACGGCGAACAGACCAGTAAAAACAAAATATTTGCTATGACACCGGAAGTGGGTACGGACGCCGACGGATTCTGGCCGACGCAAGACCGCATCGTGCCTCTGGCCAGGGAAAATGTATATCCCAACCTGTATTTGGCCCGCGCGGCAGGCGGGTTTGCCGATTATATTTCCTTTTCCATGCAGGATAAGGGCAACCAAAACGGCTGGCCGGACAGCGGGGAGGAGGTCGATCTGTTTTTTAATATTATGAATATCGGGCGGGATACTTCCCGTATGGTTACCTTGCGGTTAGCCAGCAGCGACCCGAACATTACCGTGCTGACCACAGAAGCCAGCGCCGCGGTGGACATCGCACCGGGAGCAGCGTACCAATCCTCAGCCTTCACCATCGTAAGCGCCAGCGACACGCCAGCCGGGTATGAGGCGCAGTTGGCTTTAACGGTTTCCGAGGGTGGTATGGACAGCACCTATCAAATAAACGGCCTGGTTATCGGTACGCCGCAGGTGGTTTTTGCCGACGGCGCGGAAAACGGAACCGGGAACTGGAACACAGGCGCAAGCTGGGGCGCCACATCCGCCCAGGTTTTTACAGGCGATTCCGCTTTTACCGACAGCCCCAACGGCCCATATCAGGATAATACATCAAATCAATTAACATTGAAAAGCGCAATTTCCCTGCCCGCCGCCGACAAAATATATGTGCGGTTTAAAACAAAATGGGATATCGAAGCCGATTGGGATTTTGGCCGGGTACAGGTCTCTACGGACGGCAGCAGCTGGACTACTCTATCCGGAGAGTACACCCAATACGGGGCCGGGCAGGGTCGGCAAACCGATACCGGCGAACAAGGGTATGACGGACTGGAAGTGGACTGGAAATATGAACTGATGGATATGACCTCCTTTGCCGGCCAAAACGTTTATCTGCGTTTTGATTTAAGCAGCGACGGCGCCGAAGTACGCGACGGCTGGTATGTGGATGATATCGAAGTGCTGGCATATGCGGATGCGCCTTCTGCGGTTCAAAATACCACAGATACGGCTCCCGACCGTTTTGCGCTTGAGCAGAATTATCCCAATCCGTTCAATCCGGTAACCATTATCCGCTATCAGTTGCCGGTCTCGGCTCAGGTGGATCTATCGGTTTATGACCTGCTGGGCCAAAAAATAACCTCACTGGTGGCAGAACACCAGAATCCGGGTACGTATCGGGTAAGCTGGGATGCGCGCCACATGGCGGCAGGGGTCTATCTGTACAGATTGTCCGTTGGTAATCGTTATATTCAAACCAGAAAAATGTTGCTTATCAAATGAACAGAGTACTCGTTAAGCTCGCTATTTTGTTACTCCTCTGGGCGGCCATCCTATACGCACAGAAACCGCAAATAATAAACGAGGCATCGAATAGTGATTCGACAAAAATACATCGCTCCAAAAACCAAACTTTTTTTATTGAAGGAGGGATTAACGCCACTCGTTTCCAGAAACTAAACAGCGCTTTTAAGCCGGGATACGCTTTCGGCCTGACATTCACATACGATATTACACATTCTATCGGGTTATCTTTTACATCGCTTGTAGCAAGAGTCAATACATACGTCAACAAAATAAGCAGCGTTTATCAGGAAGATAATATTTGTTACCGGCAATATTATGATTTTGATTTGTCCTTCCTGTTTTTGGAATTGCCGGTATCACTTTCCTACAAAATTTGGGAGAACAATACGGTGGCCATCCGCTTCAGCCTTGGATATGGCCTGTCGCTGGCTCTACGGGATAACAGTGAAAGAACAAATTTCGTACTCACCGATGAAGTCGTTAAGGACTATCCCTGCGACTATTATCCTGAAGGCGATTATTATAATAATGACGCTAATTTTGAAAATTCCGGGACCTCTTTAAACGCGGGAATTCAAATAACATATCACAGAGTTATTCTAAAAGTTTTATATATCAATAAACGGTATGCCATAAAAGGATTCGATAATTTGCACAGTGTATCGGTTCATTTTGGTTATATTATAAGCCGTACTTGTCCAAAATAGATAATGTTAATGCAATCAAAGATAAAACGCATTCCACGCCCAGGCGAGCAGGATTAATCCCCTCCTTCCGACAAGTCGGAACAGGGATACGGGGAAAAGTTAATTTGTTGTTTTTTAAGTAAATGTGGCAAATAACAACAAACCTCAGCATCAGGTTGAATTTGCCGCGGCAATCAAGCAGGGCGATCCGTAACGATTTACAAAAGCCTTGTTTATTTGTTAGAAAAACAAAGGAAGACAAAATGGACAGACCTTTCCATTTCTCGGTTTTGCGGTATATAAATTGGCTATCCTTCCTAATTCTTTTTTTATCGGTAATCCAGACGCAGGCACAGTACGATTCCGTTTATGTAGACGGCCGCTGGCGCACTTTTCTGGTACATTTACCTCCCGAATATGACAGCGCTCAGGATACGCTGTTTTCGCTTATTCTGGCTATGCACGGCGGTTTTGGCAGCGCATACAATATGGAAAACCAGTCACAGCTCAGCGCAAAAGCAGATACCGCCGCCAATCCGTTTATCGTTGTCTATCCGGAAGGCGTTAAAAGTCCGTCGGGGATACGTACCTGGAATGCCGGGGATTGCTGCGGTTATGCCAGAGATAATGACATAGATGATGTACACTTTATCTCCGTTCTCATCGATACTCTGCTATATCGTTACGCCGTTGACTATAGAAGGGTGTATGCCACCGGTATGTCCAACGGAGGGATGATGAGTTATCGACTGGCCGCCGAATTAACCCTAAAGCTGGCAGCCATCGCACCGGTAGCCAGCAGCATGACGCTGGATGGCCCATGGACGCCGTCCCGTCCCATGCCGATCATTCATTTTCATTCTTATCAGGATGAAAACGTACCCTATTACGGTGGGGTGGGCAGCGGTTTTTCCGATCACTACAACCCACCGGTGGATTCCGTTTTAAATGTTTGGGCCGGGTTGAACGGCTGCACGGTGAATAACGATACCGTTTATCACGAAACAGGCGAGTACCTGTTTAAGGTTTGGACACAATGCGATAACGACGCCGATATTCACCTCTATGTTACCTACGACGGCGGACATTCCTGGCCGGGGGGTGAGAAGGGAAGTATCTTCGGTGATCCGCCTTCGGAAAAAATCAATGCCGATGATCTGATGTGGTCGTTTTTCCTGCAGCATCCGGCGGAAGGAAACACCTCGGTGCTTCCCAACACGATCTCAGATGTCGGAACTTTCCGTCTCTGGCCCAATTATCCCAATCCCTTCAACCCGGAAACCGTTATTCGGTACACGTTGTCCGGCGGAGATAATTCACCGGTTGAAGTTCGTTTAGCCGTTTATGATGTGTTGGGACGTTTCATTAAAACTCTGGTCAAAGAGCGTCAGTTCGCCGGAACATATTCGGTTTCTTTTAATGCCGGAAATTTACCCAGCGGCGTGTATTATTTGAGACTTGAGGCCGGTAAGCGGCAACAGGTACGGAAAATGGTACTGATGCGTTAATATCCCAATAAACAAAAAGGGCATTTTATGTATAAAAAAACGATAGCTTTAGTGTTAACATTAATCATTATGTTATTTGCTCAACAACCCTGGCACAAAAAGGAAATCGAAAATAAGAAACGAGCCTTCCTCAAACTTTCCAATACACAGGCCGCGTCGCCTAATCAGAAAAAATTTGATGTAATTTATTACCGTCTTGATTTGGATATCCAGGTTTTGCAGGAACGCATACAGGGTTACGTGCAAATGGTCGCCCGGGTTGTGGATGGACCGATAAACGTCGTAGAATTGAATTTGCACGATTATATGACGGTGGATTCCGTTGTTGCCGACTCCGGCCCTCTTTCATTCAATCATTTAAATCACATTTTAACCGTAACTCTGGACAAAGACTATGCGAATAACGAAACCATATCCTTCAAAATTTATTATCAGGGCGATCCGACTTTAACGGGGTCCGACGCCTTTGTATTTACTACTTACAACAGCAAACCACATTTTTGGACCCTGAGTGAACCCTACGGGGCGCGGGAATGGTGGCCTTGCAAAGACGTGCCGGAAGATAAAGCGGACAGCGTTGATATAATTGTCCGCGTGCCGGATGGGATGTCGGTAGCTTCCAACGGGCTCATAGTATCCGAACAGAGTGACGGCGTAAATACAACCTTTCATTGGAAAGAGCGCTATCCGATGGTAACCTATCTGGTTTCTTTGGCCGGTTATGAGTATACCCGTTATTCCGATACTTATCAAACACTGAACGGCGGCACCATGCCTATCGATTTTTTCGTATATCCATACCACTATCAAAATAGCGATTTCAGGGATAATTATGCCCGTACCAAGGATATGATTACCGCTTTTGCCGGTTATTTCGGTGAGTATCCTTTTGTGACAGAAAAATACGGTCATGCCGAGTTTCTTTGGGGCGGAGGAATGGAACACCAGACATGCAGCAGCCTCGGAGGATACGGAATCGGTTTAATTGCTCACGAATTGGGGCATCAATGGTGGGGGGATATGATAACCTGCCGCGATTTTCATCATATCTGGCTGAATGAGGGATTTGCCACGTATTGCGAAGCGCTATGGCGCGAATACGACGAAGGGACGGCCGCCTATCACGATGAGATGGCTGCCAATGAATATAAGGGGCCGGGAACCATCTATGTGGAAGACGATACGGATGAAAATGAAATATTCAACGGTAATCTCAGCTATTCCAAAGCCAGCTGGGTATTGCACATGCTGCGCCATGTGGTGGGGGACAGCGTCTTTTTTGATATTTTGCAAACCTATTACGCTGATAGCCGCTATCAATACGGAACGGCGGTTACGGAAGATTTCCAGGGCGTTTGCGAATCGGTTTCCGGCCTGAATCTGGATAAATTTTTTCAACAGTGGATTTACGGCGAATATTATCCGCAATATGAATACAGTTGGTCGTCCGCTGCGGAAGGAAATCAATATCGTATAAGCCTGAGTATTGATCAAACACAAACAAATACGGGCTTGTTTTGGATGCCAATTGATGTTTTTGTACAAACGGCAGCGGGAGATACGATCTTTGTGGTGTGGGATTCATTGCAAACCCAGCAATTCGATCTGTTTGTCAATGACGAACCTATCAGCGTGCAATTAGATACGGATAAATGGATTTTACGGGATGTTACCGAGGTTACCTCCGCTCTGGCCAATGCAACGAATTCTTATCCCAGCCGGGATTTCCGGATAATTGGCGCCTATCCCAATCCGTTCAATCCGGCTGTAACGGTGAAATTTTTTCAGGATGAACGATCGCCGGTCTCGGTGGATGTATATGATAATCTGGGACGCCGGATAGCCAGGCTGGCGGAACGTCGTATGTATAATTCCGGAATACAGCGGATTTCATGGAATGCCGAACAGCAGGCCAGTGGCATATATTTTGTGGTCATCAAAAAAGAAAATACCCGTAAACTGGTCAAAGTTTTACTGGTTAAATAAAATAAAAGCCGTTCCGGTTAGTCGGGATGGCTTTTTTTATGAGAACGACAACGGTTTGAGTATATGGGATTATAACTTAGTATAAAATCGAAAGGATGTACGATGCAGTACGAATACAAAATGCTCATTAAGGGGGAATGGACGAAAAGCGCTAAAACCGTTGAAGTACATAATCCTTTTAACAACGATTTAATCGGTTTACTACCTTCGGCTTCCGGAGAACAGGTGGAAGAGGCGTTGGCTACAGCCTATGCCAATCGCAGTTTGATGGCTGACATGCCCACCCATCAACGGGCCGAAATTTTGGAAAAAACCGCTGACCTGCTCCATCAAAAGCAAGAAGATATGATTAAACGCATTGTATTGGAATCCGGTAAAACGCGTAAATGGGCTGCAGTGGAAACCGTACGCGGTATCGAAAACCTTAAATTTGCCGCCGAAGCCTGCAAAAACATGCATGGAGAAACCGTACCACTGGACGCATCAAAAGGATCGGAAGGACGTCTGGGATTCTGGATGCGTGTGCCTGTTGGCGTGGTCGCCGCCATCCCGCCCTTTAATTTTCCCCTCAATCTGGTTATTCACAAAGTGGCTCCGGCCATTGCCGCGGGGAATACCGTGGTATTAAAACCCGCTTCCAACACGCCGGGCGCTTCTCAGCTATTAGTGGAATTGCTGCTGCAGGCCGGGCTTCCTGCCGAAGCCATTCAACTGGTGTACGGCAGCGGTTCGGTGGTAGGCGAGGCGTTGGTTAAGGATGAACGGGTAGCCAAAATCACCTTTACCGGCAGCCCGCGTGTGGGCAGACGCATCACCCGGGTTGCCGGTTTGAAAAAGATTACGCTGGAACTTGGTTCCAATTCCGGTACCATCATAGACGAAAGCGCCGACCTGGACTGGGCGGTATCGCGCACGGTGATGGGCAGTTTTGCCTTTTCCGGACAGGTGTGCATTTCCGTCCAGCGTATCTTTGTGCATGAAAACATTGAAAAAGAATTTACCAATAGCTTTGTATCCCAAACTAAAAAGCTACGCATCGGCGATCCTATGCAAGAATCTACCGATATCGGTCCGATGATTTCCGAGCAGGAAGCCAAACGGGTGGAAAGCTGGGTTCAGGAGGCCGAAAAGCAGGGCGCCAAAATATTGACCGGTGGAAAAAGACAGGGCAGCGTACTGAAACCTACCGTTCTGACCGATGTGACACCGGATATGCAGATAATGTGCCTGGAAGTATTCGGGCCTGTTGTATCCATTATCCCTTTTAAAACCTTCGACGAAGCGGTCGGGATGATTAATGATTCCATATACGGCTTGCAGGCCGGCGTTTTTACGCAAAATTTCCGCAATGCTATGCAAGCGGTAAAAAAAATCGATGTGGGCGGCGTCATGATCAATGACGTACCTACCTATCGGGTGGATCAGATGCCTTACGGCGGTGTGAAAGAAAGCGGTTTGGGCCGTGAAGGCGCCCGCTTTGCCATTGAGGAAATGACTAACATCCGCATGGTCATGATGCACCCTTAAGAGACTACAGGGATTTTGTTTTGAAGATAATGGTAGGATTTCCCGTAAGCTGCTATGGCATCCTTAAGGCAAACGTTCTTTTGTCGAATCACTGCCTTTAGTCCAGCACTCCTTCCAGAAAAAGGCGCACCGTGCGAAGAATATCCTGCTTTTCTTCCCCGGCTGATTGAATAGCGCGCAGCAAAGCGCTGCCGATCACAGCGCAATCGGCCAAACCCTGCAAAGCCTGCAGCTGGCTTTTTTCCGCAATGCCAAAACCTGCGGCCACATAACGTCCCGTTATCTCTTTAATGCGCTGCAGGTAATCGATGCTGTCCTGTTTTAATTCCGTTTTTTGTCCGGTTACCCCCAGTCGCAGTACCGCGTACACAAACGGAGAATCGTTTTCCCTCACAATAGCTTGCATGCGTTCATCGCTTGTTGTGGGAGCAATGAGCGGAACCTGAGCGAGGCCATGTTCACGGCATAATCGGGCTATGGGCGGTTCTGCTTCGTCAATGGGATAATCGGGAACAATGAATCCGTCTATGCCGTTTTGCGCCGCCCGTTCGATAATTTTTTCCGGGCCGTGTGCAAAGATAGGATTGATATAACTCATCAATAACAGGGGTATATCGGTTTTTTTGCGCAGCCGCTCCGTCATTTCCAAAACATCTTCGGTAGTGACGCCGTTGGCGAGCGCCTGATGATTGGCCTGAACAATCACGGGACCGTCGGCGATAGGATCGCTGAAAGGGATCTGGATTTCCACCAGGTCAACTCCCATGGAGGCCATCAAAAGAACAATTGCTTCGCTCGTGGGTAGATCGGGATACCCGCCTACCACATGGGTCATAATCTTCAGATCTTTTTCAATGGAAAAGGCCTGCCCTACGCGTTTTATGCCGCTCATTTGCCGTCCTTTGCCAATCGTTCGTATTCCGCCCGAAGAAAATTCATCCAGTTTTCTTTCTCGAATTCGGGAGCGGTGATAAAAAGGTCTTTCTCGCCCCGGCCGGAAATATTGACCACTAAAAGCGCATCTTGGGATAAGCTCGATGCGCGTTTTATGACTTCGGCCAGAGCATGAGCGGACTCCAGCGCGGGAATGATGCCTTCTTTCCGGGCGGTTAATTCAACCGCTTTCAGCGCTTCTTCATCGGTTGCGTAAGTAAACCGTACCCGGCCCGTCTCCGCCAGATACGCTAATTGGGGGCCGATTCCTGCATAGTCCAGTCCGGCGCTGACCGAGTGGGTGGGCAGCAGCGAACCGTTTTCATCCTGTAAGAAAAAAGATTTATAGGCTTGCACAATACCTGTTTTAGCGATTCCGCTCATGCGGATGGCATGTTGGCCGGAATCGGGCCCATGGCCGCCGGCTTCAACGCCGACCAGCTCAACCTCATCGTCCAGAAATGCGGAAAACAGACCGATAGCGTTAGACCCGCCGCCCACACAGGCGATACAGACGTCCGGCAGGCGTCCTTCGGCTTCCCATATCTGTTGTTTTGTCTCGCGTCCGATCACGCTTTGAAATTCCCTTACCATATCGGGATAAGGATGCGGGCCAAGAGCGGAACCCAACAGATAATGCGTGTCGGCAATACGCTTTGTCCAGTTTTTCAGAGCGGCGTTTACGGCGTCGGTTAAAGTACGGGTGCCTTCGCTTACGGCGGTTACCCTGGCGCCCAATAAACGCATGGCAAAAACGTTGGGCTGCTGGCGGGCCATGTCGATTTCGCCCATAAAGATCTCGCATTCCAGGCCTGTTTTGGCAGCCGCGGCGGCTGTGGCCAAACCGTGCTGTCCGGCGCCGGTTTCGGCAATCAGGCGGGTTTTGCCCATCTTTTTAGCCAGTAAGGCCTGACCGAGCGCGTTATTGATCTTATGGGCGCCGGTATGGGCCAGGCTTTCCAGTTTAAAATAGATTTTTGCACGACCCAAATGGCGACTCAGGTTTTCCGCGTAATAGAGCGGGGTAGGCCGGCCAATGTAGGAACTGTTCAGGCGTTGCAGCTCTTCATGGAAGGCGGCGTCCTCTTTATACTTTTTCCAGGCGGCGTCCAGTTCTTCGAAAGCCGGGTACAACACCTCCGGTATAAAACGCCCGCCATAGGCGCCGAAATATCTGTTTTTGCTTTCCTTCAGCATAGGGCCTGTTTTACTTCTTTTATGAGTTGGTCTATTTTTTGGGGCGATTTTTTACCGGGCCGTTCCTCAACGCCGCTGGAAATATCCACTCCGTCCGGTTTCACCTGGCGAATCATTTCCGCGATATTCCCCGGATGCAACCCGCCTGCGGCAAAAAATTCAAATCCCGCCTGCTGTGCCCGGTCTTTTGCGGCCAGCAGAGTTTCTGTCGGTATCCGTATTCCGGTTCCGCCATAGGCGTTATCCACCCTGGCGTCTATGAGAATCCGTGTTGAATTCCAGTCCCAGTTGGCCCGATTCACGTCGTTTATCGTTTTGAATCGTAACGCTTTGTACCAGGGCACCTTAAGCCGCTGGGTAAATTGTACCGATTCGTCGCCATGCAACTGGGCCGTATCCAGAGCGGTAATACGGAAGATATCTTCAATGAAATTGTTGGCAGCGTTTACGAAAACGCCCACACATTCAATTCCTTTTCGTAATCCGCGCCGTTCTAATTCGTTAAGGATGCCGTAAACGTTTTCCGGGGAAACCTTCCGGGGCGACTCGGCAAAGACAAATCCCAGAATATCGGCACCGGCCTCCGCGGCATACAGGGCGTCGGCCGTATTGGTCAAACCGCATATCTTCACGCGCATAAAGCTTCCTTAAAGGACCGAACCGTTTGAATGCGGTTACGGGCGGTTACAAAATACTCGCCGACCAAAAAGGCCCGGAAACCGCTGTCGTACAACTGTTTTCCGGAAGAGCCGCTTTTTATTCCCGATTCGGCAACGGCGATTTTATTGTCGGGGATTTTATCGAACATTTTTTTAACGTTTTGCAGATTAACGGAAAAATCGCGCAGATTGCGGGCGTTTATGCCGATAGCATCCGCCGGAACGTTAATGATGCGCTGCAGTTCTTCCGCGTTATGCACTTCCAGCAAAACCTGTAAGCCCAAATCCTGGGCGCTGCGGCACAGTGTATCCAGGTCTTCCGTATCCAAAATAGCGGCGATAAGCAATATGGCGTCTGCGCCGATGGCCCAGCTCTGGCGTACCTGGTATTCGTCAAAAATGAAATCTTTGCGCAAAACCGGAAGCCCGACGCTTTTTTTAACGGAAATCAGGTGCTCGTCCGCTCCCAAAAAGAAATCGGGTTCGGTCAAAACGGACAGCGCGTCCGCGCCGCCCCGGGCGTATTCATCGGCAATCCGTTCCGGTCGATATTCGGGAACCAGAAGTCCTGCGGAAGGGGAAGCTTTTTTGCATTCCGCTATTACCGTAACCTTACCGTTGGTTTTAAACAGCGGAAGGGGCGGCGGTACAATGCGCCGCAGATTTTCCGCCGGGCGTTCTTTCTTCAAACGATGAATCGTTTCCCGCCGCTTTTGTACGATTCGCGTTAAAATATCCATCTCGGTTATGCTTCCCCGGCGGTTCTGCTAAAATGGATCAGATTCTGCAGCACCGCGTTAGCTGCTCCGGATTCGATCGAAGTCCGGGCGCGCTGCAAAGCTTCTTCAAAGTCCCCGGCCATGCCGATCGTATAAATGGCCGCCGCCGCATTGATCAAAACAATATCTTTTTTAAATCCCTCGTCTCCGGATAGGATAGAACGGATAATATCGGCATTTTCATCTGCATCACCGCCCTTTAAGTCCTCGTGGCGGCAATAACTGAAGCCATAGTCCAGCGGATCAAACACCCAGTCTTTAATCCAGCCATCGCGCAGCTCGGTAACGCGCGTTTTATCGCATAACGAAAATTCATCCAGACCGTCAAAACTGTGCACAATAAGAGCGCTTTCCACACCCAGATTTTTGAGGGTGACGGCAATTTCGCGCATATATTCGTCGCTGAAAACGCCCATAACCTGGTATTTGACTTTCGCCGGGTTCAGCATCGGCCCCATTAAATTAAAAACGGTGCGGAAGCCCAGTTCGCGGCGCGGTCCCATAATATGCCGGAAAGCCGGATGATAGTTCGGCGCAAACAAGAAAGCAAAGCCGTAGTCCTGCAAGGCCTGTACGGCTTGCTCTGGAGTCAGGTCTATTTTGACGCCCAGTTTTTCCAGCACATCGGCCGAACCGGATTTGGAAGTGATGGAACGGTTACCGTGTTTGGCCACTTTAATGCCCGCGCCGGCCACGACAAAAGCCGCCGCCGTAGAAATATTGAAGGTACCGCTGCCGTCGCCGCCGGTGCCGCAGGTATCCAGCAGGGATATATTATCCGGTAGGTTTAGGGCAACCACTTTGTCTCGCAGTACTTTTGTGAAGCCGGTCAGTTCTTCCACGCTGGTTTTCCGCATGGTAAGCGCCGTCAAAAAAGAACCAACCTGTGCGGGCGTCACTTTTCCTTCGGTAATCTGTTCCATAAAAGCTCCGGATTCGCTCTCGTCCAGATGATTTCCGCCGACGATCTTTTTTAATAAACGGTTAACAGAGTGCATGGTTTTCTCTTCCTTTAGAAAATTTTTAAGTAATTTCAGACCTTCCTCGCTGCCGATGGATTCGGGATGAAACTGCACGCCTTCCACCGGCAGTTTTTTGTGGCGAATGGCCATGATCTCACCGTCGCTGCCGGTGGCGGTAACCTCCAGCTCATCCGGCAAGGAAGCGGGATCCACAACCAAGGAATGATAACGAATGACTTTGAGCGGATTGACAACATCGCTGAAAAGCGATCGGCCGTTGTGTTGGATAATATCGCTTTTGCCATGCATGATACGCCGCGCGGAAACAATTTTTGCCCCGAAAACGTGAGCGATTGTCTGATGGCCCAGGCATACACCCAGTATGGGTTTTTTACCGGCTGTCCGTCGAATCAGCTCGCGGGTAACGCCGGTGTCTTCCGGGCCGCCGGGACCGGGCGATATGACCAGCCGGTCGAAATCAAGGGATAGGATTTCATCCACCGACAATTCATCATTGCGGATGACCTTTACCTGCTCGCCCAATTGCAGAAAATATTGTACGATGTTATAGGTGAAGGAATCGTAGTTATCCACCATCAAAATCATGGTTTGGCTCCGTTCCGTATGGCGGTTAACAGGGCCTTAGCCTTATTTAACGTTTCTTCATATTCTTTTAAGGGGACAGAGTCGTAAACCACGCCGGCGCCGGCCTGAATACTCAGTTGATCCCCGCTCACGACAAGGGTGCGAATAGTGATGCAGGAATCGAAAGAACCGCTGTAACTAATATAGCCGATTAATCCACCGTAAGGCCCGCGGGGAACAGGTTCCAGCTCTTCTATGATTTGCATGGCACGTACTTTGGGTGCTCCGGATACCGTACCGGCCGGGAAGGTGGCCTGCAGAATATCGATAATATCCACATTATCCCGCAGTTCGGCGCTTACTTCGGACACAATGTGCATGACGTGCGAGTACATCTCGATGGTCATCATTTTATCCACCGAAACGCTGCCCGGTCTGGCGATTCGTCCCAGATCATTGCGGGCCAGGTCAACCAGCATGATATGCTCGGCCAGTTCTTTTTCGTCGTTGATTAAGTCATGTTTCAAATCATTGTCTTCCTGTGGCGAGGCGCCGCGCGGGCGCGTTCCTGCGATGGGACGCAAGACAACCTTGTTGTCCGTTACCTTCACCATTACTTCTGGCGAGGCGCCTAAAATTACAGGATCGCCGAAATCGATATAAAACATGTAGGGCGAAGGGTTTATCGAACGTAATTTGCGGAATATCCAAAATGCGTCTCCGCTGAAGGAGGCCTGCATTTGCTGCGAAAGAACCACCTGAATAGCCTCCCCCGCAGTGATGCGTTCTTTGATATCCTGTACATCCCGCATAAATATATTTTTATCGTAATTGCTATGGACAGACCCGATTTTTACCTGCTGATCGGATAACGACCGCGTTGCCGTTTTGCGTTCCAGTTGTTTAATGATCTTGTTGATACCGTTCACCGCCTGTTGGTAGTCCCGTTCGGGATTGCCGCCGGTGCGTACATTGCAGATCACCTTTACCACATGCATCAGGTTATCGAATACAAGATTGTAACGGGTGATCATAAACAGAGCATCCGGCAGGCTGCTTGCTTCTTTCCGGTTGTTGGCGGGAATGCGTTCCCAGTGTTTTACGTAGTCGTAGGCAATATATCCCACCGCGCCGCCCGGAAAAGGGGACAGGTCGCCAAAGCTGTAGTAAGGGCGTTCTTTTAATTTTTCCAGCACAACTTTTAATGGATCGGAGCGATGATATATTTTTTTCCGATTGTTTTCCGTTATAGTGCAACGATTTTCTTCAATGTGAAAACGCACGATCGGTTCGATGCCCAAAAAGGAATAGCGCCCAACGGTTGAACCCTGTTCCGCCGATTCCAGCAAATAGGAGGCGCCGGTAACATAAAAGGCTTCCACCGGCGTGATCAGGTCCGAAGGCAGTTCCGCTGCTACGGCTATCACACTGTTTTTATGCGCAATTTTAATAAAATCATTTAAAGAGGGACGAATCATTTTTCCGTTTTACTTTTTATTATTTGCGGCAAGATAATAAATTAAAGTGTTTCTATCAATAGAAACACTTTAAAAATTAAATGTTTTGTGATACAGGATAAGTCTCCCTTAAAGAGAATTTGTGCCTGTTTAAATGGAAAGCAGGTGATCAGGACAGTGAATTATTGGGTCGTAGCATAATTTGAAACAAATATCAAAACCTGGTAGGGAATTTTGTAATTTGCATTTTACAGATGAAAGGCAGGTTATGTTTGATCCTGACATATTTTATTTAATCGATCTATCAAATCCGGAAAAAATATCGGTTTGGACAGAAATATATCCCTGTGTTCGCGCAGCACTTCATCAAAGCCCATAGCATGCGCGGAAACAAGCAGGATAGGGATATTACGATAGGTCTCATGCTTCTGAAGCCATTTGTAGAAAGAGATACCGTCTTCGCCGGGCAGGCCGATATCTGTGATAATTGCATCGATGGGTTCGGCGGCCAGAACATCGCGCGCATTTTTTGTATCGGTACAAACCAAAACGTCATAATTTTCGCGTTGCAGGTAAAAGCGCATCAATTTTCCTGCCTGCTGATCGTCATCTATGTATAATATTTTTTTCATTGGTATTTCCTTTTTATTGCCATAAAACGTCTCGTTTGTGTAAATTAACGAATACGTTTTATTTAACAATTTTAATAACACAATAAGAGGCCTGAAATGACCGCTAATGAATTACGTCAGCAATTTATAGAATTTTTTAAAGAAAAGAAACATACATTTGTGCCCAGTGCACCCGTGATCCCACAGGACGATCCCACTTTACTGTTTACCAATGCCGGAATGAATCAGTTTAAAGATGTTTTTCTGGAAACCGGCAGCCGTCCATACAAGCGCGCTGTAAATTCGCAAAAATGTATTCGCGTTTCCGGTAAGCACAACGATCTGGAAGAAGTGGGACACGACACCTATCATCACACCTTTTTTGAGATGCTGGGTAACTGGTCCTTTGGCGATTATTACAAAAAAGAAGCCATTGCCTGGGCCTGGGAACTGCTCACCGAGGTGTGGAAGCTGCCCAAAGAAAAACTGTACGCCACCGTTTACACTACGGATGACGAAGCCGAGGGATTCTGGCGGAAAGAAACCGACATCAACCCGGAGCATATATTGCGTTATGGCGAAAAGGATAATTTTTGGGAAATGGGCAGCACCGGCCCCTGCGGCCCCTGCTCGGAAATTCATATTGATTTGGGGCCGGAGCGCTGCGATAAACAGGGACAGGAACACACCTGCTTCGTAAACGGCGATTGCGGCCGTTACATAGAACTGTGGAATCTGGTATTCATTCAGTACAATCGCGATGAAAAAGGCGAACTGCACCCTCTGCCCAAACGGCATGTGGATACCGGCGCCGGCTTCGAACGTCTGGTTGCCGTTTTGCAAAATAAAAATTCCAATTACGAAACCGACGTCTTTACGCCTCTTTTGGAGGAAATAAGCCGGATAACCGGTGTGGATTATCATCAATCGGATGAGAAATCCGCCTTTCATGTTATTGCCGACCACGTGCGTATGCTTACCTTTTCCATTACCGACGGCGGTTTGCCGTCCAATGAAGGGCGCGGCTATGTTATGCGCCGTATTCTGCGCCGGGCTGCCCGATATGGCCGCAAATTGAATGTTAGCGAACCGTTTATTTATAAAATTGTACCCAAACTGGTGGAAACAATGGGCGAGGCCTATCCGGAACTGAAAGAACGGCAGCAGCATGTGATGAAGGTTATACGAGCTGAGGAAGAACATTTTAATCGAACCCTCGATCGCGGATTGGAAATTTTTGAACGCATAAAGAACGATTTAAAGGAAAATAAACAGATTGTCATCCCCGGAGCCGATGTTTTTAAATTGTACGATACCTACGGCTTTCCTGTTGATCTAACCCGTATTTTAGCCGAGGAAAACGGTTTAACCCTGGATATGGAAGGTTTTGAGCAGGAAATGGATGCCCAACGGCAGCGCGGTCGGGCAGCTTCAAAATTTGAGGTGCAGACCGGGGACGGCGCTCAATGGATTATTTTGAATGAAGGTGCGGATTCCCGTTTTGTGGGCTATGACGACCTGGCCATCGAAACGCATATTATACGTTACCTGATTGGCGACAACGACATCCGTCTTATCCTGCGTGAAACCCCCTTTTATGCCGAATCCGGCGGGCAGGTGGGGGATAAGGGCACCATTGCCGGAGAAGGTTTTGAGTTGCATGTGATAGACACTCAGAAAGACGGCGATCATATTATTCATATTTGTAAAAAAACAGATACTTTTCAACCGCAAACGGATAAGGTGCTGGCAGAGGTTGTCTCATTTGCCCGCCGGAATACGGCCAAAAACCATACGGCAACACATTTGCTGCATGCCGCTCTTCGCCGCGTACTGGGAGAGCATGTACAGCAAGCCGGATCATTGGTGGAACCCGATCGTCTGCGTTTTGATTTTACCCATTTCGAAAAGGTAAGCCGCACGGAAATCAGCGAAATAGAACGGATAGTCAATCGTAAGATACAAGAAAATATCCCCTTGGAGATCGCCCAGGAAAAATTTGATCAGGCCAAAAAGAAAGGCGCCATGGCGCTGTTCGGCGAAAAATACGGCGACGTGGTGCGTACCGTGGCTGTACCTGGTTTCAGTTTGGAACTGTGCGGCGGTACTCATGTAAGCGCAACGGGCGAGATCGGCGCTTTTTTGATAACAACGGAAACCAGCATCGCCTCCGGGGTGCGCCGCATCGAAGCCATAACCGGCGAAAAAGTTGTGGAATACCTGCAGCAATCCCGTGATTTGCGTCTGGAATTATCCAATCTGCTTAATGCCCGGGAAGAAGAGATCACGGATAAGATAAATGATTTGCTCAATCAGAAAAAAATGCTGGAAAAACAAGTGCAAAAGCTGCAATCCACCCAATTGAAAGACGATATTGATCGGATTTTGGATCAGGCAGAATCCATCAATGGCGTTCAGGTCCTTATTCACCGCTCGGACGGACTTTCCGCCAATCAACTCAAGGAATTGGGCGATACCATCCGGGATAAAAGCAGGAATACCGCCGCTTTGCTTCTTTCGGATGAAGGCGGAAAATTATCTCTGGTTTGTGTGGTAAGCGATGATTTGATAGCCGGTAAAAAATTACATGCCGGCAATCTTGTGCGCGAAACCGCAAAAGCGGCCGGTGGCGGCGGAGGCGGTCGGCCGCATCTGGCTACAGCCGGGGCCAAAGACAGCTCCAAGGTTAAAGAAGCGATAGAAAAATTTCGCGAGCTTATCAAAGCATCGTAAGCGAGATAATATCTTATTTGCGACCGGGAAGCGCACGAAAACATTATTTATTTCTTTCTTTACCCACCCGTATAAATTGTCTAAATTATTGAGGTAAATGGCAGACTAAAACAAACCGGAGGAGACGGCAATATGTCTCAGACCGATTATAAAGAGATCGAACAGCTTTTAGCCAGCGCCGAGGAAGAGAAACTGGTTAAAGGATTGAAATTGATCAAGCAGGAAATCGCCCGCGTGGGTTCATCCGAAGCCCGCCCCCTGTTTGAAATGCTTTATTCCCTTTTTTACATCGATCCTCTGGAATACCCCGAACTGGTTCCGGTGCTGGAAGAAGCCATTACGCTTACGGTCGGTTTTGGCTCCTGGGTCATACCGGTACTGCTGGATAAACTGGATTCCGGCGATATCAAAGCGCAAATGGCCATTGCCCAGGCTCTGGGACGCATTGGCGCTGATGCCGTCGATCCGCTGGTGAATGAATATCATATCCGGGATGACACTTCAAAACGGATTTTTATTCTTTATGCATTGGGCAAAATCAAATCGCCTAAAATTGTTAAGGCTGTGGATGCCGCTCTGGATAGCTGTTCCGCCTCCGATATGGAATTACGCGATACGGCAACCCGCGCAATTGGTAAATTTATCGAATCCATTCCACCCGAAGATTTACCTGCGAATACAAAATTACGCATCATAAAATCGTTAAAAGCTAATTTGGCCTGCGAAAATCCCGGCGTGCGCGCCAAAGCCATCCGCAGTTTGTGTAAACTGGCCAAATACGGCCATTTAAATGCAGAAGAGAAAAAAGAGGTGCATACCATTTGCCAGCGTTTGTTGGGAACCGATGAACATTTTGACTGGGATAGGGCTTTTGTTGTACGCAAAGAGGCCCAGGAAGGGTTGAAGTATTTATGAAAAGAACAATGTTTCGTTCTTAAATCGCTTATCATTGATCGATATTCGAAATTCCTGGCTTTATTTATTAAATAACTATCGGCTGCCTTGCCCTGATCCCACTCGGGCGGGACGAAGCGAGATTCGGCTTCGACCCCGACGAGTCGGGGCAGGCGAAGCTCAGCCTCCGTTCCCTGAACCTGACCTGTCCCGATTGAATGGAATCGAACCCTGAGCCTGTCGAAGGGTGAGTTCTGCTGAAGATACACATCGACTTCTAAGGGCGGTGTATTGAGCTTGCCGAAATGCTCAGTCTCCGTTCCCTGAGTTTGGCCTGCCCGGACTTGTCGGGGTAGAAGGGCCAGTTATCCCCGCCACGGCGGGTTATTCGCTACGCTACGAAAGTTTTCAGTTATTAGTTATCTGTTATCAGTTTTTAGGTAATTTCCAGTATCCAGCATCCAGTATCCAGTATCAAATTCCTTATAATGCGGTTTTAGTGAAAAAAATAAAATTTCTCGTTAAAACTAATAATCGACTTAATAAGATGCAGAAAGATGTTAGATCTCTTCTATTTACTTATCTCATTTTTGGTATCGCTATGGCCTATCTGGAATCGGCTATAGTGGTGTATTTACGATTGTTGTACTACCCGGACGGCTTTCAATTCCCCCTAATTCAAATACCCTTGCCGGTTGCCCTTACCGAAATCGGCAGGGAAGCGGCCACTATCGTTATGCTGTGGTTTGTGGCGCGCATGGGCGGGCGTACTTTTAAAGAGCGCTTCGCTTTGTTTATCTTTTCTTTCGGTATCTGGGATATTTTTTATTATATCTGGTTGAAAGTACTTATCAACTGGCCGCACAGCTGGCTGGAATGGGATATTCTGTTCCTGATTCCTCTGCCCTGGGTGGGTCCCTGGCTGGCTCCGGCTTTGGTTAGTGCCGGATTTCTTTTTGCCGCTTATTGTATTCTAAATTATCCACAAAAATTTCCTGATAAAATCCTGTCGAAAGGTGAGTGGTGGCTGGAAATTGCTGCGGCTGTGCTTATCCTGGCTTCTTTCTTTTGGGAAACGGCTAAGGTATTGCAGGGTGGTATTCCTGAATACTATCCCTGGTTGCTGTTTGTTTTGGCCTATGTCACCGGTTTAACCGTCTTTTTTAAAAGATATTTTAGGAAATCTCCAACGCCCTGAAGGATGATTGTTTTTTGTTTTCTTAGATCACGGGGCAAAATATTACATTAAGATGTTTCGACAATAGAATTATGCGTCCTGAATAAGTTTTTCCAGCCGTTTGATGGATAACGGCGCCGAGCCCTCATAATGGTTATTCACATTAACGAAGATATCTTTGTCTTGCTCTGAAAAGTATTGAATCATCCGGACAATTTTTTCCGGATTGTTTTGCGGTTGAACGATTCGATCCCAACGTTTTTTTGCTATTTTTTCTATATCGCTTCTGCTGCCACCCAACAACCGGACAATTATTTTGTCGTTAAAATATGTATGATAGCGTCGGGCAACCTCCGTTATGGGCGGCATGTACTGCTTTTCATTCAATACATGGATGATGTTATGCTTTTTTAACAATGAAAAATAATCGGCGGTCAGATAGTTTGGGTTGCGTATTTCCACGGCCAAAGGCGCTTCATTTCCTGCAATATCAAAAAATTTTTCCAGCTTTTCCAAAAAGGCATGAACATCAGCCATTTTTTGTCGGTTCAGGTATTCAAATTGCAGGATGATGGCGGCGGTATTCGGCAGAATGGGCTGAATCGCAATAAGAAACTGCCTGAATAGCTGAGGCGATAAAAAATCCTGGTTTTGTCGGCCTGTTGATTCTCTAAGATGGGTCAGGGTGAGATATTGCGGCGCTTTTATGGTAAAAAGAAAATCGGCGGGTACCTGTTCCCGGTAAGCCGAAGCTTCTTCCGATAGAGGTATGCGATAATACCAGCTGTCAATCTCCACCGTAGAATATGTACGGGCATATTCAGCCAGATACTCAACCGCCCGGGATTTGCGTTCCTTATAAACCAACCCCACCCAGGAATCATAATTCCACGAACACGTGCCGAATTTTACAGACATGAAAAAAGAACCTTTATGAGATAATGGGGACGGGGAGAAGGAGTGATGGAGTTTTGGAGTAGTGGAATGATGAATTTGTGGATTGATGAATTTGCGCAATAAATAATTGCATCAATAATCTTTTGCTTAATAGAGCATTACATCACTCCAACACTCCATTACTCTATTACTCCATCAATTCATTTTCCCGATGAGTTTTCTTACATATTCCAGGTCTTCCGGTGTATCCACCGAAATTTCCCGACTGTCGGTTTCTATGGTTTGGATGGTTAATCCCGCTTCAAGAAAACGCAACTGTTCCAGTTTTTCCATTTGTTCGATACGGCTTTCGGGCAGACGGTCGGCGGCAATCGCTTCCAACAAGGAACGCCGGTAGCCGTAAATGCCGTAATGTCCCCAGTATTTCTCTTTTTTAAGCCATTCACCAATGGGATAGTCACGTAAAAAAGGCACGGGACTGCGTGAAAAATAGACCGCCCGTCCGTCCGAAGCGCGAGCCACCTTAACAACGGCAGGATCGGTTAAATCCGCCGTTTGTCTTATAGGCCAGACCGGCGTAACAACATCGGCTTTGTCTTTCACCAGTTCTGCAATTACTGCCTCCACAACTTTCGGATCGGTAAGCGGATTATCGCCCTGTACATTAACGATAAACGGATATTCAAGCTGGTTAACGATGGAAGCAATCCGAGCCGTACCGGATGGCAGTTTAGGGTCAGTGAGAAAAACGCGGGCGCCGAAATTATTGGCAACAGTCTGAATATCTTCACTGTCCGTGGCAATATAAACGGCATCCACCGATTTTACTTTGCTCACTGCTTCGTAAATATAACGAAGCAGTGGTTTACCATGAATTTCGGCTAACATTTTACGCGGTAGTCGATGGGATTGCAGTCGGGCGGGAATAACAATACAAACCGACATAAGAAAGCTACCTCCATTGAAAAAATAAAAAAAGCCGCTTTTACAGCGGCTTGGATGTGGAGCTGAGGGGGCTCGAACCCCTGACCTCTTGAATGCCATTCAAGCGCTCTCCCAGCTGAGCTACAGCCCCATATCTTAAAGGATTTGGAATATACGATTTACAGGGAATACTGTCAAGTAGATAACCGTATTCCGATTAAAAATGTAACGAAGAAATATACCTGACTAAATGAAATTTTATTATGCGCATAGGTTAGAGAGCTATGACCTTGTATTTATTTTTGGTTTTATTGTATCCTCATGGCTCAAATAAATGATTTTTTCCGCAGTTCCCAATAATTGTTCCAAAGTGTTTTCACTGGAAAAAATAACATCGGATTGAAAATTTACATTGTATTGAATAGCATCCATAGCATTAGCGTAATACACCACATCCTGATTATAAATAACATCCCAATAGTCATCATCCAGCCAGATGACACCCTCGCCGACAAAATAAATCGTCAGAGGGGGATGATTATGACTGCCTATAAAACTTTTCAACCGATCCTGATTCTTGTATGGAGATGTATCCACGATTAATAGTTTACCATTCATGCGAGTATCCATCTGATTTTGTTTATTCTGTATAAAATTTCTACACTTACGAGTCTGACTATTTGATTTTCTAACCTTGCTTCTACTTATAGTGTATAATGCAGGCCGAATCATTAATTATTTTGGTTTTGTTACCACAATTATTGTGCCAAATATTGAGATATTCTGTAAAGAAGATAGGAAAGGGAATAGAAATATGCCCATAGTTGAATATGTTTTTTTATAAGGCAGCGTTCCAAACCGGTTGACATAAATATTTAAAAGTAGTATATTTGGAAAAATAGGACTAATATGGTCTTATATTAACCGCATCAGCGGTTTTTTTGATGAATTGAAATACGATTAAATCGGTCGGATATTGTGGCTTATGTTAAAATTCAGCAAAAAAGTGGAATATGGAATGATGGCATTGCTGGAGATTGCCAACCATCCATCAACCGATTTGGTAAGCGCTAAATATTTGGCCAAACAGTTTCATATTCCACAGGAAATTATGGGTAAAGTACTACAGGTGCTCAAACGACATGATTTACTACAATCGGTACAGGGAGTAAACGGCGGGTATTTGCTCAGTAGACCGCTGGACAGAATCCGACTGCTGGAGGTAATTGAAGCTCTTGACGGTCCGGTGAATCTTGTATCCTGTTCATCCGGTCGTTTTTGCGATTGTGAGCAGTTGATTAATTGCAATATAAAAACGCCTATGGAAATTATTCAATATGAGTTATCACAGTTTTTTTACAATATCACCTTACACGATATTCGTAAACGATATAAAGATATCGTAAAACTGATGGAAACAAATGCGGAAGATTCAACAGTAAAAAATTAAATAATACAATTTTAACAGGTCTATATAATGAGTGAAGAAATTCGTAAAATTCAATCCCTTACGGAACAGGAATATAAATACGGCTTTGTAACGGATATCGAAACAGAGTCTGTACCACCGGGTTTGAACGAAGATATAATCCGCCTGATTTCCCAAAAAAAGGAAGAACCGGAATGGCTTTTGGAGTGGCGTTTGAAAGCCTTCCGCCATTGGCAAAAAATGGTGGAACCCGATTGGGCCAAGGTGCATTATCCGCCAATCGATTATCAGGATATTGTTTATTATTCCGCGCCTAAAAAGAAACCCAAATACAACAGTTTGGATGAGGTGGACCCCGAACTCCTGCGTACTTACGAGAAACTGGGAATTCCTTTGAACGAGCAAAAAATGTTAGCCGGGGTTGCGGTAGACGCCGTTTTTGATAGCGTTTCAGTTGCTACAACATTTAAGGAAAAATTAGGCGAATTGGGGATTATTTTTTGTTCCTTTAGCGAAGCAGTGAAAAATCATCCCGAATTGGTGCGGAAATTTCTGGGATCTGTGGTACCGCCAACGGATAATTTTTTTGCCGCCTTAAATTCAGCTGTGTTTAGCGACGGGTCCTTCGTCTATATTCCCAAAGGGGTACGCAGCCCTATGGAATTATCCACATATTTCAGAATTAACGCCGCGGAAACCGGCCAATTTGAGCGTACGCTTATCGTAGCCGAAGAAGGCGCCTATGTAAGTTATCTGGAAGGCTGCACGGCGCCAATGCGGGATGAAAACCAGCTTCATGCAGCGGTTGTTGAGTTGGTGGCACATAAGAATGCTTTTATCAAGTATAGCACGGTTCAAAACTGGTATCCGGGGGATAAAGAAGGCAAGGGCGGCATTTATAATTTTGTCACCAAACGCGGTATCTGTAAAGAGGAAAATGCCCGAATTTCCTGGACGCAGGTGGAAACGGGTTCGGCTATCACCTGGAAATATCCCAGCGTAATTTTAAAAGGAGATAATTCAACCGGGGAGTTTTACTCTGTAGCCATGACGAATAATTATCAGCAGGCCGATACGGGGACGAAGATGATTCATCTGGGGAAAAATACAAAGAGTACGATTATTTCCAAAGGTATTTCCGCCGGGAAAAGCGATAATTCCTATCGTGGACTGGTGAAAATCAATAAAAATGCCGAAAACGCGCGTAATTTTTCTCAGTGCGATTCTTTGCTTATCGGCGACCAGTGCGGCGCACACACCTTTCCTTATATCGAAGTGCATAATACTTCCGCACAGGTGGAACATGAAGCCACTTCTTCCAAAATAGGGGAAGATCAGATTTTTTATCTGAATCAACGCGGTATTTCCACTGAGGACGCTGTTTCAATGATTGTAAACGGTTACTGTAAAGAAGTCTTTCGCGAGTTACCCATGGAATTTGCGGTTGAAGCTCAAAATCTTTTAAGCCTGAGTCTGGAAGGCAGCGTGGGGTAGCGGTTGTACCGCAAGATATATCTTGCGATCAGTACATAGTACTTAGTATTTAGTACAGAGTATTAGGTAACAAGTGACGCGTGATGAGAAAATGGAAATTAGAAACTGGAAACTCGGAACTGGAAATTAATTACGAATCATTCAATTACCTGCCTGCCGCAGGCACGGCGAATTACGAATTAAAAGCCAATAGCCGAATGCTAAAAGACCGGAATTTCGAATATCGATCAACGAATGACGATATACGAACGGAAAACACTTATAACCTAATAACACAATAACTTAGTAACTGACAACTAATAACTGAGAACTGATAACCAACTAAATCGGAACAATTGCAATGTTAAAAATACAAAACCTGCATGCCAATATAGAAGGCAAAGAAATATTAAAGGGCATTGATCTACAGGTGAATCCCGGCGAAGTACACGCCATTATGGGGCCCAACGGGTCCGGTAAAAGCACATTGGCCAATGTTTTAGCCGGAAGGGAAGAATATCAGGTAACGCAGGGTACAATCCTTCTGGATGACCAAAATTTATTGGAACTTTCCCCTGAGGAACGAGCCCGAAAAGGTATCTTTTTGGCCTTTCAGTATCCGGTTGAAATCCCCGGTGTAAGTAATGCCTATTTTTTACGCACGGCCTTAAACGAAATACGTAAAGCCAACGGTCTGGAAGAAATGGACGCCGCAGATTTTTTAATGATGATTCGGCGAAAAATGAAAAAGATCGAACTGGACAATGATCTGCTGCATCGCCCGGTAAATGAAGGCTTTTCCGGTGGAGAAAAGAAGAAAAACGAAATATTTCAGATGGCGGTTTTGGAACCAAGGCTGGCCATCCTGGATGAAACCGATTCCGGTTTGGATATAGACGCTTTACGGGTGGTGGCAAACGGGGTAAACAGTCTGCGTAACGAGAAAAATGCTTTCATTGTTGTAACTCATTATCAACGACTACTGGATTACATCGTGCCCGATTTTGTGCATGTGCTGTATAAAGGACAAATTGTCAAATCCGGCACAAAGGAGTTGGCCCTTGAGCTGGAAGAAAAGGGCTATGATTGGCTTAAAAACGGAAACGGGCGGTAGGAATTATGGATACAAAAAACATCATCGAACATTTTTCGAACCTGTATGCCGGGCAAATTGATTCCGGTAAGATTGGATTGGCCGCCATCCGGGATGAAGCCTTTGCCCGTTTTAGCGCCCTCGGTTTTCCTAAGCCAAAGGATGAAGAATGGCGCTTTACCGATATTTCCCCTTTACTGGATATTCCTTTCACACAGGCGTCTGATGTGGATGAATCGGGTATTTTAGCTCAATCGTTGGATTCTTTTTGGATACCTGATGTCGATGGGCCGAAAATTGTCGTTGCGAATGGCGTTCTATCAAAAGGACTTTCTCAGAGGCTAAATAATTTGCCATTCAAAATCTCTTCTGTTTATGATGCCAAACAGGCGAAGGTCATTGCCGAATTTGTAAAAAACAGCCCTGCTGCAGATAGCAACGGATTTACCGCATTAAATACTTCGTTAATGCGTGATGCGTTGTTTTTGGATGTACCGGCCAACACCAACGTTCGGGAGCCGGTTCAGATATTATTTCTGAGCAGCGGTTCGGAAAAACCACAGGCTATATTTCCGAGGTTAATCGTTCGTATTGGGCGGAATAGCCGGATGACGCTGATTGAATCCTATGCATCACGGCATGAAAGCATTTATTTTGTAAATGGGGTAAGCGACATACATATTGAAGAGAATGCCTCGCTGCATCATGTACGCCTGCAGGCAGACAGCGCGTCAGCTTTTCATATCGGGCACTCGTTTGTTGAACAGAAACAGGACAGCCGCTATCAGTCCTGTTCCATATCGATAGGAAGCCGTATTTCACGGCATCATATCAGCGCAATTTTGGACGGAAGCGGAGCGGAAACCCGGTTAGACGGATTGTACCTGGGAAAAGGCGAGCAGCTATTGGATAATCATACTTTAATTGATCATAAAGCGGCGCACTGTCAAAGCCATGAATTATACCGGGGCGTCCTGGCCGATAAAGCGCGCGGAGTATTCAGCGGTAAGATCCTGGTTGAACGCAATGCGCAAAAAACCGACGCCATTCAGAACAATAATGGCCTGTTGCTTTCGGAAGAGGCACGCATTGACAGCAAACCCCAATTGGAAATTTATGCCGATGATGTACGCTGTACACACGGCGCCACAGTAGGGCAGCTCGATGACGAAGCATTATTTTACCTTAAGTCACGTGGTATAGGCCATAATACGGCTAAAGGTATTCTTATATATGCCTTTGCCGAAGAGGCCCTTAAAAATATCGAATCGAAGCCTATCCGTACCTATGTTGATGGTATATTAAATCGTTTTTTCAGGGAAGTGAATACATAAATACTATTTAAAAGAAAGCGAGACATGGATTCCGAATTTCGTGAACTGTATCAGGAAATCATCATGGATCATAACCGGAAGCCGCGTAATTTCCGTAAAATGGAAGACGCTACGCACAGGCTGGACGGAATGAATCCATTATGCGGCGATCAATACACCATTTATTTAAAAGTGAAAGACGATATTATCGAGGACGTTAGTTTTGAAGGCAGCGGATGCGCCATATCCAAAGCCTCTGCCTCGGTAATGACCAATGTGCTGAAGGGAAAGACCGTACAGGAGGCCGAAAAATACTTCAATTTTTTTCATAAAATGGTTACCGGCGAAATAGACCATCCTGAAGAGTATCTGGATACGATGGGGAAACTGGTTGCCTTTGCAGGCGTGGCGGAATTCCCGGTACGGGTAAAATGCGCCACATTGCCCTGGCATACCATGCACAATTCGCTGCATGGCAGTCAGGACAAAGTTACAACGGAAGAAAACAACTAAAATAATATATATAAAAGAAGGAATTTGGCGATGAATGCAGAAGAAAAAGAACTGCTTAAACAAAAAACCATAGATATTTTACGCACGGTGTACGATCCGGAAATACCGGTTGATATTTGGGAATTGGGTCTTGTTTATGACGTATCGGTTCAGGATGACGGCAAGATAAACATTGTGATGACGCTAACCACGCCAAATTGTCCCGCAGCGGAATCCTTGCCGGCTCAAATAAAACACAGAGTATCTCAGCTTGAAGGAGCTCAGGACGTTAACGTGGAAGTAGTCTGGGAACCGCCCTGGAATCCTCAGATGATGTCTGAAGCTGCCCGCCTGCAATTAGGATATATGTAAATAGTATAAAACGGAAAGGTATATGATGTCTGTCGCTTCAATGAACGTATCGAAAAAAACTATAGAATTTGATGCCCGTAAATACCGGGAAGATTTTCCCATTTTGAAAGAAACGGTGCATGGTTTACCTCTGGTGTATCTGGACAATGCCGCCACTACCCAAAAACCCCGACAGGTCATCGATGCCCTTACCTCTTATTATGAGCACGATAACGCCAATGTACACCGGGCCATTCATCAATTAGGTGAACGAGCCACAGCCGGTTATGAAGGCGCTCGCAAGCGTGTGGCTCGTTTTATCGGCGCAAAATCCGAAAAACAGATTATTTTTACGCGGGGCACTACAGAAGCGATAAATCTTGTGGCCTCGGCCTGGGGACGTAAATTTGTAGAAGCTGGTGATGAGATTATTCTTAGTGAAATGGAACATCACAGCAATCTGATTCCCTGGCAGCTTTTGGCTAAAGATGTCGGAGCGCGTTTACGTTTCATCCCCTTTGACGAGAACGGTACACTGGATTTTAATGTTTTTGAACAAATACTTTCATCAAAAACGAAATTGATTGCTATAACACACATGTCTAACGTCTTTGGCACCATCAACCCCATTAAACGAATTATCCGTATGGCCCATGACCGCGGCGTGCCGGTTTTACTCGATGGCGCTCAGAGTGTTCCGCATCTCCCGGTTGACGTGGAACATTTGGATTGTGATTTTATGGCTTTTTCTGCCCATAAAATGTTAGGCCCCACAGGCATAGGTGTTTTGTATGGTAAAATGCAACAACTGGAAAACATGAATCCGTATCAGGGTGGGGGCGAAATGATTAATTCCGTGTGGCTGGATAGCGCTACCTGGGCGGAAATACCGCATAAATTCGAAGCGGGCACACCCAACATTGCCGGCGCTTTCGGTTTTGCCGCGGCCATTGATTATCTGGAACAGGTGGGCATGGAAAACATAACCCTGTATGAACAGGAACTCACCAGTTACGCCATCGAAAAGATGCTGGAAATACCGGGGATGACCATTTACGGCTCAGCTCCGGAACGGGGAGGGGCGGTTTCGTTTAATCTCGGTGATATTCATCCGCATGATTTGTCTCATTTTCTGGATCAGCAGGGGGTGGCCGTACGAGCCGGGCATCACTGCGCGCAAACCATTATGCGTAAACTAAATATAGCCGCTACCACACGGGCAAGTTTCTATTTTTACAATACTTTTGAAGAAATCGATTATTTTATAGACCAGTTGATAAAAGCATCCGAATTCTTTGGATTATAAATTATTAGCTCTAACAGGATTTGTCTTTTAGTATATTTAGCGCCTATTGTGCAAAATATCCCAAACTTGCTTTGAAGAATAATAGTTAATATCTTTCATTTTGCGTTATTTGCAGAGTAAAAAACGCAAAGCCAGCCTCAAAACCTAAATCGTTTAATTAAATATATCAACTAATGAAAGGAGAAGGGCATGAGGAAATCCTTACTGTTCATGCTATTGTTGGGGATATTGTTGATCGGCAATGCCTTTGCCAGCGGCGTCGGTCTTACAACGGCAGGCAGCCGGGCCGTTAACTTAGGCGGAGCCTATCGTGCATTGAGCAATGACTGGAGCGGAGGTTTCTGGAACCCGGCCGGTTTGACCGATGTAGACAACTGGAATATGGGACTTAATGTATCCGTTATTATTCCCAGCGCAACACTCACTCCGGCGCAATTTGAAGGACATCGTTATAGCGGCTATGCGGATTTCGAGGTTAAAAATGTACCGCAGACGTTTTACATTCCAACTTTTGGCGTGGTCAAATCATTGGATAACGGGCTCTCTCTTGGTTTTGGTTTTTTCGCTCCATTTGGCCTTGGCGCCCAATGGGATTTATTCAATCCGGTGCCGGGTTATAATAACAAAACGGGATATCCGGAAATCGACTATGAAAGCAATTTGGAGGTATTGGATTTCCATATTAGCGCGGCCTATAAGTTTAGCGAGCGTTTTTCTTTAGGCGTCGGCTTCGGCATTCTGAAACAAAAAATTCTTATCCGAAATCCATCCCTGAGTAAACCTTTTTATAATACGCCTTTACAACCACTGGTCATCGCACCCCACGATATACTGGTTACCGAAGTAAAATTGGAAGGGGAAGGCATCGGCTATAGTTTTAACGCCGGGTTAAAATATAAAGTTAGCGACCAGTTAAGTATCGGCGCATCGGTGCGTTATTATCCCGATACGGAATTAAAAGGAAAAATAAATGCCACAAATTATTTTCCATCCGATACGGGAGCTGTGGCTACATTAACCGATCTCTATAATGCCGGAGTGATAGACTATGCTACATATCTGTCATCTGCTGCCGCCCTTTCCGGAGAAACAATGACCTATATTAACGATGATGATGCCAAGGCCACTCTTCCGTTACCTATGAATGCCGGAATCGGTATTGCCTATCATCCTACGGAAGATTTGCTTTTGGCTTTTGATGTGGATTGGACGCAATGGTCATCCTGGAATAAAATAAAGCTGGAGAATATCACAGCCGTAGATGGCAGCAATCAGGATACGGAATTGGTGGAAGAATGGAATGATGTGTTACGTTATAGTTTTGGCCTGGAATATATCGCTATGCGTAGTGCAACAACCGAACTGGCGCTGCGTTTGGGATATTACAACGACGGTACGCCCATTCCCGATAAAACCATTGGTCCTTCGATTCCCGATGCAAATACGAAAAACCAAATTTCGCTGGGCGGCGGATTGAAAATGGGGGATTTTACGGTTAACCTGATGTATTCGCATATTTTTATTCAGGACCGTCAGGTTTCATCCTGGGAGATAAGCAAAGAAGATTATGGTAACGAAAATGTTGCAGGCTTATATACTGCGAAAGTCGATGAATTCCATATCGGACTTGAATATAACTTCTAACCGTAATGCTCTAAAATGAGGAGAAATTAAAGATGAAAAATAGATTTTATATATCGTCTCTTTTTCTCGTAATCCTGTCGTTGGCAATATTTTGGGGATGCGAGGAGAAGCAGGCCAGCTTTCCGAACCAGTATAACACAGGGTTAGCGAAAACTAAAGGCACACTGGAACAGGTAACTATAAACTCGTTATACGTAGGCGAGGCCAAAACGGCCAATATCTACCTGCCGGCCGGTTATGATCCCAACGGTGATAAAACATATCCGGTAGTGTACATGCTGCATGGTATTTTCAGCGACGAAGATTACTGGTTGAATACCTATTATTTAAAAGAACTGGCCGATCAACTGATTGCCGACGGAAAAATTCAACCGATGATTATGGTGATGCCCAACGCCAAAAACGCCATGGGCGGCAGTTTTTATACCAACTCAATAGATATCGATCCAAACCGAAACCCCACTATGAACCCGGCCCTTGGGTTTGGACTTTATGAATATTATTTAATACAGGAAGTGATCCCGACTGTTGAAGCGCAATATAAAATTGATCCTGAAAAACGAGCCATCCAGGGTAAATCGATGGGCGGATATGGCGCTATGAAGCTGGCGCTGCTTTATCCGACCATGTTTAAATCCATTGCCGCTCATTCCGGCCCGATTGCCTTTGACGCTCTGCTTTTTTCCGAAGGCAGTAACCTGCTTACCCGTTTGGCTAAAGAACAGGTAGATTCATTAGGTAAACCATTGCCGTATATCGATCTTGCCTCTGCTGTGGCCAGCCCTTCCACACATGTGCTTACTTTGATGAGCTTTGGACTGGCTTCGGCCTTTTCGCCCCATTTTGGGACAGCAGGCACCTATGATTCTTATTTGCTTTCCGCAGGTTATCCGATAGACCCCTCCACAGTCTATCAGTATATGGTTTCTTCAACGCCTGTGGATACGGCCGGCCCCGGACCGGCGGATGATATTTACCCGGGTGTCGATTTACCCTTCAGAATCGCCCAACCCGGTGTTACTGCCGATACCGTGACCGAATCTTACACAAAATTCCTGATGCATGACTGTTACACCATGCTGGCTACCGGTAAAGCACCCGATCAAACACCCCTCGATATAGAGTCTTTTAAGAAGCTCAATCTTTACTTCGATTGCGGTATTCAGGACGATACCAATCCTGCGGACGATGGCATGGGGTTAAATATTATTCCTACGAATGACGCCTTTCACAACCTGCTCGATCAAATGGGCATTACCCATCGCTACGAACGCTATACAGGAGACCACATGAGCGACGTGTATTACAGGGTGGAAATCGGTTTAAAGGAACATGATAAGGTGTTCAAATAAACGTTTAACCGTTTTGTAACATATCGTTTATCAAATTCAAAAGGACGGCTTTACATCCGTCCTTTTTTTATACTCCTAAATTCAAATATAGAAAAGGGTTGGTATTCGGATAGGTGATTCTGATTCTTTTGCAATAAAAAAGGGCTTTATGTAAATTGCACGTCTTTATTCAACACAGATTGCGGATTCATGTTTTTTAAACTGATACATACGGATAAATCAACCAAAGCCCGCGCCGGTCTCATCCAAACCGATCATGGCACAATTGAAACGCCGATATTTATGCCTGTGGGTACCCAGGCTACGGTAAAAACGCTATCGCCGAGAGATCTGGATGAAATACAAACGCAGATCATTTTATCCAATACGTACCATCTCTTTTTGCGTCCCGGGCAGGATCTGATTGAAGAATTTGGCGGATTGCACCGCTTTATGAGTTGGAATAAACCGATCCTGACCGATAGCGGCGGTTATCAGGTATTCAGTTTACAGGAGCTGCGAAAACTGGACGAAAACGGAGTGCATTTTCAATCCCATTTAGACGGATCCCGGCATACGTTTACACCAAAATCGGTTTTTGAGACACAGCGGAAGCTGGGCAGCGATATTATGATGGTATTGGATGAATGCGCACCGTATCCTGCAGATGAAGCTTATGTGGATAAATCCAATGATTTAACGCTCAGATGGGCGGAAATTGCGCGTAATTTGTACGAAACAACTCAACCTTTATACGGACATCGTCAATGGTTGTTCGGTATTGTGCAGGGGGGTACTTTTCTTCCTATTCGGGAAAAGAGCGCCCGCGCTCTTATTGAGATGGATTTTCCGGGTTATGCCATAGGCGGCCTGGCGGTGGGCGAGCCGCAGGAAACGATGATGGAAATGACCGACTTTTGTACCGATTTGTTACCTGAAAGCAAGCCCCGCTATTTAATGGGTGTTGGAAAACCGCACGATATTTTAGAAGCGATTGAGCGTGGCGTGGATATGTTCGATTGCGTAATTCCCACGCGCAACGCCCGTAATGGCACCGTATTTACGTTTAAAGGGAAAATGGTCTTAAAGGCAGCACGCTTTAAGAATGACCGACAACCTATCGACAGTGATTGCCGGTGTTACACCTGTACAAACTTTTCGCGCGGATATTTGAGACACCTGTATAATGCAGATGAAATTCTCGGCCTTCATCTGGCCACACTGCACAACGTTCATTTTTATCTGCAGTTGGTTAAAGAAGCAAGAAATGCGATTCTTAACAACCGATACGCAGAGTGGAAAACAAAGATAATTTCGAGTATAACTAAAGATATTTTAAACTAAAACACTTAATTCTATGGAGGAACAAATGTTAAACTTTATTCTCTTAATGGCTCCCGCCGGTCAGGGTGGCGAAGCCGGAAATCCGCTTTTATCATTTTTGCCGTTTATTCTGATCATTGTAATCATGTATTTTTTAATGATCCGCCCGCAGGCGAAAAAACAAAAAGAACGTCAGAAAATGCTGGACGCCCTTAAAAAGGGGGATAATGTAGTTACTACCGGCGGAATTCACGGTAAAGTGGTTGGATTTACCGATGACGGTAAAACGGTGATTATTAAAGTGGATGATAATGTAAAGCTTAATGTAGAACGTAGTTACATCAATGTTGTAATGCCGGTAGGCGGAAAAAAAGATTGATGAATGTTGTTTTTATGGGGACGCCTGCATTTGCAGTGGAGTCCTTAAAAGCCTTAATTCATTCTTCTCACAAAGTACAGGCCGTGGTTACTGTGCCGGACAAACCTCAGGGGAGAGGGCAGGCCGTTCGCCCTTCTCCCGTGAAGGTAACGGCACAGGAAAACCATATTCCTGTTTTACAACCGGTTTCTCTTAAAGAGCACCATTTTATTAAAGAACTAAAAGCTCTCGAAGCCAACGTATTTGTTGTGGTCGCTTTTCGCATCCTGCCGGTAGAGGTGTTTACCATTCCTCCTAAGGGAACTGTAAACATTCATGCCTCCTTATTACCGCGCTACAGGGGAGCCGCACCGATTAACTGGGCAATTATTAACGGAGAAACAGAAACCGGCGTCACTTCCATTTTAATTGATGAAAAAGTGGACACCGGTCATATTCTGTTACAGAAAAAAACAAAAATTTTACCCGATATGAATGCCGGTGAACTACATGATATCCTGGCCACATTAGGAGCGGATTTATTGATTCAAACACTGGATCGTATGGAACGGAATTCGATCCAACCAAAGCCTCAGGATAATCATACGGCCAGCAAAGCGCCGAAAATTACCAAAGAATTATGCCATATTTCTTTCGAGCAGCCATCGACCAAAGTATACAACCTGATTCGGGGATTAAGCCCTTACCCGGCCGCTTTCAGCTATCTTCATGGTCAACAGTTAAAATTACTGAAAAGTCAAATCGTTCCGGTAAATTACCCCCAGCCTGCCGGAACAATTTGTGCGATGGGTAAAGAGTATTTTGACGTGGCCTGTACAGACGGCGCCATTCGTCTTTTGGAAGTCCAGCCGCAAGGTAAAAAAAGGATGAAGGTGCGGGATTTCCTGAACGGTTATTCCATAGATATTGGTAATCATTTGCAATAACTATACAGCACTCTGCTATTTATTCACTAATTGGGCAACGCGTCTGTTCAGTTATCCAAACGAAAACAAATTTACCTGCCTTTATATTATTTGATTTCTATATACGGATTGATCCGCGCTCATTTTAATTGATTCCGATCTATTTCAATCTATCTCTTGTTACTCCCGCAGGAAACAAACCCTTCTTTCCGGCGTTCCATAAGATGTATATAAATGGAGGAATATCTCATGATTAAAATAGATGTGAAAAAATACGACAATTTTGATGAGGCCTTAAAAAAATTTAAGGCCAAAGTCAGAAAAGCAAAAATCATTGAGGATGTAAACCGCAAATCCCATTATATCAGCAAAAGCGAGCTGCGTCATCGTCAGAAAAAAAAGAAAACCGTAAAGAACATCAGGCTTCCATCTCACGGGTAATCTTTAAAAGTATTGTAGCTTTTTCTGTTTAAGTTATTCAGAAATAAGACGAATAATTAAAGTCTGTTTAATCTTATTCGACCTAAAACTCTTCTTGCGGAGGTGGATTTGCCAAAAGCTACAATTCTTATTGTTGACGACATGCCTGAAAACATCGATTTGATAAAAACGGTATTCATTAACGAGTCCTATAGTTTTATTACCGCCCACAACGGTCACGAAGCTATTAAATGTGTAGAAAAACATGCTCCGGATCTTGTCCTTCTGGATGTGGTTATGCCGGAAATGGACGGATTTGAAGTATGTTCCCGTCTCAAAAATAAAAAGGAAACAATGCTTATTCCCGTAGTGATGGTTACCGGGCTGGATGACCATAAAAGTCGGTTGAAGGGTATCGAAGCAGGAGTCGATGATTTTATATCCAAACCGATCAACATTATTGAATTAAAGGCCCGGGTAGCGTCTCTTTTGCGGATTAAACGATATACGGATCAACTGGAATATGCCGAGCGCATCATTTTTAGTTTGGCTTTAACTGTGGAAGCAAAAGACCACTATACACAAGGTCATTGCAATCGTCTGGCTAATTATAGCCAACTTTTAGCCAAGCGCATTGGTCTAAGCGAGGAAGATATTAATTCCGTCAGGCGAGGTGGAATATTACATGACATTGGCAAATTGGCCATTCAGGATGAAATCCTTTTAAAACCCGGCCCTTTAACCCCCGAAGAATATGAAGTAATAAAAAAACATCCGGAAGAAGGGGAAAAAATTTGTAAGCCCCTCAAAACGCTGGAAAGTGTTTTACCGGTTATTCGTTATCACCAGGAGCGTTTTGATGGTTCCGGCTATCCGGATGGGTTAAAAGGCGAAGATATTCCCGTTACAGCACGAATTGTTTCTTTGGCAGATTCTTTCGATGCATTGACTACAGTTCGCCCCTATCGAGATGCCTTCACAAAAAGGGAAGCTTTGAGAATTATGGATAGCGAAGCCGATGCAGGCCGTTGGGATAAACATCTTTATAAAGAATTTAAAAACCTGCTGGAAATGGATAATATAGATTTTTTGGTGAATAGCGAAGTGTTCGAAACCAGAGGTGTGAATTAACTGATTGCATAACAGGCTAACAGTATATATCCAACCATATTCTTTTTCAAATTTAGTGATACATCATCTTTTTAATTAGCCGAAAAATAGGCACATCGTTTTGATTTTAAATAAAAGGTTTGTTATATTCCTCTAAATTTAAATGGAGAAAAATATGAGCAATGTTTATAAATTAATTGAATTGGTTGGCGTTTCCGAAAAGAGCTATGAAGAGGCTATTCAAAATGCGATTAAGAAAGCCTCAAAATCACTTAAAGCAATTAGCTGGTTCCAGGTAATTGAACAGCGTGGTGCGGTTAAAGACGGTAACGTTACCGAGTTTCAGGTAATTCTCAAAGTAGGCTTTAAATTAGTTGACTAAACTTTTACCCATAATTAATAGATCGAACCAAATTTAAGGGGAACGAAATGGCACTACTGATTAACGAAGAATGTATCGCATGCGATGCTTGTTTGCCGGAATGTCCTAATGAGGCAATTACAGAAGGTGATCCGTATTATATCATTAATCCTGATCTTTGTACAGAATGCGTTGGTTTTTTTGATGAGCCGCAGTGTGCGGCCGTCTGTCCGACCGATGCCTGCCAGCCTGATCCGGAATATCAGGAAACTCAGGAAGAATTGATGGCTAAAAAGGAAAAAATCCACGGTAGCTGATGCATCGCTTTTTTTCAATATTTTTTTCTTTGGCTTAAGGCAGATCATTACTGATCTGCCTTTTTTTATTTATCTGATTTGGTGAGAAATATCCTCTATGCAATACCCTCAAGGCAGCCTGCTTCTATCCGGTTTGCATCATTAGCTTTTTTCAGTTATCTTTAAAAAATATAGTTTGTTATAATCGGAGATAAAAATGTTTGAAACCATAGACGTATTTAGTTTGAGCATATTAATTGGCACATTGATTACAGGGGCGGTAATCGGTGCCGGGCTATATCATATGGGCCTGGTAAAAAAGAAAGCCCTCGGACGGCAAATTATACAAAAAAGTGAACGCGAAGCGGAAAAAATTAAAAAAGAGCGCCTATATAAGTTTAAGGTGGAGCTGCAACAACGCCGTTCAAAGTTTGAAGCCGAATTGCGGCATAAAGAAGAAAAATTTCAACGACTCGAAAACCAGTTGATGAAGAAGGAAAAAGAAATCCGCAGGGAAGAGAACCAGATTAAAATAATGGAAAATCGGCTGGAAGCGAAAACAAAAAAAATAAATGAATTGGAAGAGCATCTTTACGAAAAACACAAAAAACTGGACACCCTTTTGGACGAGCATAACAAAAAGCTGGAACGTGTAGCCAGTATTTCCAGAGAGGAAGCAAAAAAACAACTCATGCAGAATCTGGAAAATCAGGTAAAATTGGAAGCTGTCCAGATTATGAATGATATTCGTGAAGAAGCCAAAGAAAAAGCACAGCGGGAAGCCAAAGAAATTATTGCCGGCGCTATTGAGAGCCTCTCCTATGAATTTACGATGGAATCTACTCTTTCTACTGTGGAATTGCCCAACGAGCGCTTTAAAGGAATGATTATCGGGCGGGAAGGGCGTAACATCCGGGCTTTTGAAGAAGCAACAGGTGTTAAAGTGATTGTCGATGACACCCCCGAACTGGTTGTCCTATCCGGCTATGATCCGGTTGCCCGCGAAATTGCCCGGATTGCCATGCAAATGCTGATTAAGAACAAATCGATCAATGTAAACACGATTCAGCAATATGTTCAGAAAGCCACCAACGAAGTGAATCGTTCTATTTTTAAAGCGGCGGATGAGACTCTAAAGGAATTAAAAATCGGGGATGTGCATCCGCTGATGCGGGAAAACCTGGGGCGCCTAAGATACCGCTACAGTTATTCTCAAAATATGTTACAACATTCCAAAGAAGTGGCCCTTTTAGCCGGTAAAATGGCTGCCGAACTGGGATTTAACGTCCGGCTGGCACGACGGGCCGGGTTATTCCACGATATAGGCAAAGCCATAAGTAACAATTCCGAAGGAAGTCATGTAACCTTGGGTGTTGAACTGGCTAAGAAATGTAAAGAGCACGAAGTGGTCATCAACGCAATATTGGCGCATCACGAAGAAGCCGAACCCATTTCTCCCATTTCTGTGTTAGTAACCGCTGCCGATCGCATTAGCGGTGGACGACCCGGCGCCAGGCGCGATACTCTGGAAGCATATACAAAACGCATCTCTAAACTGGAAGAAATCGCCAATTCCTTTGATGGCGTGTCCAAAACGTACGCCATCTCCGCCGGAAGGGAAATTCGTGTTATCGTGGAACCGGAGAAAATCCCCGACGACAAAGCTAAAATTCTTTCCGCCGATATTGCTAATAAAATACGGGAATCGATGGAATTCCCCGGCCAAATTAAAGTTTGTGTCATCCGGCAGACCATCGCTTCGCAATACACGGATAATTTCGAAGACTCATATCAATTCGAAGAAAACTAATTAATCTTTAATACAGGTTTAATCAAAACGGCAGATTTTATCTGCCGTTTTTTTTTATTGGAATTTTAGACCCGATTATGTCGTTACTCTATTTACAAGTTTTAACCAAATAGAGAGGACATCACTTATGATTCAATTAAGCGATCGTGCTATAGATAAAATTAAATCCATTATTCGCCAAGAGAATAAAGAAGGATTTAATTTACGCGTTGGTGTTAAAGGCGGCGGTTGTTCAGGGTTTACCTATGTCATGTATTTTGACGATCAAAAACAGGAAGCCGATCAACTGTTCTCTTTTGATGAGGTAAACGTGGTGGTGGATTCCAAAAGTCTGGTTTATCTGAGCGGCGCAGAGATCGATTACACCGACGGGCTGAATGGTTCGGGATTTGTTTTTAATAATCCTAATGTAAGCCGTACGTGTGGATGTGGTAATTCCTTTTCCGCTTAGCGCCAAATTTATCCATTCGCGGGAATATTTCAAGCCTCAAATATTTACATATTTGAGGCTTTTTTTATTATAGCGGACCTGTTAACTTTCGCTTCTTCTTTGGATAATTCAATGAAAAAGTTTATATTTGGCCTTTAAAAAAAATCTGTAAATTTGGAGAATCTTATGCAAATCGTTCAGGTTGGTGATATTAAAATCGGAGCAGGAAACCCGCTGGCCCTGATTGCGGGTCCCTGTGTTATCGAGACGGAAGACATTGTTCTGAAAACCGCAGAACAGGTTAAGCGCATTGCCGATAAACTCAAACTGCCTCTTATTTTTAAATCGTCTTACTTAAAAGATAATCGGTCATCGTCCAAATCGTACCAGGGTCCTGGTCTGGAAAAAGGGCTGCGCATTCTGCAAAAGGTAAAAGAGCAGTTTGGCATTCCCGTTTTGTCGGATATTCACGACGCCCATGATGCGGAGGCTTGCGCGGAAGTGTTGGATGTAATTCAGGTACCGGCGTTTTTATCCATGCAAACCACTTTGCTGCTGGCGGTAGCGCGCACAGGAAAAGTGATCAATGTAAAAAAAGGGCAATTTTTGGCGGCTTCCGATATGCAAACGGCAATCAATAAAATTACCGGAGAGGGCAATAATCAAATTTTGCTTACCGACCGGGGCACATTTTTCGGATACCATAATTTAATTATGGATATGCGTAATCTTAAAATTATGCGTGATTTGGGGTATCCCGTTGTTCTTGATCCTACCCATGCCATCCGTAAATACGGCGTGAGCAGCAGTGATCCCCGCGGCGGAGCAAAAGAGTTTATCTTTCCGTTAACCCGAGCCGGTGTGGCAACCGGCGTGGATGCGTTATTTATCGAAACTCATCCCGATTGCGACAACGCCTTGTGCGACGCCGCCAGTATGTTACCCCTACAAAAGCTGGAAGAACTGCTGTCTCAGGCCAAAACCATTGATGAAATGGTAAAACCGCATCTATCAAAAGATGATAGCGGTTTATATGATTATAAGTAAATCTGAAAATCTGTAAATTTTACAAAGCTTTGATTCGGAAAGGAACATTTTATGAGCAAATCAGGGTTGAGCTGGAAATTTCCCCGTGAATTCTGGACGGCAAATATCATCGAACTGTTTGAACGCGCTGCTTATTACGGCATGTTCATCGCCTTAACACTTTTTTTAACCAGAGAGGTCGGTTTCACGGATATTGAAACAGGCTGGGTTACGGCTTTATTTGCTTCATTCCTGTATTTGGCTCCCACCTTTACGGGTACGCTGGCCGACAAGATGGGATTTCGGCAGGCGCTCATTTTGGCTTTTTTTCTGTTGGGCCTGGGCTACCTCTTTTTAGGGCTTATCCCCACAAAAGTCGTAGCGGTTCTATCCCTGTTCGTCATTATGATTGGCGGTTCTTTCGTAAAACCGATTATTTCCGGAACGGTGGCTAAAGCTTCGGATGAAAAACATCGGGCGCGCGCTTTTTCCATTTTTTATATGATGGTAAATGTGGGCGCTTTTTCAGGAAAAAGCATCGCCAAACCGCTGCGCACCGAACTGGGCCTGGAATATATAAATTTTTATGCGGCCGCTATGGCTTTTGCGGCATTGATTATTGTCATTTTTTTCTATAGAGATATCGATACAACAGGCAAAGGGAAAAGTTTAAAAGAATCCGTGAACGGTTTGATAACGGTACTTAAGAATGTTCGCTTTATGGCCTTAATCCTGATTGTTGCCGGATTTTGGGCCATCCAGGGGCAGTTGTATGCTACTATGCCCAAATATACTTTGCGGCTCGTAGGGGAACACGCCGCGCCCGAGTGGCTGGCCAATATTAACCCGTTCGTGGTCGTTATTATGGTCGTACCGATTACACATCTGGTGCGTAAAATGCGTCCGATCGGTTCCATAGGCATCGGCCTGCTCATTATTCCGCTTTCTGCGCTATCCATAGCACTTAGTCCCGTCCTCGAAAACATTACCGGTCAATCTGTCAATTTTTTCGGTCTCTTCAGCCTGCACCCCATCACCGTTATGCTGATCGTCGGCATCGCGCTGCAGGGACTGGCCGAGAGCTTCCTGTCGCCGCGTTTTCTGGAGTACGCTTCCAAACAGGCCCCTAAGGGCGAAGAAGGATTGTATATGGGATATTCGCATCTGACCACTTTTTTTGCCTGGTTGTTCGGTTTTGCGGCCAGCGGTTATTTGCTGGATGAATACTGCCCCGATCCGAGAACCTTAACTGCAGAACAATTGCCGCATGCTTATGATCATGCCCACTATATCTGGTACTTTTTTGCTTTGGTAGGGCTGGGGGCTTTCCTGTTACTGCAGATTTTCCGTTATGTAACCGATCGTATCGATCGCAAAAAGGGCTTAACGGTAGAATAATAGCAACAAGGCGCATTATTATGAAATCCAAATTAATCAAAATCAAATTAATATTGATGGATGTGGACGGCGTTCTGACCGATGGCGAAATAATTTACACCTCGGAAGGGATCGAAATTAAAAAATTTAACGTCCAGGACGGCATGGGCATTACTCTGGCCCGAATGGCCGGTTTAAAAACAGGCATCATTACCGGACGCATTTCCGAAATGGTTAAACGCCGGGCCGAGGAATTAAAATTTGATGTTGTATCCCAGGGCAGTTTTGATAAATTACCGCAGTACGAAGAAATTAAAGACCAATTTGGATTTGATGACGAAGAGATTGCTTATATCGGCGACGATATTCTCGATATGTCCATTCTGCAGCGGGTTGGATTTAGCGCGGCCGTGGCCAATGCCAGAGACGAGGTGAAGGCTATTTGCGATTATGTAACCGTGGCCCGCGGTGGGCATGGCGCCGTGCGCGAAGTGATCGATAAAATTCTCATACGGCAGGATAAAATGGACGATTTGATACAGCAGCTCGCCCGGGGGCCGAAATAAACATTTGTGTTATTACTAAGGCTTAGAATTGTTTTGGGGCGATCCCTTCGACCCCGACAAGTCGGGGCAGGCTAAGCTCAGGGAACGCCTTGGAGCCTGACAAGTCGGGACAGGCTAAGCTCAGGGGACGTAGGCTGAGCCTGTCGAAGCCGATATTCGTTCCCATCGATCCCGAAAAATCGGGACAGGCGGGGCTAAAAGGAATGTTTTGTATGAAAAAAACATTTGTGTTAATGATAATTCTGTGCGGTGTGTTCAGACTGCCCGCGCAAATCGTTGTGGCTGTTACAGGGTTTGATAACCAAAGCGATATTTTATATCTCGATTCCTGGGAAAGGAATGTGCCGGCTCTTCTTCAGTCGGAATTGGCTCTTTCGCCTAAAATCACCGTTGTGGAGCGGCGCAAACTGGATGCCGTTTTTAATGAACAAAAACTGGCCCTTAGCGGGTTCGCCGATACAACACATGCACAGGATATCGGTAAATTGTTGGAAGCGGATTTTATTATCAGCGGGAGCATCCTTCATTATGCCTCCCTTTACCGAATTGACGTGGATATTACGCGGGTAAAAACCGGCGAGGTCATCCATGAAAAGGTGGAAGCAGGCGACGCTGATCATCTTCCTCAAATGATCGAACTTCTGGCAAATAATGTACTATTTCATTTAACGGGAGAAACCTCTTACCGTAATCGCATCAGCGTTCGGAAGTATCCTACTGTATGGTTAATGGCCGCTACGGTTGGGTTTGGCGTGGTATCGGCCGTTTATCACAATAAATATCTAACCAGTTACGATAAATATCATCAGGCAGTTACGCCTCCGGAAATGGATGCTCATATAAATGATGCCGAGACTGCGCGCCTGGTACGCAACACCGCGCTAAGCCTGGGCGCCGCGGCTTTAATAGGCACAATTTATACGTATTTACAAAACCGTAAAATAAGAGATATTACGGCCTACGAGAAAAAAAGAATACGTGTTCAGCCAACATTACATTTTAAATCCAGGGAGTCGATTCATTTTGCGCTTCAATTCCGTTTTTAGCCGGCTGGTAATGAGCCTGATTCTCTTCTCCTGTCAGGAACTGGCCAGAGACAATCCGCTTGATCCTAAAAACCCGGACAGCCAAACTTCATCCGTGGTTTTAATAGAAGCCTTTGTGAATACCGTTGTAACGCCTGTGCAGTACAACATCTGGTCTCTGGAAGCCGGCGAAGCCTTTCAGGAAGAGTACGGCAGCGACGTTATTCTTGTACAATATCATCGGGATATTTTACAGGACACCGTTCTTGCAGACGATCCGTACAATAATTTTTCCGATCACTTAGCGGAACAGTTTGACGCGCTGCAAAAGGATTATGTGGATTTTATGGGAGGCGCGCCCCGGGGAGTACCCGATATTTTTATAAACGGAGTTACAGATAGAATCAGCGGGGCGTCATCGGCACAAACGGTAAAAGATCGATTGAAGGGAGCCATACAAAATTTGTTAAACGATGAGAATCGTTTCCTGATCCAGCCCGAGGTTACAACGAACGCTCAATCATTGCATATATCTTGCCGGGTTGTGGCTCTGGGCAATCAGGAAGCCGGCCCGTTACTCCTCAAAATCATTTTTTTAAAAGATTTCGGTCAGGCCAATTTTCACCATGTAGCCATTGGTCTTGTATCCGATGTTCGGATTGATAAAATAGAAGCCGGAAGTTATTGGGAAAAAACCATAGGAGATTTTACTTTAAGTGAGGAAAGCAGCGCCGTGGCGTTTTCCCTAACGGACGAAAACGGTTTGCAACATTACCAATCAAGGCGGGTTGTCCTGCAATAGAAAAATTGGATATGATCACATATAATAAAAAACAAATTTGGCCTGCAAGCGTCTTGTTATTCATTGCTCTTGTTCTGTTTGTTGCCGGCTGTAAAGAAGTACAGGAATTGTTTGAAGTACCTCAACCACCGGTTTTGAGCAGCGAGGGTATTATTTTGTCTAAAGATCGGGTATTTCCTCAGGATACGATTCAGGCCTGCATTAAAGCGGACAATCCTTTAAGCGGACCGCTGCAATTTGAATGGTGGGCCAGCGGAGGTCAATTTGTGATGCCCAATGACAAAGACACGGTTTACTGGGTTGCGCCGCAAAATGGCGGTAATTTCACTATTTATGTACGGGTTTCCAACTCCAGCTCGTCAGTGGAAACGCATAAAGACATTTTTGTGAGTAGTACAGCCCTGCCTCTGGTGGATATATCTATCCCCCTTGAAGGCAGTTATTTTAGTCTTGGACAAAATATA
>DRQG01000110.1 GCA_011369465.1 Caldithrix abyssi
AGAGATGATCAATCAAATTGCGCAGGCTCTGGATCGGGCCTCCTGCTTTATAGCCGGGTAAAAAATATGGCGTTATGATTAAAACAACGGGTTTACGATTCATCATTTTCTAAAATAAAGAAAAGTTTATGCCTATTAAAATGAACTATTTTAAACTTATAAATTATATAGACATATAACCCTGTAAATAGAACTGACAAAGTTATATTATCAAAAATATCAAGGCCTGTTCCATACAGTAATCGAAAAATTATTACGACAGAAAAATAGAGGAAACTAACTGTAAAAAAGACCTTATTGGAGATAATGGGCTTGCTTTGTGAGAAAAAACTGATGTTCAAATTAATCGTTAAGTACAATGCCGATGTAACCGCATAGACCGCATACGATACGGGGAAGGCAAAACTATGTATTACAGGTATCAAATAATAAACGGAAAGGATATAAAAAAATAGGCCTATTAGATTTGCTTTAACAATTTCCCAGATTTTTTGCATTGAGTAAAAAATTCTTATAAGAAACATGTAATAAAAAAGACCAATAAAGGAAAATGTATAAAGCAAGGCATATTCTGATATTTGAATAATTTTGTTTGATTGAATTTTTAAGAAAAAGTAAACAATCTGTGTAATCAATAAAGAATTAAAAGAAAAAAGAAGTAAAAACAATATTAAAAAAAGAGTGATTACCTGAAATATAGCCCGGATCATTCTTTTTAACCGATCATATTTTTTCTCATAAAAATATTTAGCCATCCTGGGAAATAGAACCGTACTCATGGGTAATATCATGACGGTTAAAAATAGGTGGGACAAACGAAAACCCAGGTTTAATTCACTAATGGTACCTTCTGCAAAGACCGATGCGAAATTTCTTTCCAATAGCAATACTAAATTGGTTAGCGTTATCACAACAAAAGAAGGAAGAGCCAAAATTCCGGTTCTCTTAACCTCTTCTGTGATCAGCCTGAAATGTTGGCCGAAGTTAATTCTTTTATAAGTGAATAATAGATGAGAAAGAAACCAGAAGAACGCCCCCAATGAAATGCCGATGCCGGCTGAATAAATATGATATTGCGGGTTTAAAAGCAAGACACTAATAATAAACGTCAGGTTAAATATAAATAGCCCGACCGACACGATTCTGAAATCTTCCAATACTTGTAATATACCAGAGAGAATAGCCGCCAAACCTAAAAATATGAACCCCGGCGCAATACTTACCAATAGTCCTGCGACAATTTCCAATTGTTTATCTGCATATCCTGTTGCCAGCATTTTGGCAATCGGAATCGGAATAAGAAAAATAACCATGGCGGATATAACGCAAAGGAATCCGATGAACGTGAGGATAGAATTAATAAAAGAGTTAAATTGCTCATTACTTTGTTTTGACAGGACTTCACTGGCCACCGGAATGAATGCGCCGGCTAACAGGCCATACATTAATATATTGATTAACATTTCCGGTATTGCATTAGCAATAAAAAAGGCGTCTGACAACTCGGTTAATCCAAAAATGTATACGATTAAATAATGTTTGAGAAATCCGGTTAATTTACCAAGGATGGTGCCAGCCGTAACATAGCCGATTGATTTTATAATACGAAAGTCTTTGAACGTCATAAAGCATACGACTCATTTTCAGAATCCGTTATTTTAGGCAAACTCAACAGCAATCCACAGAAGCTCCAAAATAGGAATGTTATTCCATTTCCGGGCGCAAATAAAGCACTTTCAAATAAATTTTGAATAAGAAAGCCAACAATTAAACCACTGAATAAAAGTGTAAGTAACCTTAATTTTCCCCGAACAGCTTTAAGAACCTTTTTTATCTGGCTGGTGATAATGACTAAAACAGGAAAAAATGATAACACACCTATTATTCCTGTTTCAGTAAGTAACTCTATATATGCATTATGAAAATGTTTACCGACAATAAGCAGATTGTACCCATGCTGCAAAAAGGTAAAGACATTTGAGGTCAAAATCTGAGCTGTTCCGAATCCTTTGCCAAACAGTATACTCTCTTTCCAATTAGTTATCGCTAAGGTGAACAATTGTTCCCTGTATGAAAACGGGTTGCTGGTCAATCTCAACAGATCCATTATTATAGGAAAAAGAAAAAGAATACTGACGACAACGGCAATGCCCGTCATTTCGACATAGAAAAGTTTTCTATAATAAAAATACAAAAAAACAGTCACTACAATAAACGTTCCCAGCATACTTGACCGCGATACAGTAAGCAATAAGTTGGCGATAACCATTAAACTCATCAAAAAACTTAAGATTTTTTCAAACCGAGTTCCGGTTTTTATCTTGTACAGGATAAACACTACCGATAGGAAGGAAAACATTCCTAAAGTATTTGCATTTTCAAATATACCAGAATACCGTGTGTAAATTCCCATCTTAAAAAATGTACCGGGGGCTATTACTGTAAGAAAAATATTCAAAAATAAAAAGGCCGCAAAAAAATAGAACAAATAGGTAACTAGTCCGAGAAATTGTTCCTTTTTTTTAAAATAATTGGGTAGTATTAAAAACCATAATAAAAAAGAAACAGTTAAAATAGCCGTTTTTGATAAGCTAAGTCCGATATCTATGGATAGTAAGGAATTGAAAACAAGATAGAAAATAAAAAGTCCAACCGCTTTATATAACTTTTTATGAACAATGATTTTTTCATCCGATTTTAATCCGATATTAATTAAATTTATTGCGACAAATCCTATAAGTACAATCCATTTAATAATACCAAAGGCTTCGGCAAAAGGAAAATCTGTTTGAGCAATGAAATTAGATACAATCAGGATTAAAAAAAGGAATTCACTTTTTTCAATAAAAAATATAATATGAAATACTAAAAAATCTTTAAGGATATCTATCCCAGATTTTCTCTGTACACTCGGTAGCATTATGAGAAGTACCTGCCATATATGTACTCTTTCCAGTACACATAATATACACTCAAAGTTGAACTTAGTACCATTGTTATCAAAACGATAAGCCATCTAATAGGTAAATGTTTTTTCTCGGGTCGGACAGCCCTGTCCAGAATCTGTAGTGTTGGTATGGTTTTCGCTTCCTGAATTTTTGCCTGTTCTAATTGGGGACCTAAGAATTCAATTATTTGAATATAATATTCAATCTGTTTTTTAAGCCAGAGGAATTCCATCGAAAGTTCCGGGACTTTGTTTAATGGTGGTATCAAACGATCCTGTCCAACGGAATCCGAAAAAAATTTATCATATTGTTTTTTATATTCAGCTAATTCTGCTTCCAATTTTTGCAGAACCTTACTGTTTTTGTTTAACTGCTGTTTCGAAACATTCAGTTCAATTTGTTTTTGCAACATGGCAATTTGAATCTGCCCAATATTTTCAATTCCTGTAATCAGTTGATTTTCAATATCCAGTATTCCGTTTTTTTCCATGAACGATTTCAAACCATTTTGAAGTATCATTAGACTGTCGATAACAAGATTTAAACGGGACTGAATAAATTGACGATTATTTTTTGCTTCCTGAGTGCTTAAACTGATATTCAAACTATCCAAACAATGAACAATAAAATTGGTCATATCAGCCACATTATCTTGATTTTTATCAAGGAAAGAAATTTCTATTTGCATTTCATCCCCAACCTCAACTTCAAGATTATCATCGATCGCTTCCAAAGCCTCTTCCATATTGTCACAACCGTATTCATCTATTAAATTGTATTTTGTGATCACCTTTTCTCTAAGATTTCTACTCTTTAATATGGCAAGATATCTATTGATATCGACTGTACTTCCCCCTAAAAATCCGGTAGCTAAGCCCCCTAAATCGCCCAACGCACTCAAGGCATTAAAACCGCCTTCGCTCTCCGTTGTAGGAAGAATTACAGTGGTTGATTTATACCACTTTGGAATAATCAACGCAATCAAAACAGATAAAGAAACAACGACAAAATTAAAAATAATAAGATTTTTTAAGTATTTTCTAAATGTCTGGATAAATCTATACCAATTTGAATCCACTTCTTTCATTTGATTATCTTTCTACACAATATTAGCTATTGATTAGGCTAGTGGGACCATCTGATTGTATTACTTAATTGGCTATTTTTTTAACACCGCATACATCGACAAGGCGATACTTACAATCGGCAGCAAGATCGCCATATAATCCCGCACATCCTCACGTACCTTGCGTGGTACAATAATACGATCCCCCTTTTCAACAATCGTTTCCCCACCGACGACTATCTCGCCAGTAGCCGCTCTGATAACAATGATATCCTCGCTGGGTTTAGATTTTTCTCTGACTCCGGCTTTACCTGCATAATCATTGGCAGTAAGATTGACATCGTAAACATAGGAGCCCGGTCTCAGTACTTCACCCTGCACATATACTTCGCTGACTAAGTTGGGAACAATAAGCCGATCACGGTTCTTCAATACAAAAGAACTATATTCTGTAAAGCGATTCAAAAGGTCTATAACGTATTCCGTTGTATCCCGAATAAGCGTTATTTTAGCTAAATCGATTTCTGCGCTAAAGGCAGATATGCGTTGTAAAAATTGTATAACTGTCTCACCTTCATCCAGACGAAAAATTGCCCGTGTGCTTTTTTCATTAACCACCTTATTATCCGGCGTCTGACCTTCCAAAACCTTTTCTATACGGCTTTCTACAATAATATAAGGTTTGGTTAAATCGATGGGGGCAACATAAATCATATCACCGCCCTGCAGCAACGGATTAACCGATTTGTCCCCCTGTCGATAAAAGCGCAGCAAATTTAAGGTATCCGCGGCGCCACCTTTATGTCGTAAAATTACACTTGTCGCATCAGCCCAGTCTTTGGCACCTCCGGCAATTTCAATTACATCCGAGACACGATCCGACCCCTGAACAAAATACGTACCCGGCGTGTTCACTTCGCCCGTTAAATAGACTCTGAATTTCCGCAAGCCGGATAAGTTGACCGATACCTCTGATTTTACATAGGATTCTTCTACTTTTCGTTTTATTTTTTCCTTAGCCCGGGTCAGGTTTAAACCTTTTACATTTATCTTTCCTACCGTTGGAATAAACACGTCTCCCTCAGGCAGCACAGTTATATCAAATTCATTTTCCAGCATTCCGAAAATAAACAGACGAAATTGGTCGCCGGGGCCCACCATATAAACTTCGGGGTCCAAAGCGTCCTCCAAAACCTGAGGCGTGGGTGTACGGATCACCTCCCGTTCCAGAAGCTGTTTTTCCATAGACGTATCGTATTTGGGATTCTGCCGGTCAAGCAGGGGCATTTCCTGCGCAGTTTGCGCAAACGATGAGACAGATAAAAGACTAAATAATAATATTACGTACTTGGTTGTTTTCACTTTAGTACCCAACAGTTATTAAAAGTGTAATTTATACATAATGTACTTATAAAGGCAACCCCTCTTGATGAATTGGGAAGTACAAAAAAGCGTACCCTAAACTGCCGAAATTTCAAACTACAAAATACAAATTCCAAATTTAAATTTGTCACACGATATATCATTCTAAATATGTACTCTTTGCAATCTGGTATTTGCTTTTTGGAATTTATTTGTAATTTGTAGTTTGTTTATTGGGATTCTTCTTTCGAATTCCGCTGGGCGTTCAATTCGCGTAATAAATTCCGGGCGGCCATTTGTTCGGCTCGTTTCTTACTGAGCCCTTTGCCCCGGCTTTCCAGATTCTTTTTACGGATACGGGCGGCTACCACAAATTCCTTTCGGTGATCCGGCCCATACTCTTCTACCGTTCGATATTCCGGAACGCCCCAACCGCGCGCCTGCGATAATTCCAGTAACTCGGATTTATAATTTACATAGCTCGTCCTGGCCAGAACGTCTTTCATGCGGGAAAGCAAAAAACGCCGGACAAACTCTCTGGCCGCATCATACCCACCATCCAGATAAATAGCGCCGAGCAATGATTCAAACAGATTAGCCAGATTAGACAGCCTTTTCCTGCCGCCGGTTTTTTCTTCTCCCTTATCCAAAAAAAGATATTCACCCATTGCCAATTCTGCGGCAATATTACCCAGCGCTTTTCTGGACACCAGTACCGATTTTTTTTTGGATAGCCTGCCTTCATCTTCCTGAGGAAAATTCTGATACAAATGTTCCGTTACAATCAAATCCAGAACGGCGTCGCCTAAAAATTCCAGTCGTTCATTGGAAGCGGAAGCGTTTTCCTGAGTTACATTTAAATAGGAACGGTGTTTAAAGGCCTGACGCAGCAACTCTTTATTATTAAACCGGAAATGGATGCGCTGTTCCAGGGTACGGAATCGACTATCGTCTTCCTGCGCCGAACCGGCCGGGGACATAATTTTTTGTAAGATATTTTTTATCATTAATAAGACTCTAAAAAACGATTCATTCCCGCCGGGACGGGAATAAATCGTTGTTTAACCGCTCATTATCGCTCAAACTTTTTCACGCAAAGCGTAACATTATGCCCGCCAAATCCAAAGGAATTGCTCAGGGCGGTATTCACTTCCATCTCTATGGCTTTGTTTGGGACATAATTCAGATCGCATTCCGGGTCGGGTGTTTCCTGATTGATTGTCGGTGGAATCTTGCTGTCACGAATGGCCAGGGTGGCAATGATCATCTCCAGCGCACCGGAGGCGCCCAATAAATGACCGGTCATCGATTTGGTAGAGCTCACTTTCAGCTTTTGCGCAAAATCGCCAAAAACCGTTTTAATGGCGGCTGTTTCATTTTTATCATTATAGGGAGTGGAAGTGCCATGTGCGTTTATATAATCGATGTCTTGCGGCTGCATACCGGCATCCTTTATGGCCGCACGCATAGCCCGTACGGCGCCCTCACCACCTGGAGCCGGCTGGGTGATATGAAAAGCATCCGCCGTAAAACCGAGTCCGGCCATTTCCGCATAAATTTTGGCGCCGCGGGCGAGGGCATGTTCCAGTTCTTCCAACACAACAATCCCGGCGCCGTCGCCCATTACAAACCCGTCGCGTTCCAGATCGAAGGGGCGGCTGGCTTTTTGCGGTTCATCGTTGCGGGTGGAAAGCGCCTTCATAGCGTTAAAACCGGCCACACCCATGGGCGAAACCGCCGCTTCCGAACCGCCGCATACAACGATATCGGCGTCGCCATATTGTATCGTACGCAGGGCGGTGCCCAGAGTATGAGCGGAAGTAGCACAGGCCGACACCATCGAATAGTTGGGCCCTTTCAGGTTGTATTCCATGGATATATATCCGGCGGCAATATCGCTGATCATCTGAGGGATAAAAAAGGGACTGATCCGCCGCGGCCCTTTTTCCACCATTTTTGTATGTTCCTGCTCAAAGGTTTGCAAACCGCCGATACCGGAACCGACTATCACGCCGATCCGATCCCGGTCTTCTTTTTCAAGATTGAGCCCGCAGTCCTTAATGGCTTCGCGTGCGGCAATAAGTGCATATTGTGTAAAGGCATCCATTTTCCGGGCGTCTTTGGAGTCAAAATAAGCGGTAACATCGTAATCTTTTACTTCAGCTGCAATTTTCGTGGTGAATTTATCCGCATCAAAGGCGGTGATATAGTCAACGCCGCTTTTACCGGCTAAAAGATTTTCCCAGGTTTCTTGCGCGGTATGTCCCAGGGGAGATATGGCACCGATACCGGTGATGACAACTCTTCTTTTTGACATATTCCAGCTTCCTTACATTTATTTGGACGAATTCATCAAAGTACGTTTTGCGAAGGAATATCAACAAGCAGGTGATTTAAAAGCAATCAGTAACGGATCGAATATCCGGCAGGAGATGTGATTCCAAAGCGTATTCGCACCATACCCCCTGCGGGCTACCCAATGCCTTTATCTTCACCCGGTAAATATACAAAAGATTCCACCTCATCAGGAGATGGAATCCTTTGTATGCTTTTTTCAATGGAAAGATATTTTTTATCCTAATTTTGATTTCAGGTGCTCAATAGCGTCGCCCACAGTGCGCAGCTTTTCAGCTTCTTCATCAGGAATTTCGATATCAAATTTATCTTCAAAAGCCATCACCAATTCAACGGTATCCAGGCTGTCGGCGCCGAGATCGTCAATAAATGAGGCTTCCGGTTTTACCTGAGCTTCATCCACGCCTAACTGTTCAACGATGATTTCTTTAACTTGAGCTTCGATATCCATGCTGTTTCTCCTCTGCTGGTTAATGGTTATCTATTTGATTGGTTTACATGACCATGCCGCCGCTAACTACAATTACGGTGCCCGTAATATAAGACGCGGAAGGCGAAATTAAAAATTCTACTACACGGGCAATATCTTCCGGTGTGCCCGCCCGGTTTAAGGGAATCTGTTTCAAATATTCTTCTTTTACTTTATCGGGAAGCTGCTCGGTCATTTCGGTGAGGATAAATCCCGGAGCGATGGCGTTAACGGTAATGTTACGCGGACCCAACTCGCGGGCCAGGGCTTTGGTTAAAGCAATCACACCGGCCTTGGACGAAGCGTAATTGGCCTGACCGGCCGTTCCCAGAATGCCGCTTACGGAAGAAATATTGACAATGCTGCCGCTGCGTTTTTTCATCATTACTTTGGCGGCAGCTTGAGAGCATAAAAATGTTCCCTTTAAGTTGATATTTAGCACCATATCCCAGTCTTTTTCGGACATGCGGATTGCCAGATTATCACGGGTTACTCCGGCGTTGTTTACCAGAACATCCACCGCTCCAAAGGTATCCACGGTTTGTTTTATCAGATTTTCGGCATCCTCCGCTTTGGAAACATCCGCTGTAACAACCAGCGTTTTCACGCCGAAACGATCTTCTATCTCTTTGGCGGTTTCCCGCGCGGTTTCTTCGATGATATCGGAAACGACAATATGGTAACCCGCTTCCGCCAAACGCAGGGCAATGGCTTTACCGATCCCGCGTGCCGAACCGGTTACTATGGCGGCTTTACTATCTGACGTCATACTTGTACTCCCAGGTTTTCGATTTGTTCCACCGTGCCGATATTTTGGCAGGGTACCTCACGGTTTATTCTTTTTTGCAGACCTTTAAGCACCTTACCGGGGCCTGCTTCGTAAAACAGGGAAAAATCATCCCCAATCATATTTTCGATAATTTCCTGCCAGCGTACAGGATGAGTAAGCTGACGGAAAAGCAGCTCACGAATTTCTTCGGCATTTCGGACGGGCCGGGCTTCCACATTGGAGTAAAGCGGCACCTGCGCATCCTTAATGGTTACCGTATCCAACGCTTCTTTTAAGCCACTCTGCGCCTCGGCCATCAAAGGGCTGTGAAAGGCTCCGGAAACCACCAGTTCCACGGCCTTTTTTGCTCCTGTTTCTTTGGCCAGTTCGATGGCTTTTTTTACGGTATCCACATCCCCGGAGATGGCAATTTGTCCGGGTGAGTTAAAATTGGCCGGTTGAACGACGCCTTCACCTTTCAGCTTATCACAAATTTCATACACCTGTTCGGCCGTCAGTCCGATGAGAGCGGCCATGGTTCCGGGCTTTTCTTTACCGGCCTGCTGCATCAATTCGCCGCGGCGCTGTACCAGTCGAAGCCCGTCTTCAAAATCGAGAGAGCCGGCGGCAACCAGAGCGCTGTATTCCCCCAAGCTATGCCCGGCCACCCCATCGGGAGCGATGTTTTTTTCTTTAAGCAGACGTACCACAGCCACGCTATGCACAAAAATGGCCGGTTGGGTAATATAAGTCTGTTTCAACTCCTCTTCCGGTCCTTCGAAGCACAGGTTTTTCAGATCGAAGCCCAGTATCTCGTTGGCGGAGTCGAATATTTCTTTAACCGGCGGATAGGTCTCATATAAATCTTTACCCATACCCACATGCTGAGAGGCCTGTCCCGGAAAAATAAAAGCAGTTTTCATATAATGTACATTTGTTGTTTGTCTGTATTATATTATTTAAAGATCGTTGGTTTTTTCTATAAAAGGATTAGTGAATTGATGAATTATTGAATTATTGGAGTGTTGGAGTAGTGGAGTAATGGAGTGTTGGATATGATTTATTCACATTACTCCATATATCCCAGCAATTCAGCAATTCAATAATTCATCATTTCCTCAATTCACCCTTTCCCGCTTCCTCACTTACCATCCGGTTTTGGAATTCCCCAGCGCAGCAGAGAGCTGGCCCATGTAAACCCGCCGCCGAAGGTAGCGAACAACACCAGATCGCCGATATCCAGCCGTCCTTCCAGATACGCTTCCGAAAGCGCCAGCGGAATGGTTGCCGCCGTGGTGTTTCCGTATCGATCGATATTGATCATAACGCGGTCATAATCGATACCGAGGCGCTTCACTGCCGCATCAATGATGCGCAAATTAGCCTGATGAGGGACAAAAAGAGTCAGGTCGTTCCCTTGCAGACCATTTTTTTCCAGAATATCCACCGATACTTCGGCCATTTTGGTAACGGCAAATTTAAACACCGATTTCCCGTCCTGATAAATAAAATGCCAGTCGTTAGCCACCGTTTCCAGCGATGCCGGATATAAACTGCCCCCGGCCTTCATTTTGAGAAAATCGGCGCCGCTGCCATCGGAATAGAGCAGGAAATCCATAATACCCACATTTTCATCCTCGGTCGGTTCCAACAACACCGCACCCGCGGCATCTCCAAAGAGAACACAGGTGTTACGGTCTCTGTAATTGGTAATGGCGCTCATTTTATCCGCACCGACCACCACAATTTTCTTTGCCGTTCCGGCAACAATAAACTGCGCCGCAACGGACAAGGAATAGATAAAACCGGAGCAGGCCGCGGCGATATCAAACGACCAGGCGTTTTTGGCGCCGGATTTTTCCTGCACAAGATTACCCGTACTGGGAAAAAACATATCCGGTGTTACCGTAGCCACGATAATACCGTCAATTTCCATCGGGTCAATACCGCGATTCTGGCAGAGTTTTTTTACCGCTTCCGCGCCCATATCGGAGGTAGCCTTGCCCGGTTCAAGAATATGGCGTTCCCGAATGCCGGTACGGGTTCGTATCCATTCGTCGCTGGTATCTACCATTTTTTCCAGATCAAAATTTGTCAGCACTTTTTCCGGTACATAGTGACTTACCGCGCTGATGTATGCTTTCTTAGGCATTGACCATTTCCTCAGAGGTTAATTTTTTTTCTATAATCTTGTTGACGTTTTTGCTATCCATATAGCGGGCTACCTTTAATGCATTCTTTATCGCTTTTCCGGTCGATTTGCCGTGACAAATAATGGAAATCCCGTTCACACCCAACAGAGGTACGCCGCCATACTCTTCATAATCGTAATTGCGTTTAAGCTCGGAAAAAGCCGGTTTTACCAAAAAGGCGCCGATATTGGTAAACAGATTGGTGCCGATATTTTTTTTAAGTCCTTTTACAATAACGCTCATCACGCTTTCGGCCATTTTGAGCAGGGCGTTGCCGATAAAACCGTCGCAAACGACGATATCGGTGGTGCCTTTCAAAATATCCCGGCCTTCCACATTTCCATAAAAATTGCTTAAATTCTTTTTAAGAAGCTGATGAGCGGCTAAAGTTAGTTCGTTGCCTTTTTTTTCTTCTTCGCCGATATTCAGCAAACCGACCTTGAGATGCCGGGCATTGTACACTTCGCTTACAAAAATATGTCCCATTATGGCAAACTGCAACAGATCACCCGGTTTGGAATCCACATTGGCGCCCACATCAATTAAAAAAACCGTGCCATGCTCACTGGGTAAAAAGGCGCCTATGGCCGGGCGACGCACGCCGGGTAAACGCTTGAGGGTTAACAAACTGCCCGCCATCTGTGCGCCGGTATTTCCGGCGCTCACAAAGGCGCTTACTTCCCCGGCTTTGTGTAACTCCAGGCCGACAACCATGGAAGAATTTTTTTTCTTCTTGAGCGCCTCTGTCGGCGATTCATTCATTTCGATATTTTCGGGAGCATGTACTATGGAAAAATATTTAAAATACTTATTGGGTACATTTTCCAACTGCGCTTTAATTACCGACTGGTCTCCCACCAGCACAATGTGGTCTTTGTGCCGCGATTCTTTTACATACAAATAAGCCCCTTCGACTGTAGCCTGGGGCCCAAGATCACCACCCATTACATCCAACGCGATGCGCATGCTTATCTCAGATTAAAAACTAAGCGTTTTTCGGAATAAATATATTTTTTCCCTGGTAATACCCGCAACTGGGGCAGGCACGATGGGGGAGTTTCTTCTCACCACAATTATCGCAGGTTATCAACTGTGACGGTTTCATACTGGAAAACCAGTTAGCTCGCCGCATATCTCTTTTGGAACGCGAAATTTTACGTTTCGGATTAGCCATTTATCACTCCTATTTAATCAATTTTCTCAGTGCTTCCCACCTTGGGTCAATTTCCGCTGAACCGCAACGGCAGGCTTCCCTATTCAAATCTGCCCCGCAACCGGGGCAGATTCCTTTACAATCTTCTTTACACAACATTTTAATCGGATGGTTTAAAAGAACCATCTCGGCAAGCATCGGATCGATATCGATATCCGTTGTATTGCCGGGCAACTGAATAACCTCATCGCTATCGTCCAGTTTGCCCTCGCCTATCTGATAAATCTGTTCGTCACGTATATCAAATGCCGCCGTATATTCCGCCAGGCAACGATGACAGGTATAATGCGCAGTGGTATGCAGCTTTACATCTACGCGCACATCACGCCCGAATTTATCTACCAGGATATGCAGGTTTAACTGCTCCGGGTAGAAACGCTGGATTTCCTGATCGAGAAAATCGGTCTCACACCGATCGTCCAATTCGATCCGTTCGTTATCAAGGTTTTGAATGTTTATTTCCATAACAAAAGGAGCAATTTAAAAAAAGATACAGGAAATAGCAATACTATTACAGCGGGTATTTAAAACCATGTTATAAAGCAGAAAACCCTTCTCATAAAACGCAGAGAAGGGTTTTAATCGAAAAATCGGTATTTTTAATTTACAGCTGGTTTTGTACATTCTGTACAACGGAATTAATTACCGCCTTAAGCGTGTTAAAAACACCATCACCGCGCACGGCTACTGCTTCAAAATGGGGTACGTTAAAAAAGTTCAAACGCTTTTGCAGCACATCAATCGACTCGGCGCCGGGAAGATCGCGCTTATTGTATTGAATAACCCAGGGAAATTCTTCCAGCGATTGATTATCCTGCTTTAAATTGCTTTCCAAATCCAATAATGTCTCAATATTCGCCTCCATACGGTGCGGCTGTGAATCGGCCACAAAAACAATACCGTCCACACCGTTAAGAATCACCTTCCGGCTGGAGGCATAATACACCTGTCCGGGCACGGTGTACAGATTAAACTTGGGCTTTTTCCCTTTAATGCGGCCCACTTCAATTTGCATAAAATCAAAAAATATCGTTCGGTCTTCCTTGGTTTTCAATGAAACGAGTTCACCTTTCAGAGACGGATCCAGTTTGGAATGAATATATTCCAAATTCGTGGTTTTACCGCTCATACCCGGTCCGTAATACACAATTTTCAGATTAATTTCCTGTAATGCCCAATTAATAAACATTCTAATTCCTCTTAGATGTAGTGTTAAAACCAGACTATTTCTAATACTTCAATTATTTGAAGCTGTCATCCAAAGCATTGCCGAGCAGAGTACTGAAATCGGAATCAATGATATTTTCATCACTGGCTTCGCTACCTGCCTCTTCTTCCAGGGCTGCGGTCAGGTCCTCGATGGCCTTTTTTGTATAAATACGGATGAGTCCTAACGTCACGCTCACATCAAAAACGACAACGAGGAAGAAATCGTCACCCACATTAGAAAGATAAACGTTGCGTTTTTCCCCTTCGTGAAAAAGAAGCTTGAATTTGGCCTCTTCTCCGACCAGTTTGGCCATTTCGGAGGTTGCGGCAAAGTCGCTGGCGGCTAAAGCGGAGAGTACGGTGGTATTCATTTCTTCCACATTACCACGCTGGCTGATTAACTGACCGCTCATATCTGCGAATAAGATGGCGGAAGCTTTGGTTTTGGCGGCCAATTCCGAAAGTACCTTGGTAATTACTTCGTATTGTTTGCCGTTTAATATAACCTGCCTGCTGCCATCCTTTAATTTTCTGGTTTGTACCATTACATAGCCCTCTTTTTATATTACATGCGCAATGTTTGGTGTTTTTTAAGACGATCCAATGCTATTTTAACACTTTCCCGCAAACGTTCTAACGCCTTTCCTAGCAGTTCTATTTCATCTTTGGTATGAACTTCCACTTTTTCTTCCAGCTTACCGGTACTGATTTCATCCGCCCGGCGGGTGAGATACAGGATTGGCGAAATAATCCGGTTGGCTAAAACAAGTACGACAATTATACCCACCAGTGTAAGACCGGCAATAGTGACCACTACAATAAAATTGGTTTTTTTCACCGATTCCGTGATATAGTCTTCTTTCATACCCACACGTATATACCCCAGATAACCATCTTCAACGGGCATCCAGATATCGTAACAAACCGTTCCGGCCTCATTCAGTTGAATGCGCTGGGGTTGATCAAGGCGATTTTGTTCGGGCGTTTTTGTTTCCGTCAATGCGGCAGGCACCTGTTCATTGTAGGTATCTGCCAGGATCGTTCCTTCACTGTTAAGAATCAGAATATATTCAACACTTTCGAAGTTTAAGGCGCCGGTTACCAATTGTTTAAGGCCTATCTTATCCTCTTCGATAAGGCGTTCCGCCGAATATTGAGCCAGATTAACGGCAATCGTTTTACCCCGGTCGATGAGCTCTTTTTGGATACTCCCGGATACCGTTCGATTCACGATCCATACCAGCAGCACGCCTAATACAAGGTTGCTTATGACCAGTATCCCGCTAATTTTCCACCGTAAACTTAGAAATTTCAAGCCGACTCCAGATTTTTCATTTCTTCCAGCATCACTTTCTGGAATTGCACCCGTTTTAATTCATCGGGTATTTCCTCACTGATGGCCTCGATCATTTCAGGGATTTTCCTAACATCGCACTCTTCCTTTTTAATTTCCATATCCCAGAGGGTATCCTCGATAAGATATGGCGCTACCGGACCGATGATCTTTGTCAATTCCTCCGATAGCTTCTCAAAGAAAGAGAGCGGCACCTGTTTTTTTTCTTCTTTGGCAACCGAGAGAATCTCGATTAAGCCTTTTTGAAATAATCCGTTAAACAAATTTATAGCTTCATCGGTGGAAAGGGCTAGTATTTCCGCAACATCACCGATGCTTTTATGACCGTCTATTTGCGTAATGATTGCCCATTCCGCGGATCGCAAAGTAACTTCAGACGGCGACTTTGTACTCGACAATCGGAAAATCGCCTTTAAATCCGCTAAATCTTTCAAATCCTTTTCAGCCAATCTATCACCCGCCGCTCTGATGTCGAATGGTCAATAAATATATGATATTTAATACCTTATTTCAATTTAGATATTAATAATTGCTCATCGCTCTCAAAAAAACCTTTTCTCAGGGCAATGGTTTTATCTATGGCATTGCTGCTTGATATTTTAGCAAATTTCTTATCTTCCAGGATATTGGCCAGTACCACATTTAAGGTAATGCGCAAAAGAGAGAGCACTTTTGCCGACTTGCAGAATGTAACCAGGAGAAAGTTGGCCGAATGCTTACATATCACATAGCGGTCTTCCCAGTAGAATTCAATCTCGGTGGCATTTTTTCCCGCCACCTGGAAGGCAGCAATAATTCTCTGTAAATGAGTGATCAACTTTTCCAGGGTGTCCTGAGGGTATAACGTTCCCAATTTTCCGAGAATTTTTCCTTTGCTGCTGGCCAGGAAGACGCCTTCCACGCCATCTACCTTATTTACCTCTTTTAACCAGCGGTCTGCCATAAACTCATCCAATACTGTGTTTTTTAGGGATTAACAGGTTCTTTTTTAGTATCGTCTATTTCGCTGTTAAGTTAAGCGGAAACCGAAATTTCCTCAATAAATCCGTTAATCTATAAATTGCCAGATTTTCATGATGTATATTAATTTGGCGTCATCTACTTTATTTTTTTAGGCCAGGGCCTGTTTTAATAACGGTAAAATAACATCAAGTTTTATTTTGACTTCCAGTTCCATGACCAGGTATAGTTGATTATAAGAGGAACAAACATATTTATACGGCGATACGGCGATACTGATAAATTCCGGTTTTTCACGCCCGGTCAGTTCTCCGAATTTTTCCGCCTGAAACATAATCAGGGCAAACAGATAGCCATATTTCTCGCCATATGGAGCGCTGGAGGCGATAACAGTGCCTTCACGAGTGATTAAACTGGCCGATCGCACACCTTTAATGGTAAGCAATCTCTCAAACAAATGGTCAAACTTGCGTTCCGAGGTATCATCCGCATCGTCGAGCTGGCGCATGCCTTCCAAAAGCAGATTATTCCAGGGCGTTTTGATGGAATTTACCGGCGCGCGAATGCCTCCTTCTACCTTAAAATTTCCTGAATACAGGGTAAGCAGTTGGTAAATGGCCTCTTCCCCTATATAAGGATCAAACTCCGCATGCACAACCTGCCCTTTATCAAAATAGATAAAACCGTAACGACCATTGTGTTCAATAGTCAATTTAGCCGTATTGCGTTCCATGCAATTTAACTGAATTAAGCTGGGCAGCTTCAAATCCTTTAAATTTCCGACTAATGCCATATTATCCTAAAATATTAATGACCAGTTTTTTAAATTCTTTTATCTCAAAGGGTTTTTCCAAATAGTATTTAGCGCCGTTAGCCAGCGCTTTTTCTTTATTTTCGCTGGAACCATAAGCGGTCATAATCACCACTTCGGTGTCCGGATATTCTTTTTTAACCAGATCGAGCACCTCAAAACCGCTTATGCCGGGCATAAAAATATCGGTAATAATCAGATCGAAAGGAGCTTCGCGCATCCGCTCGATCGCCTCTTCGCCGCTGCCGGCCGTCACCACCTCGTAATCGTTGGGCGAGAGGATGAAACTTTGGTATAAGCTGTACGTCAAGGTTTCTTCGTCATCGACAATGAGTAAACGTTTAGCCATAATACCTTTCCTGAGCATCAATAATGGGTAAATATAAATGGATTACCGTTCCCTGCCCCACTTCGGATTCAACTTCCATTTTTCCTCCGTTTTCAGCCAGCAACCGGTTAGATATAGAGAGCCCCAGCCCGAGACCGTCGCTTTTGGTCGTAAAAAAGGGATTGAAAATCTTTTCCAATTGTTCGTGCGGAATACCCGATCCTGTATCTTTAATAGAAACCTGCACGGCCTTCTGTTCCGGACTTTCCTGCTCTAACTTTGCTTTTTCCAGTGTTTGGGTAGTAACGATTAAATCGCCTCCTTTGGGCATGGCGTCTATAGCGTTTAAAAATATGTTTAAAATAACCTGTTCGATCTGACTTTCATCCACATAAACCTGCGGTGTATCACTGGCAAAGTCGGTACGAAAGTTGATCCGCTTTTTTCCGAATCGCGGCGCCAGTAAAAGATACACGCCGTCAATAATCATTTCGATATTATGCAGGCCTTGCTTTGGGCGAGAGGGCTTGGCAAAATTAAAAAAACGTTTAAGCAGCTCATTACTGCGATCGATTTCTTTTACAATACGGGTAACCAATTGGCTGCGGAAATCGGCCGGGCTGAAACTTTCTTCCAGTACTTGTGCCGAAGTTTTAATTCCCGCCAGCGGGTTGCGTATTTCGTGGGCGATTCCGGTGGATAATTCGCCCAGGGTGGCCAAGCGTTCCATTCGTTCAATCTGTCGGCGCAAATTAATCACCTGTTTTATGTTGCGAAAGGAAAAAATCACGTGGGTAGTATCGCCGTTTTTTATCGCTCCCGGATAGGAAGTACTGAAACCAATGGGAAATATTTCGCCGTTTTTGGTAATCAGGTGGGTTTCCTTACTTTCATAAATAAATCGTTCTTTTAGAATGCGGTGCACAATTTTTTCACCTTCGGAACGGTCGGCAAAAAACTCCAGCAAAGGTTTGTCCATCACTTCATCCAGATTGTATCCAATGGCCGCCAGGGCAGAACGGTTCATAAAGGTGATTTTTCCTTGCTCATCTATGGTAACAAGACTGCCGCTCATATTTTGGATAAGATTGCGATGAAAAGTATAGACCTTTTCCATTTCGTTAAATCGTTTAAGAAGCAGGTTGTATTTCAGACGGTATTCCTGCGGATTTTCTTCCGGACGTTTCTTGCCTTCCAAAGCCGAATAAAAATCGTTTAATCGTACCGCTGCTTCTTTTTTAACTTCCAGTCGCTTACTCATATAATAGATTCAAAATAAAATGTTTGATTGGATTCCTAAAAAACGATTCATTCCGCTACAGAAACCACAGCAAAAAAATGAAATCATACACCCATGGACGTCATGATGCTAAAACACTTTGTAAAAAAATAAATTTTACGTATTTACGGTTATGATTGCAAATCTTTTGTAGCTCCATTGCCAAGCCATTTTCTTAGCTTTAAATTTATCTCTTTACTTGATCCGTAAAAATCGAAAATAAATATTGAATAGACGAATATATCATATTAGTGGATGATCTACTCAATGTAACGTCTGGGGATCTACATCCACCACAATTTGTACCGTCGATTTGCGATTTCCTTTTTGCGGCGTAAGCAGTTTATCCAATACCTTTTTGGTGTGTTTACCGGTTGGATCGGTTTGCGGGTTCAGTTTTATGAGCAGCTGCCAACGGTAGCGGTTATTCAGCCGGGGAATAACGGCCGGAGAGGGGCCGATTACCTGGCAATAGGCTTTTGCTAGCCGGTTCAGGTTAAGGGCGTACAATCGGGCTTCGCTGATAACATCACTGGTTTTTTTCGCGCTAAACACCAATTGAATGATCTTGATAAACGGAGGATATTTGTACTCTTTTCTAAATCGGATTTCCTGATCGTAAAAGGCGTTGTAATCATGGTTTTTGGCCAGCTGCACCGCATAGTGGCTGTACAGAAAACTTTGCACCACCACTTCGCCGCCCTTCTCGCCCCGTCCGGCTCGTCCGGCCACCTGTGTAAGCAGTTGAAATACCCGCTCGGCTGCGCGAAAATCCGGCAGGGCCAGTCCCACATCGGCCGAGATAACACCTACCAGGGTCACGTTGCTAAAGTCCAGTCCTTTGGCAATCATCTGTGTCCCCAGTAGAATATCCGCTTCCCGGTTGCCAAAGGCCTGTAAGATGGAATGGTGCCGGTTTTTACCCTGCGTGGTGTCCTGATCCATCCGCAAAACCCGCGCCTGCGGGAACAGCTCTTTCAGTTGTTCCTGAATTTTCTGGGTTCCGCTTCCCTTGTAAGCAATTTGCTCTCCTCCGCAGTTGGGACAGTCAAAAAAAGCCGGTTGTTTATGGCCGCAAAGATGGCATTGCAGCTTTTCGTTAAAAGAATGATAGGTAAGGCTCACGTCACAGTTGGGGCAAAGCGGGATAAAACCGCAATTTTTGCACTGCAAAAATGAGGAATATCCTCGTCTGTTTTGCAACAGGATGATCTGCTCTTTTTTGTGCAACCGGTCTTCTATTTTTTCGGCCAGCAGTTTGGAAAACAGAGTGATGTCCGGTTTTACCCGGTTTGCCGGGGTTTTCATATCCACGATGTGGACGTCCGGCAGCTGCAAATTATCCACCCGTTCCTGCATTTCTTTTAAGACGTATTTTCCGCGCCGGGTATTGTAATAGGATTCCAGAGAAGGCGTGGCAGAACCCAAAATAACCAGGGCATTGTTCTGCCGGGCCCGGTAAACTGCCGTATCACGGGCATGATAACGCGGCGCCGTGTCGTCTTGTTTATAGGTGTTTTCATGTTCCTCGTCCACCACCACCAGTCCAAGATTTTGCAGAGGCGCAAACAGAGCCGAGCGCGGCCCCACCACAATACGGGCCCTGCCTTCGTAACAGGCCATCCAGGCATCGTATCGTTCGCCGGGTGACATTTTGCTGTGAAACACGGCTATTTTTTCCGTAAAGGCGGCTTTAAAACGGCGCACCGTCTGGGGAGTTAGCGCTATTTCCGGTATGAGGATAATACCTGTTTTCCCTTTTTCCAACACCTGTTTCAACGCTTCGATATAAACCTGAGTCTTTCCGCTGCCTGTAATCCCGTGCAAAAGATAAACCTTAAACGTCTCTTTATCCAGCTCTGCGCTGATTTCATCCACCACGGTCTGTTGCTCGTTGGTAAGCGTAAAATGGTTTGCTTGTTCGGCGTCAAATTCCGGTTCACGGTCCAACGCATCCAACCGGATGTTTACAATCCGGTAATCGTGCATTTTTTGCAGAGTTGGGCTGGACATTCGGGTCTCTTTCAGAAATTGAGCCATCAGCATCTTTTGGCCTTTTCTGTCAAGAAGGTAGGCGTCGATTTCGGGCCGGCGTTTAAGGTATTTTTTGAAATCCTCGTATTGATCGCGGCGGGCCTCATAATCTTCGGGCACGTGCACAAACTTGCGCATTAATTGCCCCACGCGCGCACCTTCAATTTGCTTTTCACGGCTGACCAGTCCCAATTCTTCCAGGCGATTCAATAAGTAGTTAAAAGAACCCGGGCCAAATTTTTTACGCAAAAAATCTTTGCTGCACCCGGGATGGGCGCCGATGAGCAGATAGAGCTCTCTCTGTCTCTCTGTCAATTCGACCTCAGGGTCTTCCCTGGCCAAATGTACAATCTCTTTTTCTCGCTTATCGATCCCTTTGGGGATGGCCATTTGCGCCGCCTGCCCCCAGGAGGCAAAATAATAATCGGCCACCCATTTGGTCAGTTGCAGCATTTCTTCGGAAAGGAGCGGTCTATCGTCCAGGACATCAATAATATCTTTGCAGGAAGAATAGGGACTTTTATCGAGGATATTAACCACAACCCCGGTGATCATCTGTTTGCCAAAAGGAATAAAAACGCGCATTCCCG
>DRQG01000111.1 GCA_011369465.1 Caldithrix abyssi
AAAAGAGAATAAGAAAGAAAAATCTTTTTCAGCATCGATTTTACACGAAGGGCGCGGGATGAAACAGCCTGTAAAAATAATGCACAGAAGGAATGGTCTTGCTTGGTCCGCTTCAAGCGGATTATCAACCGAATTTGGCGGTACAGGCCTTTAAATTGGTCAGATATGCTCATTATTAACATTAATTAAAAATAGGTACAAATTTTGCTATGTAAATTTAAAAATATCCGCAAGAATAAGGAGAGTTCAAATGAGATTATTTCAAAAAACAATACTGTTGTTAGGAATTTTGGTAATGCCGTTGTTTGCTGCCGAGTTTATTGTGCAGGCCAGTGGCGGTTACAATGGCGGGCCGGCTTTTCGGGCCGAAGGGACTCTGGCTGATTTTGCCATCAATTTTCCGTTGAGTCTGCGTTTCGGTTTTGGCTGGGCCAGCGTGTATCCGGGCAACGCGGCTGACGCCAGAAAAATTTTTATCAACGATGCCACCAACGGAGAACCGGAAAAGTCGGGCTCTACAATGGATGTGCGGTTCGATTTTATGTATCCCGTAAATCTATTGTCCTTAAAACAGGCTTATCTATACGGCGGGCCGCGCTATTCCATGTTTACCGCTCATTTTAATTTTATCGGTGGCAACGAAGTATTCGAAATCAAATCGGATCAATGGGGATTGGGAGCCGGCCTGTATAATGCCTTCCCTATAAGCCGCTCCTGGGCGTTGGTTGTAAATGCAGGTATAGATTATTATTTCGATGCACCCATCTACGGGCACGATACGCTGTACAGCCCCGACGGCGAACATCAGAACAGCCGTAAGGATTACACCTTTGAGGACGCCGCTAAAGCCATCAATCAGCCCAAGCTGGAACCGCATGTAATGGTGGGCGTGCAGGTGCGTTTGTAAACAATACGCAATACGCCGTTAAATTTTATTGGCAGGAAGGGGTCTTGCTTAATCATGGATATTTATTTTTTATGAACAGAAATATACGCTACCTTATTGTTCTTCTTTTGTCCCCTGTTTTTTTACAAGCATCCGTTTATTATGTGTCTAACTCAGGCTCGGATACCAATGACGGCTCGGTACAAAATCCCTGGCGGACGCTTCAATATTCTGCCGACCATGTGACCGCAGGCGATACGGTTTTTGTGGAAAACGGTACCTATGTTGGATTTTCAATCGAAACGGCCGGTCAAAAAAACAATCCCATCGTTTATATGGCCCTGGGCGATAGCGTGATTGTGAATGAAGCTTCCAATCGAGATAATATCGAAATATTCCTGGCACATTATGTTATTATCGATGGATTTATTGTAGAAAACGCACAGAGAGCGGGCATATCGGTTCTTGGTTACGCCGATGATGAATGTGTCGGCGTGGTCTTACGGAATAATATCTGCACCAACAACGGCCGTTGGGGGATTTTTACCGGATATGCCGCCAATATAACAATCGAAAACAACGAAACCTCTTATTCTCAGGAAGAACACGGGATTTATGTAAGTAACAGTGCCGACAACCCGGTTATCCGCAATAATACCGCTCATCACAACTATGGCAGCGGTATTCAAATCAATGCCGACCCGGCCCTGGACGGCGATGGCATTATTTCCAACGCCTTGGTTGAAAACAATATCTGTTACGAAAACGGCAAAGGAGGCGGAGCCGCTCTGAATTTTGCTTCCATCCGGCAGTCGCTTATACGCAATAATATTCTTTTTAATAATTATGCCGGCGGTCTGGCCTTCTGGGATGACGGTTACGGTTCCGGGATGGGTTGTAAAGATAATAAAATTTACAACAATACCGTAGTAATGCCTGCGGAGGGGCGCTGGGCTTTAAACATGATTAATACCAGTACGGGAAATACCATACTGAATAATATTCTGATTCATCAAGGTGACCGCGGCGGGCTGGAAACAGACGCTTCCAGCATGGACGGATTGACTTCGGACTATAACATTCAGGATAAAATCAGTTATGAGGATACCTGGCTGTCGCGCAGCGAATGGAACGTACAAAGCGGTCAGGACAGCAATTCGTTTTCCGCCACTCCGGGGGACCTGTTTGCGGGAGGAAGCGATTTTCATTTAAAAGAAGACGCACCGGCAATAGATGCCGGGATTACTCTAATTGACGTTCCCTATGATTTTGAAGGAGATGCCCGGCCTTCCGGCAGTTCTACGGATATCGGAGCGGATGAGATGGTCATTACGGCAATACATCACGGAAGTGCGAAACCAAGCGGGTCGTCGCTTCAACTGCTGGGCAGCTATCCCAACCCTTTCAACAGCCGGATAACCATCCGCTATGTTCTTCATAAACCGTCTGCGGTTGAAATATCCGTTTATAATTTACTTGGTGAAAAAATTAAAACGACTGTTTCTCGTTTCCGGCAAGCGGGAACCCATCAAATACACTTTGATTTTGTCAATTTTCCGAGCGGCGTATATGTGTACAGAATCATCGCCGGTAAGGAATTGCGTTTCGGCCGCTTACTTTTAATAAAATAGCTCGGTTCCTGCTCACTTTTAACATCAAGGACTATTACCCCACGCCGGAACTCGGATTATCGGTGGTGACTCCGCAAACTCTGCTTGTGAAGATTCGTCACAGTTTGAGCAGCCTATCCCGATAGTTTGCAAAGCCTCGAAAAGTAAGATTTACGAAAACTATTTGATTCTTTCGCTATTTCTGTTGAAATTTCAACCATGAAACGATTTTGGCAAACTGCGCTGAGTTTTGTTAGTTTTTTTCTCTTTGTTCCTCTCTGTATGGCTCAGGAAAACAGTGGAGTGGATTCTCTGCAAATCATTCTTGCCGACAGCGCTCAAACAGATACACTGCGGCGCCAGGTAAAAAAGCCGCCTCCCACGCCGGTCGTTCTTAAGCCGTTATGGTATGATCTGGACGGCAGCGTAAAAACGTTAAACGATACTTCGGATAATACCGTTTTTCGTTTCGATCAGTTACTCTATCAGAGTTACAACGGCGCGGCCGATGTATTCCGCAATCGTCCGCAGGTTCAGGTGTTTGATTTATTAGAGATGGGCTTGCCGCGCTATATAGCGCCGGTAAACTTGTTGCCCCATCAAAGCGCCGTGCTGATGGACGGCGGCTCATTGAACGATCCGGTAAGCGGTATGTACAACATGCGTATGCTGCCATTGGACGCCGTTCGTTCGGTACAACAATCACCGGCGGCGCCGCTGGACCGCAGCGGTTTGTATGGGTTAACACAAACGGCACAGTTTACCACGCGCTATCTGAACCCCGAAGAACCGTACACCCGGCTGATGTTCCGGCAGGGCGATTTCGGTTATACGGATTTGGACATCACTTTTGCACGGCGCATCAACCGGCGGATGGCCGTTCAATTAGGCGGCATCAATAAGTATTATGACCCCAACGGCTATCGGGGCGTCAATTACCGGGGCAGTTTCAGCTGGCAGATCAATCCGCGGGTTTTCTGGCGTACCCGTTTCCATCTGAGCGACGAGGGCGCTCAGGTGTACAGCCGAAGCCGTTTTCCCAATTATCATTACAAAGAAACCCGCTCCGACGTCTATTCCGCTCTGACTATGCAGGATGCGGATTCTATGGAGGGATACTGGCATTTACTGCTATGGTACACCAGCGGAAAACGTCGCACCAATTCCGACATAGATTCCTTTTTTGTGGAAAATAAATTTAAGCGCTTTTACGGACGTCTGGAACGACACTGGCGCATCGATAATATGGAATTGACTGCCGGAGTATCGGGCAGCCAGAATCTGGTTTGGGGCAGCGCTTACGCCAGGGACTATTACGATCTTGGTTTGGCCGGCTGGCTGCATTTGCGCTATGTACTTTTCGATCAAATTTTTTTGGAAGGACGTTTGCGCGGCGATTATATGTGGGGAAACCAAACCTGGCTATCGCCTCAGGCGGTTATAAGGTGGAAACCGGATGAAAAGACGGATGTTCGATTTAGTGTGAGCAAAACGGAACGGACCCCCAACCGCAGCGAACGCTCATTCGGGTATTACGGTATCGGTGGGCAGCCCGGCCTGATCAACGAGAATATGTACAATGCCGCTCTTCGGATTAACTATGTTTTTTCTTCTCATTTAAAAATGGATGGAAGCTGGAATTTTATGCGCCTGGCGAATGAGATCCGTTTTACGGATACGGGATTTACGCAAACGGATACGGAACGAAGTTTCCAAAATTTTACCGCGGCGGTGTACAGCTCCTTTTATAAATTCAAGTTTGCAGCCGGCGGTTTGTACTCTTTGGCCGATGTGGATATCGCCCCGCAGGCTTCTTTATGGGCCGAAGTCCGCTATCATGACATCTGGCTGAACGGAACGCTTACTTTTGACGCAGTTGCCTCTTACTACTGGTATGGCCAACGCAATGCACTCTATTACCATCCGGTTATCGAGCGCTTTTATTGGGGGCAGGGCACATCCCCGGCATATAACATCTATACATTTAAACTGATGGCCACGGTGCAGGATTTACAGTTGTATATGGCCATGGATAATCCCCAGGCGTTTTCATATCGGATGATTAATGGATATTACGAATACTACCGTCGCATTCGTTTCGGTTTAAATTGGGTATTATGGGATTAAGTTTTTTATACACAGGTCGATTGAAGTAACACGATCTATCGAACCACTTTTTGCAACTTATTTACGGAGAAGTACAATGATAAAAGAAAGACTGAGTGCTTTACGAAAGCACATGGCTAAACACAAGCTGGACGCCTACCTCATCCCCAGCACCGATCCGCATCAGAGCGAGTATGTGCCCGCCCTGTGGCAGCGCCGCGCCTGGATCAGCGGCTTTGACGGTTCCGCCGGTGATGTGGTTGTGCTCAAAGACCAGGCTGGGCTGTGGACGGATTCCCGTTATTTTTTACAGGCCGAACAGCAGCTTGCCGGCAGCGGTATCGATCTGTACAAAATAGGCCTTCCCGGCGTGCCGGAAATACTCGAGTTTCTTAGAGACAACCTGAAAGCGGGACAAACCGTCGGGATCGATCCCAGGCTGCATGCGCATCAGGAAGCGATGAAAATGCAAAAGGAATTGGAGAGCAGGGGCATTATCCTCAAAGCTGTGGAAGATAATCTGGTTGACGAAATCTGGGAAAACCGCCCGCCGTTGCCGGACGATCCGTTATTTGTTTGGGATGATAAGTACGCCGGAGAAAGCGTGGAAAGTAAACTGGGGCGTATCCGTGAAAAAATGCAGGCGGAAAACGTGTATGCCCATGTTCTGACCATGCTGGATACCATTGCCTGGACATTCAATTTGCGCAGTAATGATGTGGATTATAATCCGGTGTTTATTTCCTACGCGATCATTACAATGGATAATGCGCTGTTGTTTGTGAACAAGAAAAAAGTAAATCGCAAAGTTAAAAAGCATTTAAAGGGTCTGGCCAAGTTTTATGATTATGAGGACTTTCGTAAATATTTATTGAAAACCGCCAAACGTAAACATAAAATATGGCTGGACGGCGGCACAGTAAACCACTGGATTGTCAACCTGATACAAAAAAAATGCCTACTGTTCTTTAAGGAAAGTCCGGTTGTTCTGTTTAAGGCCGTTAAAAACGAAACCGAGCTGCAGGGTTTTTACAACTGTCATATCCGTGACGGCGTGGCTATGGTCAAATTTCTGCATTGGCTGGAAAAGAATGTACCCGAGGGCGGTGTAACGGAAATTTCCGCTGCGGAAAAATTGGAGCATTTCCGCAGCGAACAGGAGCTGTACTGCGGTCCCAGTTTCGAAACAATCAGCGCTTACGGGGGGCACGGCGCAATTGTACACTATACATCCAGCCCGGAAACGGATGTGGAATTGAAGAGCGACGGGATTTATCTGATCGATTCCGGCGGGCAGTACCTGGACGGAACAACGGATATTACCCGCACCATAGCGCTTGGCGACCCCACTGAAGAACAAAAAGACCGTTTCACCCGGGTGCTCAAGGGACATATTGATCTGGCGTTAGCTTCCTTCCCGCGCGGCACCCAGGGCATTCAACTGGATACCATCGCCCGCAAGCCCTTGTGGGATATCGGTTTAAATTACGGACACGGTACAGGGCATGGCGTAGGCGCATTTTTAGGTGTTCACGAAGGCCCCCAGGGGATTTCCTATTATCGCGGCATCGGCGTTCCCCTCGAGGTTGGGATGATCTGTTCCAATGAGCCGGGCTTTTATAAGGCGGACGAATACGGTATCCGTATTGAAACACTGGTGTCTGTCGTAAAGGATGAACAGAAAAGCAGCGATGAGTTTGAATTTTACAAATTTGAGACAGCCACGCTGTGTCCGATTGATTTAAGGCTGGTAAATAAAGATATGCTCAGCGAAGAAGAGATAGCCTATCTGAACAATTACCATCAACGGGTGTACGAAAAACTCATCCCGTTTATTAAAGAGGAAGAGGCTCAGGATTGGCTGGAAGAAGCAACCAGGGCGTTTTAACCCACCCTGGTCTGCCGCAGGCACGGCCTAACCCCTCTGTTGGAGGACAACTATATTTCCCCTCCAAGGAGGGGAATTGTGGTTGCCCGTCTGCCTGTTCCGACTTGTCGGAAGGAGGGGATTAAACCCGTGCGCCCTGGCGTGGGCTGGGTTTAAACTTTGATTGCATTAACAAAATCTATTTTGGACAAGTATGTAATGAGATAATAACAGTTTCGTACAAAGGGGTATATGCAATAAAATAGCAGAATCTTCGGTTTGCCGATTAGAGTGCTATTTTAGAGCAAACCTGAATACTCAAATTTGAATGGGCAGTTTCTTTTTAATGGCCTTTTCTTTCAGCTTATTTTCTGCTTCAACCTGCCGCTTTATTACTTCCCGGTTGTATTCGGCGGCGGCCAGGCGGGCGCTTAATTCCTTGGCTTCGCGGAATTTAATCGCTTTTTCCAGGGCTTCTTTGCGGCCTTCCTTATCTTTAAAATAAAAGCGCTTGGT
>DRQG01000112.1 GCA_011369465.1 Caldithrix abyssi
ATACGGCAATGTGATTGGCCTGCGTTTCCTTACCGCCGAAACCGCCGCCCAGACGCCGCACTTCCACGGTTACATCACTGCGGCGGATACCCAGCACCTCAGCCACGACCGCTTGAGTTTCCGAGGGATGCTGCGTTGAACTGTACACCATCATCTCGTCATCTTCGCCCGGTAAGCACAAAGCGGCCTGCGTTTCCAGATACCAGTGTTCCTGGGCGCCGGTGCGCAGTTCACCTTCTATAACATGAGTCGCTTCTTTTAAGGCAGTGGCCGGTTCGCCCCGTTCGATTTTACGTTCCGGGCCGAGCAGAGCATTCTGTTTTATGGCTTCATCGATCGTCAACACAGCAGGTAGCGGCTCGTACTCTATTTGCAGCAGACGTTCCGCTTTCCGGCAGATTTCTTCCGATTCCGCGGCAATGAGCGCTATAGCCTGACCGATAAACTGCACTTCATTCCCGGCCAGACAGGGTTCGTCCCGCACTACGGGTCCCATCTGGTTTTCCCCCGGAATATCCGCCGCGGTGAGCACGGCCTTTACTCCGGAAAGCGCTTTGGCCTCTTTGGTATGTATCGATTTTATCCGTGCATGGGCATGCGTGCTGTAAACTACTTTGCCAAATAACAATTGTTCGGATACGGAAATATCATCCACATAAACGGCTTCCCCGCTTACATGCTTGTAGGCGCTTTCATGAAATTTTTCTTCTGTCATACTTACCTCTATTTTTTTCGCCACGAAAATGCACAAAATTGTTTTAATTTAAAATAAATTTTCTTATTTCTAATTTTGGTGCGCCAAAATTTATTAGCAACCCATGCTCAATTTTGGATGCTCTCAAATATCCCAAAATCTGAGCGATGTGTTCGTTCGTAAATGAACTAACTGCTTTTAATTCAACAATCAGCCTGTTTTCCACGAATAAATCCGCATAATAATCGCCCAAAATTGTTCCGTCTTCGTCATAAACTTTTAACGGATACTGTTGTTTTACATCCAGTCCCCGCTTTCGAAGCCGATGTGCCAAAGCATTCTCATATACTTTCTCCAGATGCCCGCTTTTGAGATATTTATGAATGGCAAAACTTGTTTCCCGTATTATATCACAAAGTTCATTTACGGTCATTTAATAATCCTTAATAATTTTTTATCTCTTGTGCTTCTTCGCGGCACTTATTTGCTTAACTCCTGCCAGAATTTCAGAAGCAGATTGGCTGCGGCAATGCGGCGGAAATCCGCGCCGGAACGGGCGTCGCTGATTGGGGTGAACTCATCAACCAAAATCTTTTGTGCGGCCAAAACGGTTTCTCCGTTCCAGGCTTTGCCCTGTAAAAAGGCTTCCGTTTTATAGGCCCGTTTCGTGGTCTCGGCCATTCCGCCGTAAACCAGCTTAATACGTTCAATCGTTTCTTTGTTATTCAACTCCAGACGGAAGGCGGCGCTTACCGTGGATATATCCACTTCCCTCCGTTTGGATATTTTGTAGGTACGAATGTGTACATTTGCCCCGGGAATGGGCAGCTCCACGGCATAAATGATTTTCTCTTCCTTAAGATCTATTTGACGATACCCTAAAACAAATTCATCCAGAGAAACCCGTCGTTCCCCGTTCAATGATTTCAAAATAACCGTACCATCATAGGCCATCAGAACCGGCAGCATATCCCCGATGGGCGAAGCCGTACCCAGATTACCGCCCAGCGTGGCGATTTGCCGGATTTGCCTCGACCCGAAGACCCGGCACATCCGGCTTAATGCGGGGAAATGATCCCGACTGATATCTTTCAGCCGCTGTATGGTTACCCCGCTGCCGATGATGAAACTCCGCTCCGTTTTGGTAAAAAAACCAAGTTCGGCTACAGCAGAGGTATCAATCACCGCCGGCAAAGTTTCAAATTTTTTGGTCACCCGCAAGGCCGCATCGGTAGCGCCGTTCAACAGCAGCGCCTGCGGATATGTTTGGCGCAGATGAAGAAGTTCATCCAAAGTCGCCGGTAAATGATAATACTGTTTCTCTGTTTGAACAGCCACCGACTCTTTAGGCAAATTTTTTAGTAAACGAATGAGCTTTTGCTCTTTTTCGGAATCCGCCGCGGGTTTTTCTTTTAATACTTTTTCCGCCGCTTTTAGAATGGGCTGGTAACCGGTACACCGGCACAGGTTGCCGGCCAGCGCTTCTTCGGCATTTTCCCGTGAGTATTCCGTTTTTTCCTGATACAAAGCATAAAGCGACATCACAAATCCCGGCGTGCAGAACCCGCACTGGCTACCGTGTGTTTCCACCAGAGCCTGCTGAACCGGATGCAGCTGTCCGTTTTGACCTTTCAGATATTCAACGGTCAGAAGCGCTTTGCCGTGCAGTTTTGGTAAAAAGATCAGACAGGAATTCACCGCGCGATAGGTCAGTCTTCCGTCACCATTCAATTCCGCCAATACAACGGTGCAGGCGCCGCAATCCCCTTCGGCGCAGCCTTCTTTAACGCCGCGATGGCCGGGCAAACTTCGTAAATAATTGAGCACCGTGGTCGTTGGGGTAAACCGTGTCTCGGACAAAAAATCAATCACAGTGATTTTTCCATTCAGTACGAACGAAATACTCTCTCTCATGTGTTATGGCTCCACATTAAAACGAAATGACGGAATAAATATAAAATTCCTTATTTAAAAAGCAATGATTTATTTGAGCTGTTTGAAAATGTTGATTATCGTTCAAAAAATTTATTTATGGCTTGTAAAAGAAATGTGGATTAAATAGCTTATTAACCGATTGATCGATATTGTTAATAACAAATCAATTGGTATCGCAGCATCAGGAAAAATAATTGTTCAGGAATAGGTTAGAATTCAAGAATCGTTTTAATCATTCGAATACCCAAACATACAGGAATATCGGATATGAATATGAAACGCTTCATTATACCTTTAATACTTTTTTTATTGATACTGCTCAACTCTTGCAACACATTAAACCTGAATATTAAATCGGAAAAAAATTCCGAGGCCCCAACGCCGGAGAAACCAAGCGGTCCGCCACAAATAGAGGGTATGGCCTACATCCCCGGAGGCTGGTTCGAAATGGGCAGCAGACGTGCCTCCAACGAACGGCCGGTACATCGCGTATTTGTAAAACCTTTCTATCTCGATATAAAAGAAGTAACCGTTTTTGAATTCAGACAATTTTGCGACGCCACACGGCGCAAAATGCCCAAACAGCCGGAATGGAGCTCGAATAATCATCCCGTCGTAAATGTTACCTGGTATCAGGCCAAAGCTTACGCCAAATGGGCCGGGAAACGCCTGCCGACCGAAGCCGAATGGGAATTTGCGGCGCGCGGCGGAGAAAACAGCGGATTGCGGTACAGCTATCAGGAAAGTAATTTTTATGGAAATCATTATGGCAATGTGGCTGACGAATCGATCCGCCGCTTAAAAGGCCGTTTCCCCTCCGTGGAAGGTTATGACGACGGATACGAATATACCGCTCCGGTCGGTTCATTCATTTCCAACACCTTTGGCGTCTTTGATATGGACGGTAATGTATTGGAATGGTGTTCCGATTGGTACAGTAAAAGTTATTACAAACAGAGTCCCGCGGAAAACCCGAAAGGACCGGCTCAGGGGCGTTATAAGGTGATTCGCGGCGGTTCCTGGAATCGCAGCGGTAAATATTTACGGGTTACTTACCGCACCTTTTACCATCCCAAGGTACAGTTCAATTTTGTCGGTTTCCGTTGCGCTAAAGATGCGCCGGAGCCTCCTGCAGCAACTCCAATGGTGGTTGCCGATAAAGAAAAATAATTCCACACTTTTTCTTGCGCCTTTCCTTCTGCTGGCTTAAAATTATAACATGCGCGAAAAACATTCCTCACAAAAATCAAAAGCCATACAACAATTCCGCCAACACGTATCCTCCGGTAAAGTACGTTTTTTTGAAAAATACGGTATGGATTTCGTTATGGGACACCGCGAGGGTCCCTGGCTGTGGGATATGGATGGTAAAAAACGATTATACAATTTGCATTGCAACGGCGGAGTATTCAATTTAGGCCACCGAAACAAAGAATTAATTGAGCTGCTTCGAAACAGCCTGGAAAACTATGACATCGGCAACCATCATCTGATGAGCCGGCCCAGGGCGGAACTGGCCGCCGAACTGGCCCGGCTTATGCCAAGGGATTTGAACTACACGGTATTTGGCGTGGGCGGCGGCGAAGCGGTGGATTTGGCTTTTAAAGTAGCCCGGGCCTACACAGGCAAAACGCGCATTATTTCCGCCAGAGGAGGCTATCACGGACATACCGGCCTTGCATTGGCTGCCGGCGATGTAAAATATCGCGCCCCCTTCGGGCCGTCGGCGCCCGGTTTTCAACAAATCCCCTTTAACGATATAAGCGCGCTGAAAACAGCCCTGGATAAGGATACTGCAGCCGTTATTCTGGAAACCCTACCCGCCACTCTGGGAATAGCAATCCCCCATGCAACATATTTACAGGAAGTCCGCGCGCTTTGCGATTCAAACGAAACCCTGCTTATAATGGATGAAGTCCAAACAGGACTGGGACGAACCGGTAAGTTATGGGGATTCGAATATTTCGATATCATTCCGGATATGGTTATCTTGGGTAAAGGGCTTTCGGGCGGACTGTATCCCATCAGCGCCACCATTTTGCGGCAGGATTTGGAATCGGTTTTTCATGAGGACCCCTTTATACATATTTCCACCTTCGGCGGCTCGGAAATCGGCTGTATTCTGGCCAAACGCGTTTTGGAAATTTCTTCGGCGCCGGATTTTCTGAGTAAGGTCAACCGCTTGTCGGATCGGTTTGCCGGTGAGATTGAAGCTTTGCAAAAGAAGCATCACAGCATCTTAAAAGGCCTGCGCCGTCTGGGCCTGATGATGGGTCTGGAGCTGGCCGATGAACTGTCCGGTCCCCTGCTCACCAAAACCGCTTATGATAACGACCTGCTTATCATTTACGCCAATAACGATACCTCCGTTTGTCAGTTTTTACCGCCATTGGTTATGGATGAAAGCGACATAGATTTTATCATCCGGCAATTGGACAAAGCCCTGCGCGCCGCCCGCCGTTTAAAACCGATAGTAAAGATAAAACAAATGGTGGAGAAAATAGTATAGGGAGTAAACTTGCAGATTTTGATTAAACAATGTTATACCAGACTCTGAATTTTTAAATCGCAAATCAATTAAACCTATGGTAAAACTACATTTGTTAAAAAATCACAACTGTCTGAAATAATATGTAGCTTTAGTTAAAACAAACACAAAATTCCCCCTTAAAAAAGGGGGTTAGGGGGTTGTAATAACGACGAAAACAATAACTTATCCTTCCGTAGAAAACACCCCCTTAGTCCCCACGCCACGGCGCACAAGCCTTGATAGGGGGAGATCCAGGACTAATGAGATTTTTATCAGTCATAGTTATATATTCTGGATAGATTTACTAAAAAACAAAATTTTTCCGGTAAATCCATAATGAAATATAAAATCGGCTTATATGTAATTATATTTATCTATTAAAAAGAGAACCATAAACAACCGGCGGCATAATCATGCAAATTAATCAGAACCTTTTATCACAGTTTGAAAAACAGCTCAATCCTTTGTATCTCGAACGGTCATCTATTCCGGCAGAGGTGCTGGGTTACGGTGAAATATCCTCCATTTTTCGTTTGAAACAACCGGAAGCGGTTGCCTTTAAACGGCTGCCTATTTTTAACAGTACGAGCGACGCCGAGACCTATCTGGCAAACTACAAAGAATACTGCTCGCTGCTTGGGCAGGCCGGCATAACCCTGCCCGAAGACAGCGGCGTTATTGTTCAGGCGCCCCGGCGTCCGGCTGCTTTGTACATTGCCCAAAAACTTTTAGAACCGGACCATTTCGCCCATAAACTCATACACAGTTTACCGCAAAATGAACTGGAAACCTTGCTGGAGAATGTGATTACGGAAATTCAAAAAATCTGGCGTTTTAACAAAGAACATACACCTGATATCGAACTTTCCATCGACGGTCAGTTGTCCAACTGGGCCCTGGTAGACGGGAATCTGCTTTATGTGGACACCGGCACCCCTATGTATCGTAAAGCCGGGCAGGAGCAGCTCGACCCGGAACCGCTGCTTAAGAGCGCGCCCGCCTTTTTACGCTGGATTCTGCGCCTCTTTTTTTTGGATGATGTGATGAACCGCTACTATGACGAACGTCTGGTTTACATCGATCTGGCGGCCAATTTGTACAAGGAACAGCGCCCCGATTTAATCCCCTTAACCGTCCGGATTATTAACCGGCATATCTCGGATGGCTTGGCTCCGGTAAGCGAAAAGGAAGTGGAAAAATATTATAAAGAGGATAAACTCATCTGGACATTATTTTTATCCTTTCGGCGCATCGACCGGTGGATTACTACCCGGTTGCTACGAAAGCGTTATGAGTTTATTTTACCGGGAAAAATTAAACGCTAATCTACGATTAAACGGCTCAAGAATTACTTACCGGATTTTATGAATAAAAATGAAAACCGCAATATGCGCCTGCTACGGTTGCTTTTTGCCCTGCTGCTGGTTTGGCTTACCCTGATCTGGGCGGCACCGTTGCTGGTTTCCGCCCCGTCTGCCATATTGCAATATATGGGCAGCGCGGTTTATTTTTTTATGGACCCTGTTTGCCATCAATTGCCGCAGCGTAGCCTGCATATTGCAGGTTTGCCCATGCCGGTGTGCGGCCGCTGCTTCTTTATTTACCTGGGAGGAACGATAACGGTTGGGATCGCGGTCTTGCGCAATAAAATTTCCGCCTGGCCTCGCGGAATATATGCCATCCTATTTTCTCTTATTGTTATCGCCTTTGTGATAAACAAAGTGTTTCTGCAAACAGAGTACGCTTATCTTCGTTATGCGGCAGGGTTTTTACTGGGGATTTTGCTTTTTCGTTTGTTAATGGAGACTTTGGTGTTTAAAGAAATATCGAATAAGAAGGAATGATAATACAATGAAAGACAATGCCATATACTATCAGGCGGTTGTACTGGGCGGTGTGGTTGCCGCCCTGACTGACGCTTTACCTCTGCTTAATTTAATCAATTGCTTTTGCTGTTTGGGGATCGCTGCCGGCGGCGCCGTTGCTGTTTTTTATTATCAGCGTTACCTGCCGCCGGACGCTTCTATGTCCACACCGCTTGTTGTGCAACTGGGGCTCAGCGCAGGCATTATTGGCGCTCTGGTCGCTTTCGTATTTCATTATATCATGTACCAAATGATGGGTAACTGGCAGGTGGAATGGATTCTGAACACCATCGAAAATCTGGATGAAGTTCCGCCGATGTGGGAAGATATTTATGAAGAGTTACAAAAAGAAGAATATCAGGTGTTTGCCGGTTGGGCCATCCTCATCCGTTCGCTTATTCTGTTTCCCATTTTCACCGTTTCGGGTGCGTTGATTACACGCCGTATTCTGCAAAAACGCCGACCGCCAATGGCTTAAGCGGATTCTTTCAGAATTTCGCTGCGTTCGGCCAGCTGAAGAGCTTCGATCAACTCTTCGATTTCGCCTTCGATGATGCGATCCAGTTTGTAGAGGGTTAAACCGATACGATGATCCGTAACCCGGCCCTGGGGAAAATTGTAGGTGCGTATTTTGGCGCTGCGGTCGCCGGTGCCTACCATGGATTTCCGTTTGGCGGCGATCTCGGAATTTTTTTCGCTTAACGCCAGATCCAGCAAACGACTGCGCAACACTTTCAGCGCTTTATTCTTATTTTTTAACTGCGATTTTTCATCCTGACAGCTCACCACCAAACCGGTGGGCAAATGGGTAATGCGCACGGCGGAATCCGTTGTGTTCACGCTCTGGCCGCCCGGCCCGCTGGAACGGTACACATCAATCCGCAGTTCATTTGGATCGATTTCCACATCTACTTCTTCCGCTTCCGGTAAAACCACCACCGAAACGGCCGAGGTGTGCACGCGTCCCTGGGTTTCCGTTTCCGGTACGCGCTGTACCCGGTGGACGCCGCTTTCAAATTTAAGCGTTCCATAAGCCGAATCGCCTTCCACGGAAAATATAATTTCCTTAAAACCGCCGCGTTCCGAAGGATTACTGCTCATAACATCCACCTTAAAACCGTGCCGCTCACAGTATTTTGTGTACATGCGATACAAATCGCCGGCAAAAATAGCCGCTTCGTCGCCGCCTGTTCCGGCCCGAATTTCCATAATGGCATTTTTGTCGTCTTCGGGGTCTTTGGGCAAAAGCAAGATTTTCAGTTGTTCTTCATATTCACGTATCTGCTCTTCCAGTTCTTCGTTTTCCGCCTGAGCCAGTTCTACCAGTTCGGGATCGGAACCGTCGCGAATAATCGATGCGTTGCCCTCGTAGTCTTGTACGGCTTTCAGGTACGGTTTGCCAACCTCCATAATTCTGGTTACTTCGCGATGCTCGCGTGAGAGCTCTTTGTACCGTTTCTGATCGTCAAACACGTCCGGTTGCGATAACGCCTGCTCCAGTTCTTCCAAACGTTTGAGCAGTTTTTCAATGCGTTCTTTCATTTACCTTTCCCCTTTAAATTCAAGCGGTTTCGGGAATGACCAGCGAATCAATTTGTGGTTCGTCCACCAATTCGCTGCTGTACTCTTCGCCGAGGGCGGCCTGAAGCGCGGCAATGGCCACCTCCACCTGCTGATCATCGGGCTGGCTGGTCGTAATGCGCTGCAATCCCAACCCCGGCATAATCAAAGCGCGTACCAGCGGATTTTCTATATTTTTTGCCGAAAGTTTCAGCGCTTCATAACTCAACCCGCCCACCAAAGGAATCAGCGGCAAATGGGTTGCCAAACGGATAAATAACGAAATTTCACCGTACGTAAGCATTACTACCGTATCCACCAAAGCGAAAAAAATAAGGCTCACCAACATAACGATCACCAAAAAACTGGTGCCGCAGCGCGGATGAAAGGTGGAGTATTTTTGTACGTTTTCCGGCGAAAGACGTACCCTGTCCTCAAAAGCGAATACAGCTTTGTGTTCGGCCCCGTGGTACTGGAACAACCGTTTGACGTCTTTCATAAAGGAAATACCCCAGATATAAGCCAGAAAGAGAACAATGCGAATAAGCCCGGCTACCAGATTAAAAGCAAAGGCCTGTTTTTCAATGTCAAATACATTGGTGGTTACATACAACGGCAGGGCGAAGAAAACACCTATTCCGATAATCAGCGCCAGGCCGATGGAAAATACGGCGCTAGTGGTGGACATGCCTTCTTTTTTCTTTTTCTTTTTAACTTTTTTACCTTCGGCAATTTCCTTCTGTTCTTCGTCTTCGATGGCTTTATCCGCAGACCATTGCAGCGTTTTTATGCCCAGAATCATCACTTCAATTAAGGTGATGGCTCCCCGTAAAACCGGAATATCCAGAAATTTTTTCCGTGAAATCAATGATTCGAATTCCTGCACCTTTACTTCGATGTTGCCGTTGGCGCGCCGTACCGCGGTGGCGATCCTTTTGGGGGAACGCATCATCACGCCTTCGATAACGGCCTGTCCGCCCACGGGCATTATTTTTTCTTCGCTATTGTTTGGCATAGTTTTCCTTTTAATATAAAAAAAACGGAATGACATGACATAGCATTTCATCCCGTTTTTTAATACTGTTTATGGTGCCCGCAAAGGGCGCTACTTACGGTTGTATTTTCTCATAAATTTTTCTACGCGGCCGGCCGAGTCAACCAGTTTTTGTTTACCGGTATAAAAAGGATGGCACGCAGAGCAGATTTCAACCTTTAAATCCCCAACGGTAGTGTGGGTCTGAAATGTATTTCCACAAGCGCAGGTTACGGTACCCAGTTTGTATTCCGGATGAATACCTTTTTTCACAACTTTCCTCCTTACGTCCTGAATTTGAGCTTATAAATTTAGCGAATGAAAAGGACGATTTCAACTTTTTTTATCAGGAGTTCATATTCCTCAGAAAATCTTTATTGCTCTTGGATTCGGATAATTTATCCAGCAGAAATTCCATCGCTTCGATTACATTCATTTCATTCAGCAGCTTACGCAGGATCCAGATACGCGAGAGTTCTTCGCGGCTGAGCAGCAATTCTTCTTTTCGGGTACCGGATTTGTTGATATCGATGGCCGGGAAGATACGGCGGTCGGAAAGCCGGCGATCCAGCACCAGTTCCATATTACCGGTTCCTTTAAATTCTTCAAATATCACTTCGTCCATCCGCGATCCCGTATCAATCAACGCCGTGGCGATGATGGTCAGACTGCCCCCTTCTTCGATATTACGGGCCGAGCCGAAAAAGCGTTTGGGTTTTTGCAAGGCGTTGGAATCCACACCGCCGGAAAGAATTTTACCGCTATGCGGAACCACCGTGTTGTGCGCCCGGGCCAGACGGGTAATACTGTCCAACAGAATAACCACATCTTTTTTGTACTCAACCAGGCGTTTGGCTTTTTCCAGCACCATATTGGCCACCTGCACGTGGCGTTCGGCCGGCTCGTCAAAGGTGGAACTGATGACTTCCGCTTCCACAGAGCGTTCCATATCGGTTACCTCTTCGGGACGTTCATCTATTAAAAGCACCATCAGTTCAACTTCGGGATGATTTTTGGTGATAGCGTTGGCTATTTTTTGCAGAATGATGGTTTTACCCGTACGCGGCTGGGCCACAATGAGTCCGCGCTGTCCTTTACCGATTGGCGTCAGTAAATCCATCACTCGTGTGGTATAATCACGGCGGTCGGTTTCCAGGTTGATGCGTTCTTCCGGATAAAGCGGGGTTAGCGTGTCAAAGAGATTGCGTTCCCGTGCCTTTTCCGGACTCTCAAAATTAACCGCTTCCACCCGAAGCAAAGCAAAGAACCGTTCGTTATCTTTGGGCGGCCGAATTTGGCCGGTAACCGTATCGCCCGTACGCAGGCCAAAGCGTTTAATTTGCGACGGAGAAATGTAAATATCATCCGGGCCGGGCAAATAGCTGTAATTTTGTGAACGCAGAAATCCGTACCCGTCCGGGAGGATTTCCAATACGCCTTTGGAAAAAATCAAACCTTCCTGCGCCGTCTGCTCTTCCAGGATGCGGAAAATCAATTCCGATTTGTTCAGGCCGGAAATTCCGGTAATATCCATATCCTGAGCAATTTTGGTCAGTTCGGTGATTTTTTTCTCTTTTAGTTCTTCAATGTCCAACATAATAAAAACCTCGTAAATTTATTAGAAATTTTGGATTCAATAGAATTTTCAAATGGTGTAACAAAATAAAGTAATTTGGGGTGATCTTGATTAATCGATAAGGATTAAATACACCGGCAATAATATGGACTCCAAATATAACCGCCTGTCTTTAATATGTCAAATTAATTTATATTTTCCAACAGAGGGCCGACCAGATAATGACTGCCGATCACCAACAGAGTTTCATCCTGTTTAAGCGATTGTTTACAAAACTCGAACGCCCGGTGTAAATCTTGAATTATTTTCACTTTTTTTCCTGCATTTTGAAAAGCTGCAGCCAAATCCGTTGCTGCAAGGCGGCGATGCGTAGCCGGTTCCGTAACTACGATCCCTCCGGCGGCGCGTTTAACGATCCGGGCGACATCGACATAATTTTTATCATCTACCAATCCCGTTAAAAGAACGAGTTTTTCCGGAGGGCAAAGTTCATTCACGGCCTTCAGCGTTTTTTCGATGCCTTCCGGATTGTGGCTTACATCCAACACAATATTCGGCTGCCGGGCAACAACCTGCATGCGCCCCGGCCAGACAGCGCGCGCCAGCATACTGCGGAACGCAGCTTCATTAAATAGAATCCGGTGTTCTTTAAGGAACATGCGGGCGGTCAGGTAGGCCAGCGCAATATTGGCCAATTGGAAACCGCCCAGCTGACGTGTTTTTAAATCGTGATATTCCAGACGATGCAGATGATCAAACAGATCAAACCGTTGACCGCTCCAGCTTACCGTTTTGCGTTCCCAGCTGATGTGATCGGCCAGGTAAAAGAAACGATGCTCTTTTTTAAGATATTGGCGAATGGTCTCAAGCGCCTCCGCTTTCTGCACAGCGCTGAACACAGCCGAATGTTTTTTTATGATTCCGGCTTTTTCGGCGGCAATTTGCCGTAGATTGTCGCCCAACTGTTTTTGATGATCGAAATGGATGGGCGTTAGTACCGTGTACCCGGCCTCGACGATATTGGTCGAATCCAGCCGCCCGCCCAGGCCGGTTTCGATCACAGCCACGTCCACCTTCATCTGCCGAAACCAGTCCAGCGCCAAGGCTGTGGTGGTATCGAAAAAAGTGGCCTTTCTTTGCAAAACCGACGCCCGCATCCTTTCCCAAAAGCGTATAACAGAACCGCGGCTGATCTTCCGCCCGTTTACCCGTATCCGTTCCCGGAAATCGGACAAATGCGGGCTGGTGAACAGAGCCGTTTTTAAACCGGCCGATTGCAGGATTCTAGCCAAAAAAAAGGCTGTGGATCCTTTTCCGTTAGTACCGGCCAGATGAATGACCGGATACGCTTTTTGCGGATCGCCCAGTTCTGCGCACAGCGCCCGGATATTATCCAGCCCCAGTTTAATGGCAAATTTCTGCAGATCATATATTTCGCGGACAGTGGATGTATAGTTGTGCATAACGGAAAATAGCCCTTCTAAAGCAGCCGCTGGAACCGGTTACGACAGCCGAGCGGTGGGGAAAGAGTGGAAATCAAATCATTATTTTCTACTCAAAACAATAACTATATACCGTGTTAAATAATTTTGCCAAGAATAAACCCGATTACAATGCCTACCAGTAATACAACGGTAAGGATACGGTAATTAACCACCTCTTTTGTATAGCCGCGCTTAATGGCCAAAATAGACACAAAATATCCCAGAGCATTGATCAACCAGAAAAACGGCAGGGCCAGTACCTTGGCGATGATCGGCCCGATGATCGGCACCAGACCAATGATATTCAGCAAACCCACAAAGGCCTGCG
>DRQG01000113.1 GCA_011369465.1 Caldithrix abyssi
AACGTCTGTTTGTGTTTATAAAAAGATGCTGTACTTTTTTTCCGTATGCAAGTATTTTTGGGATTATATTATAGATAGTCTGTAGAAATCTTAAAGAGAATAGAGTTATCTATTTATTTTATTATCAGGATATCGTTTATCGCCATACAGGATTGGCATAGCAATACAAACACCCGGTGGGGCAGGGCTGGGCAACATAATCGCCGATGTCCACGGATTTGCTGCAGCCGCAATCTTGCCGTGTTGGTGTTTTGGCCCGGCTTACCGGGCCGGAGCTTGCCAAACTGTTGAGCAGATCACCGTCGATGCAGCGGCCTTTGGCAACACCCGGAACGGCTAACAGGGCGTCGTTACAGCAGGAAAAAAGAGTGATGTTGTATGCCGCGGCAATGGCGTTTAATCGGGCGGTTATCGTTTTCTGTTCCTCTATTGATTTTTGCAGAAGCCGGCCGTTTGTAAATCTATTCCTGAACCGTGCTTCCAGTTTGCCATAGGGATGAGCAAAACTGAAATAACAGCGTTGGACACCTAAATGCGCTACCTCCCGGCAAAGCGATTCGAATTCCTCGGGATTATAATTGGTATGCCGGCCGGATTTATCTTCCCAATAGACCAGAGGATCGTAACGCCAGATGATACGCTCGGGGCCGTATAATGCCGCCAGTCGTTCCATCTGATACAGCGCTTCCGGGATGGATAGCCCGCTCTTTTCCAAAGCGCTTTTGGGCAGAATGGTGAAATGGAAAAAAAGATTGTAGGGAGTAAAAAAGGCGTAATGTTTCAGAAACACCCGGTAATTACGCGACCAGAATACGATCCACTCCACGTCATCCGGCAGCAGGGAAACCCTTCGTACCTGACCGCGGTAAAAAGGGTTGTGTACGTCCGCAAAACCCTCCCGTATCTGTTCCATAAACCATTTAAGGCAATAGGCCGGGATGTCCGTACGCCGCGAGGCCGAGATAACCTGTTTCATTGTTTTACAATACGTTTTCCAGCGCTTTGGCAAAAAAGGCGTTTTCTTCTTCCAGCCCGGTGGATACCCGAATGCAATTGGGCAGTCCAAAAGCTTTTAAGGGACGGACAATGACTCCTTTGCGCAGCAGGCGATCGTACAGGCGGTTAACCTGTTCTTCCGAATCAAAAACGAGGGTAACAAAATTAGCATGCGATCTGAGATAACGCAGCCCCAGCCGGTCAAACAGGTCATAGAAGAATTTTAAACCCTGCCGGTTAAGATGCAGCGTCTGTTCCAGAAAATCAATATCTTCCAGCGCAGCCGTGCCGGCAGCCAAAGCCAGAGAGCTGGGTTCAAAGGCCAGTTTGATTTTCATTAAATTAGAGATAAAATGTTCGTGGGCAAAGCCGTAGCCCACCCGTACGCCGGCCAAACCGTATGCCTTTGAAAAGGTGCGCAGGGTGATTACATTATCCAGCCGGTATTGCATGGAATCCGGATAGGCCGGGTCTTCGCGGGCAAACTCAAAATAGGCTTCATCCAGAATTACCAGCACCCTCGGAGGAACCTGTTTAATAAATTCCAGAAAAGAGTGTACTTTAAAAATGGTGCCTGTAGGATTGTTGGGGTTGGCCAGATAAATTACTTTGGTTTTATCGGTGATGCGTCCGGCAATGGCTTGCAGATCGATATGGTAATCCTTTAACGGCGCCTTAACCAATTTAATCCCGCGTGATTGAGCGGCGATATTAAAGGTGATAAACGAACCTTCCGAAGTAATCGCTTCTTCGTCGTCCAGTAAAAAGGTGCGCATAATAATGGAAATAATGCCTTCCGAACCGTGTCCTAAAAATACATTGTCTATTTTTACATCGTAGCGGTCTGCAAGGGCCTTGCGTAGTTCAAAACCATCGGCGGATGGATAACGGTTTACCGACATCACAGCCTTTTTTAAGGCGCTGAGCGCTTTGGGGGATACGCCTAAAGGGTTTTCATTTGAGGCCAATTTGACAATTTTTTTAAGTCCCAGTTCACGTTGTAATTCGCCGATCGGTTTACCCGCCTTGTAAGGCTGCAATGCCTTTATGTGTTCTGGTACCAGCGGCATAAGATTTCCTTTTAATTAAAATAAATACCTTATGTTAATTTGCTAACCTGTCGTTATTAATTTTGGTTTCATCGTCTTCAGCATCGGGAAATTACAAAAAAATATTACATAGAAAAATAATTATCGGTTTTTTTCATTTTCTACTGAGGTATTGGAAAAATATTCCGAGTAAATAGCAATAATAACCGACTCAAATTAGCGGAAACTATAGAAAACGTTTTGATATTCCTAATTCATATCTGTCTTTTTTTTATACAGTATAGAATTCAACAAAGGTCGGGATCTGGTACAATAGAAAAAAATATTTTTTTTTTCATCTCAATTTTATAGCGAAAAATGGAATCAGAAAATACCTGTGATATTGTCCTGATAGACGATGAGCCGCAGACATTGCAGTTTCTATCTTCTCTTTTCTGGGAAAATGGTTTTAAAACCCATAATTTTTTGTCCGGTACGGAAGCGCTTTCGTTTTTGCGCTTTACCGATAAAAACATTTACTTAGTTTTATGCGATGTTCGCATGCCGGGTATGGATGGATTGCAGGTTCTCAAAGAGGTGCGTGCTTTACCCGATTATGCGGATATACCCTTTCTGTTCCTCAGCGCTGTTAACAACAGAGATATTCGTCTTTCCGCCTATAAACGAGGCGCCATCGATTACATTACCAAACCGATCGATAATGAAATGCTTCTGGCAAAGGTGCAATCTATGCTGCATTTTTACGCGCGGGTGCGTATCGGCAGCAATACCTTGCTTAAAGGTGACCGGAAGAAACTCAGTGTGGAAGATATTATTAATTATTGTGAGGAGGAAAGATTAACCGGTTTTGCTTTGCTGTTCAATAGACGGGAAAAGGGAATTATATTATTTGAGAAAGGCGTATTGGGCACCATCCGTTGTGCAAATTTAAAAGACGCCGCCGCTTTTGAAAAATTAAACAGTTGGCAATCCTATACCTTTCATATCATCCGGGGTGCCTTTGACCCTGTTCTGATGCGTTATTACTATTCTTAGAACGAAATTCGTACTTCAAAAATATATTCAATTCGAAATTGCTCGTTAAATGCCGCTTCAATCCGAAAAACCTCAATGTACGGCAAGCGTATATGCAAACCGGCGCCAAAACCCTGAATCAGATTTTCTTTTACAAATGCTCTGTCGTATCCCCAGCTCATTCCGGCATCGTAAAACAAACCGGCATTGATACCAAACTTCAAATTTTGTGTAAATAACGGCGGAACGTATTGTACGGGTATTGTATAATAGCGCGTGGAGATAATGGGATAACGTAGTTCCAGGCTGGCAATCATTGCATGCCTTCCGTAGTAAACTTCATAAAAATGTCCGCGTACACGCTCACCAAATCCTATATAAACAAGATCATAAACCGGAAGATCGCCCACGGTTTGCAAGGTGTAGAACCGGCCGGCAAAAATCAGTGATTTCCAATGGGCATACTTTCGGATATCGAACAGGAACTTCCAGTAATTGAGTTTATCATTGAAAAGACCAAAATATCCGATCTCATTTTTGAAAAAGAACCCGGCAGTGGGATAAGCATAAATATCACGTTTATCGTACAATGTGGACAGCACCACATAATTGTTTATTTCTCTGGTCTGATTCTGAAAATAGCCTGCATAAGCATTGTCCACGCTTATATCGATACGCCCCAAAGCGATACGGTTGGAAAAATAATATGTCCAGTTTTTGCCGAAGAAAAAATCCATATCAAAATGGCGTTCGGGAAATCCGTAAAGGCGGTTGTCCATCTGGAATTTTTTAAGAAATATACCGCCGGATAAATGTGCCTTACCGCCAAACCAGGGATTGTAGTATTTAATGTTAAATCCCGGCCGGTTTCCGAACAAAACGTTGGCAGCTAATTTTTCGTTTCTGCCGCGGAAATTTTCATGCACAATTCCGAATCCGTAAGTGATTTTATTCCAATCCCGGTCTTCCAGTTGAAGGACCGGATAAGGAAAGATATATAACCGCTCCGTAACCTGAATAAGCACAATAACCCGATCCTGGGCCGGTATCAGATTGATTTCCACCCGATTGAACAGCAGCAAATTGTTCAACCGGTTTTCTGAAATGACGAGCATAGAATCATTCAATGTGTCGCCTTCGGTAAAAAGTAGCTCGCGGCGGATGATTTCTTCGTCGGTGGAATTATTACCCATTATGACAATGTTGCCCACTACCGGAGGATAAACGGGCTGCTGGGAATAACTACCCGCCGGACTGAAAAGAAGAATGACGCATAAGGAAAAGAATGCTGCCGAGGTGATACGTGAAAATCTTTCTGCCATGTATTGTGTATCGTCTTTTTTAAATGGAATAAACTAACTTAAATCGCCGATTGTGATGCTAACTTTTGTGCCTTTGTTTTGTTCGGACTCTACCTGAATATCGCCCTGTAAAAACTGAATCAATTTTCTGCTTATGGCCAAACCCAGGCCGGTGCCTTTTTCTTTTGTCGTAAAAAAAGGTTCAAAGATTTTATCCAGACGATCGGGCGGGATACCAGCTCCCCGGTCTTCCACCGTAATCAACAAACGTCCTTTTGGCCGCTTTTCTAATCGAATGTGTACCGGCTGTTCGTTATCGGATGCCTGCAAAGCGTTGGCTACGATATTCGTGAGTATTTGCTGTAGCAAATTCCCGTCCGTATGGATATGCATATCGTCGTCGGGAAGCGATACTTGAATGCGGTTCGCTTCTTCCTGTGGAAATCCAAGTTTAACACGTTCCATAAGTTGTTCCAGACGGATGATTTCGACTTTTAACCGGGGCATGCGGGCAAAACGTAAAAATTCGTCAATCAAGGCGTTAAGCCGTTTGATTTCCTGAGGAATGTATTCAAACATTTCGTCGGTATTTTGGGCATATTTTTTCCGAATCGTATCATTGGTTGCTTCGATAATGTTCAGCGGGTTGCGCAGCTCATGTGCAACCGAAGCCGCCATGGTTCCCAACTGTACCAGATGCTCCTGGTCGCGGATTTCCCGCTCGTAACGTATGGTACGTCGTACCAGCCGGAAGAGCATAAAAGCGATAAGTGAGATAAGTACAAAATTGAGCAGGGAGAACAAGAGCAGGTTGTTTTTTAGCGTGTTAAGGATATTGAAATATCCCGCTTTAGCCTCAATAATCAAAATGCCGAGTAAAAATCCGTCCAAATCGGTTATGGGCGTGTATCCGGTCATAAACCGTTCCCCTTCAAACTCTTCAATCTCCGAAACGACGGTTTGGCCGTTAAGCGCCTGCATAAACTGCGGGCTGTTGGTAAAGCTTAAAATAGTATGCCGGGAGAGGATGTCCGGAGATGAAATAAGAATTTCGCCCTGTGGCGAAACCAATACAATGGATTGCAGGGTTCCGCTGGTACGAATTTCCTCGAAAACCTGCCGGTAAAACAGGTATTCCAGCGATGTGTTATCACCCGGCACCAAAAGATGAATGTTCACATCTTCATTATATTCATGCATCAGCCTGCCCAGCATCTGATTGGCGTCCTGCAAACGGTCACGCAGTTGGGCTCTGAATTCCTGTTCCACCTGATTCAAGTAAAGCCAGATCAGCAGGTTGAGTAGAATGACCACAAGGAAACTCAACCAAAAAAGCAGACTGAAACGGCCGGAATATGTTTTGGTGAGCGGTTTCATTCTTCTTCGCCGTTTTTAAACTGTTCCAGCCAGTAATCCACATTTACATTTTGCGGGTTATATTTATCCGGAGTACCCATTGTGTTTTTTACCGATGTTTTTTTCATCGAGGATTTGAGAAATTCCTCGGAACGGATAATCCTTGCGCCCATATCGCGGGCTGTATTGATAATTTCATGATCCGAGCTAACAACGATCCAATCGGATGCGTTAGGCAGGCTCCTTAATTTTTCCCTGATTATATCGTCGGCGCTTTGAGGTTTGCGTGAAAAGACAACACGGATTCCGCTGTAGGCAGGCCCACCGGTACCGGAAAATTTTTTACCGTCAAAAACAACGATTATTTGACCGGCTTTTTCGATACTTTGCCGGACGCGGCGAACGATCAGATCGATGGCCCGCTCGGTATTTCCTTTATGCAGCCAATCGGCGATAGAAGGGTCCTTAAAACCCAGATTATATCCGTCAATGAGATAATTTTTTTTCATCGTTTTTTCGATTTTGTTTTAATTCACACTAAAACTTGCGTAATATACACATTTGGGTTGTAAAAATGCACGTTTTTCGATACGGAACAAAGTGAATAGATTAAAACTACAGTTGGTAGTGTCCAGTTAAGAATAAGGCTTATACCATAAATTTAGCTGTAGCAAGGATTTTTAAATTCTGATTAGAATACGACTTCATTTTGGTTCCAATCACTAACTCACTCCTCACCTTCGGCTAATCCCCTCCCAAATCGCATTAGGGAGGGGAAGCCCCGACTCGTCGGGGCAGGGGAAGGTTAAATGGTGTTTTAAAGTGTTCAAAATTTGGTTATGGCATCTATCGATAGTTTAACCGGATACTATTAACCCCCGGTGTTAAAGGATAATGGCTCAACCCCGGTTAAAAAAATATTAGGCAGATATTTTTGGAATTCGTGCCAATATGGCAAAAAAACCGTATTGGAACGGTTTTTGTTGTACCGTAGAACAACTGAACTTTTTAAAATAAAGCACGTTTATACAATCTGTAAAACTAAAAAAGGAGAAACAGATGCCGATCATGTTTTATGATCCGACAATGATTCTACTCATCCCGGCCTTCATACTTGCGGTCTGGGCGCAAATAAAAGTTAAGTCAACCTATCGACGTTATCAAAAAATTCGCAGCGCCCGGGGAATGAACGGCGCAGCCGTTGCCGAACAAATCCTGAGAAGTAACGGTATTTATGATGTGGAAGTTGAGGCTGTCCCCGGAGAACTCAGCGATCACTATGATCCACGCACAAAAAAAGTACGCCTCTCGCAAGCTAATTACGAAAGCCATTCGTTGGCGGCTTTGGCGGTTGCCGCGCACGAAGTGGGCCATGCCATACAGCATCACGTGGGGTACGCACCTTTGAAATTACGGCATTCCATATTGCCGGTAACCAGTTTTGCTTCCTGGGCGGCCTTCCCGTTGTTTTTTATCGGATTTCTTTTAAGCACCCCGTTTCTCATTCAATTAGGAATTATTTTCTTTGCTGCGGTCGTTGCATTTCATGTAATTACGTTACCGGTGGAGTTTAATGCCAGTGGCCGGGCGCTGAAACAATTGGAAAAAAACGGCTTACTTACCGGTGAAGAGATAAGTGGAGCCCGTAAAGTGCTTACGGCAGCTGCGTTAACTTATGTGGCCGCCGCGGCTATGGCATTGATACAGTTAATACGTCTTATTATGATCAGCAGAGATTAGTAAGATGAAACGAGTTCTATAGGATAAACGAATTGCGGGCCATCAGCCTGAAAGGAGGAAACGATGAGTCGAATAAAAAATTCACTCGCCCTGATACTTGGATTGATCAGTATCGGTGTTATAATTGGGGTGGTGCTTACCACAGGATTTAATATCGATGCCAAATCGCATGCGGAAGTTGCCGATAAAATCTATACGGAAGGTTCCGGCGGTAATAATGCCGCTTATGGTTCGCTTGATGCCGGACAGTTTAATCCCAATTCCATGTTTGTGGAAATGGTTAAAAAAGTACGCCCGTCCATTGTTTCGATTTACACGACAAAAAAAGTGAAAATGAAAAAAAATCCTTTTTACTTTTTCTTTCGTGACTTTGGCGAAATGCCCAATGATGAGAACCATCCACCCGAATTGCGTCAACAGGGTTTAGGTTCGGGCATTATTATTAGTAAAGACGGATATATCCTGACCAATTATCACGTTGTTGCGGATATGGATGAGCTTAAGGTTAAGCTGGTGGACGAGCGCGAGTTCGAAGCCAAAGTGATCGGAATGGATAAATCCACCGAGGTGGCTCTCATTAAAATTGAAGCCGATGATTTGCCTGTCGCTTTGCTGGGCAATTCGGATGAAGTACAAATCGGTGAATGGGTCATGGCTATTGGCAGCCCGCTCTATTTAACGTCAACGGTAACGGCCGGCATCGTGAGCGCCCTGGGCAGGGATATCAATATTATCCGAGATGAAACCGGCAGCGGCATCGAAAATTTTATCCAAACGGACGCGGCAATCAATCCGGGTAACAGCGGCGGCGCACTGGTTAATCTTAAGGGCGAGGTAATCGGTATAAACACCGCCATTGCTACCGAAACGGGCGCATATATCGGTTACGGCTTTGCCGTGCCCATCAATATCGCCAAACGAGTGGTGGATGATATCCAAAAATACGGTGAGTTTCGGCGCGGTTATCTTGGTGTCCGTATCGAAGCGGTTACACCGGTTATCGCTAAATATGCCGGACTGGATCGTCCGCGCGGGGTGCACATCGCCAGCGTGATGGAAAACAGCGCTGCCGAGGAAGCCGGTTTGCAGAAAGGTGACATTGTATTGAAAGTAGATGGTAAAGAAGTGGATAAACCCAACGAATTGCAGGCGGCCATCGCTTTGCACCGACCAGGTGATAAAGTGCAGCTTGGTATTTGGCGCGATAAAGAAGAAAAAGAATTTACTGTAACGCTGCGTGCCATGGATGAAGAAACCGGTGAAACTACAGCTAAGAAAGAAAAAGAAAAGAAGGACCTACCGGAACTGGGATTACGGGTTCGCGACGTAAGCGATAAATTTCTGCAGGATTTGGATTTGGACTACGGTATCTTGGTCATATCCGTGGAACGTTATAGTGCTGCAGATGAAGCCCGGTTGGCTAAAGGAGATGTAATCTATGAACTGGAAGGGAAACCGGTTAAATCTGTGGACGAATTCTACGATATGTTGGATTCGTATTCCAAAGGCGATGTGGTTCGGTTAAGCGTACGCTCACGTATTCGTCGGGAGGTACTGGACAGACTGGCTTATCTGGAATTAAAATAGGACTTTAGTTAGCCATATCCTCTTTTAACGATTCCATCGCTCAAAGCGATGGAATCGTTATTTTTTATATTCCCGTATTTACTTAGGGCAAATAATTCCTTTTTAAGTAAAATTGGTTTGTCAATGGAATTTGACATCCCGTCTTTAAATGTATTTTCTGCCAAACCATGGCTATTCCTGCCAATCTGGCTTAGAATCGTTCACTCGTATTTAGCTCTCTTGAATTAAAAAATATTGCAAGATATTGAAATTAAAGAAGATATATGTATTTATCCGCCTTTGGCACAAACCTTGCAAAACGAAAAATGATGATAGATTGAAAATCAAAGCTTAAAAGGAGGAAATAAAATGGGAAAAATAATTGGAATT
>DRQG01000114.1 GCA_011369465.1 Caldithrix abyssi
ATACACTTCGGAAAGGCCGGATTGGAAACGTCAACAATACATAAACCCTCGGCCCCGTTAGCCACATAAGCGTAAGTATCCTCAACCTGTACGGTTTTGGCATGGGTAATTTCCTTAACCCGCCCCACCTTTTTGATTTGCGAGGGATCGCCGATGTCTAAAATAATCAATCCCCCCTTCATATCCGCCACATACAGATAGTTACCTGCGATGTCCAAACCCCAGGCCCACCCCGGCGTATCATATCCCCCTACTTTTTTCGGGGCTGCAGGATCGCTGATATCATATACATTTACCCCTTTGCTTTCTTCCGCTACAAACACATGAGGATAACGAGCCACAATCCAGTAGGCATCGCCATCCGTACGTATGGTTACTATTTTCTGGGGATTGGACGGATCACTCACATCCACCACATCAACGCCGCTCAATTCATTGGATAAATAAGCCCGGTTGTCTTCCACATAAATATTGTGGTTGCGATCCGCACGATATGTGCTTACTTCTTTCGGATTATGTACGTCGCTCACGTCCAGAATCTGCATACCGGCCCAGATATTGCTAACATATAAGAGATGGTCCTTGAGAAACAGGTTTTGAATACCGTCTTTAACCTGCTCGCCCGAAGGCAGTTTACCGGGAGGCGTAGAACTTATTAACTCTGCACTGGCCTTTTGTCCGAATACATTATTTTGAAGAAGTAAAACAATCAAAAAAACAAATATTAAGGCGCCTTTGACATTCATTATAGGGCTCCCTTTTATAGAGGTTAATATACGATGCGTAAATGGAGAAACGTATGATTGCGTCAATTTATACCTGCCCCTCGACAAAATCAAGAATGTTTGTAACTATTTGACTTTTCAGCAAGTTATTATCGTACTTAAAAACGGGCTTCTTTAGAAAAAGAAGCCGGACAGACAGATTTATTTGTGCTAAATTTTATGTTGACTGGAAACGTTGACACACCTATTTTTTATATATTAAAATTTTACCAAAAAACATTTTGGATGAAATAACGGCCACGGATTGTCAAAAAGAAGCAATCCTTCTCAGTGAAATAACCGGATATTGTATTATGCCCCATCTTAAAGGCGCAACATTAGGCGCACTTCTGCAAACAATGTTTGATGAATATAAACACCAACAAACTATTTTTAATTATCCCGCAACGAAAATATTTCGCGGATTTGACGGATACGATTTGTCCGTTAAGTTGTACGGGCATGAGGCCTATACGCCTCTTGGCCCGGCAGCCGGTCCGCACACCCAGCTGGCCCAAAACATTCTGCTTTCATTCTTAGGCGGCAGCCGTATCATCGAGTTGAAAACCATTCAAATTCTCGATGATCTTACCATTCCCCGCCCCTGCATCGATATGAGAAACATCGGCTTTAACGTGGAATGGTCGCAGGAACTCCGTCTGGCCGAATCTTTACGCGAGTATGTGAAAGCCTGGTTGCTTTTACACATTCTGCGTGAATCCGAATTGTTGGGGATCGATAAAGACGACCCGTTTTACAACACAATTTTTGATGTTTCCGTCGGCTACGACCTGCAAGGCATTTCATCCGAGCCGGTATCGCGCTGGATAGATAGCATAAAATATGCCACTCCTGTCATTGAAGAGGTGCTGGATACCTTGCCAAAGGAGTTCGGCCACTTTAAAAAAATAAAAATCGATCCCCAAATATCGCAGTCCATCACCCTTTCCACCTTTCATGGCTGTCCGCCGGATGAAATCGAAAGTATTGTCCGCCACTTGATTGCGCAACATGGGATGCATGTGGTGGTGAAAATGAATCCCACTCTTTTGGGGTACAATTTTGTGCACGATCTGCTCATAGATACACTGGGTTACCGCCACCTGCAACTGGATGAAGAAGCCTTTGCCAACGATATGACGCTGGACGATGCCCTGGCTATGATGCGTCGCCTTGATACATTTGCCCGTGAAAATGATAAAACCGTAGGCGTTAAATTTACCAATACTTTGGTAGTAAAAAATAATGAAACGATTTTCAGGGAACCTGTGCGTTATTTATCGGGGCCGCCTTTATATGTTTTGGCTATGCACACCATGCATACATTTCGCGAAAAACTGGATGTACCGCTTACCATGTCCTATTCCGGCGGGATAAATAAAAATAATTTCAGCGAAGCGCTTTCCTGTAATTTAACGCCTGTAACAACCTGCACAGATCTGCTGAAAAAAGGCGGATACAGTAAACTATATACCTATTTAACCAATCTTAAAAAAGATATGGATCGTCTGTCTGTCCGGTCGGTAGAGGAATTTATTCTTTCCAAAGCCGAAAATAAGTTTAGCCATGTACAAGAAGCCGGAAGATACAACAGCAGTCAGGTACTCCGTCAAATTACCAGCCAATCGCCGTACAGTTACGGGGCCAATACCGCCTTACCCAAAAAGATCGGTTCCCAACTGCATTTATTTGACTGCTTGAGTTGTGATATTTGTCTGCCGGTATGTCCCAACGCGGCCAACTTCCATTATAAAGTACGTACTGCTCCGCCTAAACCTGTGTTGTTCCGATGGAACAATGGACGGTGGGAAGCGCTCTCCGGCAAAGAATTCAGTTTGGATAAAGAATGGCAGATCGGCAATATCGCAGAGTTCTGCAACGATTGCGGGAACTGCGACACCTTTTGTCCGGAAGACGGTGGCCCGTATTTACGAAAACCGCGGTTCTTTTTGTATCGGTCTTCATTTGATGACTGGAAACATCTGGACGGATTTTATTTTGTTAGTCCGCGGGAATTGCTGGCCCGCTTCAGCGGCCGGGTATATCGTCTTACCAAAGCCACAAAGGATTCCCGATGGGCTTGGAAAACACCGGATTTTGAATTAATATTTGACAGCGATTGCCATCCGTTACCCCCCGAAGAACATGGGATTGATCTACCCGAAAAAATCGATGTAAGCAAATTTTTTATAATGAAACAGATGTTTTCTATCATAGACGAATCCGTACATGCCTATCCGCACGCTCTGCTTGTTTCTGTGTAAATATTATCCACTTCGACCGCGTTTATATCCAATAATAATTTCGGCAGATTTTCATCCTCACTCATTTGCCACCAGTAAACGCACACGTTCAATCCGGTTAATTTTAATGCATTCAAAGTGTTACACCGCCATATTTTTTCTGTTACGTATTCTGTACTTTGTCCTATGGCATAATACTTGCGAATTTAGATATAACCGAGAATTAATCGTGTTTAACAAAGCCTGTCCGACTTTAAAAGATTTCAGGCGGCATTCACCGGAAGATACTCGCTTGGATTTAATTCTTTTTCATATTGGAGCCAAAAATGAATCGTTGGTTACTTTGTACATTAATTTTTGTCTTTTATGTTTATGCACAGGACCGGCCACAGCATTTCCACTATCCTGCGGATACATTGGCGCCGCTGCAAAAACAGTTTTGCATTGCCTTTGAACAAAATGTAAAGCAATCGCAGATAGAGAGCATTTTTAATCGCTTTTCAGCTCGTGTTGTAAAGCGCTTAACCGCTGTTGACAACCCGGTATATGTAGTTGAAATCAGCACCCGGGAAAACCCTTCGGATTTGAAACGTAAGATTGAAGATACACCGGGTGTATTTTATGTTACCGGTGAAAATCAGGAACCGAAAAATTTAGCGGTTGAATCGACTCCGATACGACGCAGCGGAAAAGCAACTATAAAGAAACCGGCCAAAACGCAGATTGAAGATGGCGCTGTCGGTTTGCAGACAAAATACCAACAGGTGGTGATAAAACATCTTCCGGGCTTATATGCCTGCGTATCCAAAAGGTTAGAGAGTGCAAAAAAGAAAGGAAAATACGCTTTAATTGAAGCGACCGTAGATCTTAACGGCCGCATCAAACAGGTTCGCATAAAAAAAAGTAATATCAGGGATCCAAGAATAATCGGATGTCTCAGAAAAAAGGTCTATACCTGGCGGGATTTTCCTGCACGACATTCCCCACCGGAGTTACAAATAAGGTTTAATTTCCGCTATTAAAATAATCAATAAAATTATGTTAAAAAATATCCCGGCAAGCTTGCAAATTATATCTTCTTGTTATAATTTCGCATTAATATTAGACCGTATCTTATGGAGAATATCATGGATAAGAAAGAGAGAATTCAAATTGAAGTGGAAATCCCGGCAAAAAAAGTACATGTAGAACACGCTTTTTGTCCCAATGGGCATCAATTGGTGGATGAAAGTGTAAAAATTCACGGTAAATCCGCTATAAAGGTGAAGGTAAAATATCAGGGTAAAGAAGGTCTCTTTTATATAGACCCGACATACGGCAGCTATGATAATATTGAAGAGGGTATCTCACTGCCCAAAGGCGCTGTTCTGGAACTGTTCTGCCCGGAGTGTGGTGTAAGCCTTACCGATAAAGATGAGACCTGCCAGCTATGTTCTGCGCCATTATTTGTTCTTGAATTACCGCATAACGGCATAGTTGAAGGGTGTTTGCGCAAAGGATGTGTGTACCATAAGATGAAACTGGTGGATGCTGAACAACAGGTGGCACGTCTATTCGAAAACGATACTATGGAGTCTTATTTATAGGCAAGAACTGTTTCCCATAAATGTAACGGCTTATTCATAAACTTCGATCCGGTTTCGGCCGTTCTGCTTGGCTCTATAGAGGGCTTTGTCCGCCTTATTTATTAAAAATCGAACCCGCGAGCTATCCGTGGGGGCTGTTGCAATTCCACCGCTAACGGTAACACGAATATGATGATCACCGAAGCCGGCTTGTTCAATATCTTTCCTCAATCGGTCGCCAACAAGGCGCGCTTGTGATTTATCCGTATCCGGCATAACCAAAACAAACTCTTCTCCACCGTATCTGGCTGCAAAATCCACGTCGCGCAAGGAAGTGTGGAGTAATTCGGCTACGCCTTTTAGCACATCATCACCCGCTATGTGTCCGTAGGTGTCGTTAACCGTTTTAAAATGATCCAGATCAAAGATTAATAAGGACAAAAATTGTTTGTAACGTTTCACTCTTTTCAATTCGTATTTGAGGCGGTTTTCCAGGCTGCGGCGGTTATATAAATTTGTAAGCGGATCAAATAATATGAGGTCTTTAAGCAAGTTCTGGCGCTCAATGATGGAATCCAACCGGGCTAAAAACTCATCGATTTCGAATGGTTTGGTAATGTAGTCATCTACCCGCAGACGCAGTCCTTGCAATTTTTCTTCTTTTTTATTCTTTGCCGTTAAAAAAACAAACGGAATCAAACTATAGTCCTTGACCTGTAAAACTTTTTTACGAAACTCAAGTCCATCCATTTTGGGCATCATTATGTCGGAAACAATCAAATCGGGCATTCGTCTTTCCAGCGATTCCAGGGCTTCCAGGCCATTATGAGCAATCTCGAAATTGTATCCTTTCCTCTCAAACATCAGACCCAGGATATTTATCAATTGCGAATCATCTTCTACCAGGAGTATGTGTGAACGTCCGTTTTCCATGCTTGCCTTTCCGTGTCTTGCTATCCGATTAGTCTCCCTAAAAATATAGATTTTCTAATCGACGACTTACAAGAAATCCTTAGCAGATCGATGGGAGCTGATAAGAATCGTTGATTTATGATTCCTGAGTTTGGCCGCAGATTTGCTCTATTTCTTCCGGCGTTTTGGGAATATTTTCGCCGATCACTCTGTATCCGGAAGCCGTCACTTCCACATCATCTTCTATCCGGATACCACCAAAACCAATGTATTTTTTTACTTCATAATAATCAATAAAATCGTTGAATTTACCTTCTTTTTGCCACAATTCGATAAGAGCCGGGATGAAATAGATACCCGGTTCCACCGTCAACACATAACCGGGTTGCAGAGATTTTGCCAACCGCAGATAGGCCAAACCGAATTGCCGACTTCTTTGCACCGATTCATCATATCCAACATAATCCTCACCCAGATTTTCCATATCGTGTACATCCAGCCCCATCATATGGCCTAAACCATGCGGGAAGAACAGGGCATGCGCTCCCTGCGCAACCGCTTCATCCGGATTCCCTTTCATAAGTCCTATGTCTTTCAACCCCTGTGCAATCGTTTTGGCTGCCAGCAAATGAATATCCAGATAGCGTTTCCCCGGCGCAATGGCCTCGATGGCACGGGTTTGTGCGGCCAATACAATTTCATAAACAGCTCGTTGTTTCGCTGTAAACAAACCGCCAATTGGAATAGTACGGGTGATATCGGCGGCATAGTTGTTTAGAGATTGCGCGCCGGAATCATTTACCATTAAATGTCCCTTTTCCAGGCGATTGCCGTGGTAGTTGTTGTGCAGCGTTTCACCCCGCACCGATAAAATAACCGGAAAAGATGTTCCGCTGCCTTTTGACAGGGCAATTCCTTCTATGGTCCCGGCGATATCGCGTTCATACAGACCGGGCTGTGCCATGCTCATTGCAGTCAAATGCATCTCTCTCGTAATGGCATGGGCTCTTTCAATTTCTTCAATTTCTTGCGGCTCTTTGACGGATCGCTGAGCCACTACAGCCAGGATAAATGGTTCGGATGCGCCGTTTTTGATTTCGTTGAAGTCTTTGCCTAAAAATTGATTCAGTTTTATCCTATGCTCATCACGATACGGGGGAAGATAGTGTATTCTCCGGCCCTGCTTCACTGCTTTATTTATGAATGAAAAAAGCTGGTCAATCGGACGAGTGTCAGCCACTCCTATTTGTTTCCCTTTTTCATGTAACGTTTTTTGCGGCCCCATCCAGATAATATCGTCTATTCCGAAATCATATCCGAAAAGAATACTCTCGCCGGTTTCCGTATCCAAAACAGCCGCCATTCCGGGCTCATTATGCCCGAAGTAGTATAAAAAGCTGCTATCCTGCCGGAATCGATAAAAATTATCTTTATAATTCATAGGACTTTCTTCATTACCCAAAAAAAGAAGAAGACCCTTGTCTATTTGTTTTAAAAGCATCTCACGCCTTTTTAAATAAGTTTGTACAGAAAACATTGTATTTCCTTTCAATGTGTTGAATTACGCAGAATGCATCAAGATAGAGACGATTTCGGTTGGAATCAAATTATGTTGTATCTATAAAAACGGGGTATAGTATTCTCTTCCTATTCTAAATTTGCCGCTTATTTCAGGCAGAGAAAATTTCTATCTATCTCCGGTGATGTGATACAAGGTGATTGGCTACAAATTAACTACCAAACGGGATCGCCCTTCGCCAGTATGATAAATTCCCTGCTTACTTAGGTCAGTCAGCGTCCCGGAAAGGATACGGATACTGCCATTTGAAGAAAATTCATTATTGCAGATTGAATATCGTTGAGCTTTGAGCACTTTTCCCGGTGTTTTTATCCGTAACAGTAATTGTAATTCGCAACCGCCCGGCTTCCCAGTCTTTAAAATCGAATGCCGTATATTCGAATGCTCTTGGCTCGCTGCTCTGATAGTTTTTGGAAATGGATATGGTCTTTTTATTTGAGGCCGAAAACAATCCGGCAATCGTCCCAAAGATACCTTTGCTCTCTTCCTGGGGTTCCACTTTTTGATCTATGGTGTATTCAGCCAAACCATCCTGATTATCCAAATGATAGATTTCATAATATACATACACCAATTGATCCCGGTTAAAGCGTCGGGAAGGGTTGGGCATAACCCGTAGGCCGTTTCGGGTAAAAGCGTCTACCTTATCCGTAGGAGCAATGTCGTAAGCCAACAAAAGATCACTTACGGACAAATCGCTTTGCGAAAAAGGATTGGATTTAATTTTCACACGGTATCCACCCAGAGCCAGGGTATCTTCATCCAGCACGTGTGTAGAAACATAAAAGGTGTTCAAATCGTTGTACGTTCTGTACACATCCAGAAGTTGGTTATTATAAAAGTAAGTACTATCGGAATTCAGCAGCTTTTTAGTGTGATATTCTTTTTGGATCAGGTGGAGTGAAGTATCCTGAACAGCATATCCCGTTTCAATTTGCAATGTGTCGTTTGTATTACGTCCACCAAACAAATTGTCTTTGGGAACGCCTATAAAAATTTCATAATAATTTTCGTTCAGATCATCCAGAAAATTAACAATATTCATCGTATAATTAATGGTTCGCATGTTCTTAATGGATAAGGCTCGTTCTTTGTTTAATGCTTCATGTACCATTTGTCGCGATTCTATCCGTACTTCGGAGAGAGCAGACTGCCGATCCAGTTCGGTTTGAGCCATATAATAGGCATCAAGCTGGGGGTCCCAGCCCAGCCTTGTTTCAACCATCTGCGGGTTACTGGGCGCCGGTACAAGCCGCCAGGCATTGGGTTCGCCATATTCATGAATTTCAAAATGGAAGATCAACCTCGGATTCATGAACGTTTCATAATATAACCATGATTCATTACTGGCCGTACGGTCTCCTAAAAAAGTGGCTACCTGATCCGGGGGTCCATAACGGACATAAATAAAGCCTTTATCGTTCAATCGATCGTTTTGATAATATACCGCCGGAAATTTTAGAACACCGCTGATATCGGGATCGGTTACCAGCAAACGGACACCATCCCAACGATAATCTCTTTCCGCTTTTATTAAACGGCGGTAATGCTCGGCTAAACGCATATTCACCTTCGCTCCCGGAAACGGGTTGCGCTTTGTCCAGAATCGTTCATAAAATTCCTGAATTTTATTCAGGTTGGGGAAGCTCGTTTTCAAATCGGCATCGGTCATCAAATATTTTAAGTCATCATAAATGAACCTGAGTTCGTGGTAGCTGCGTACGCTCTTCAGAGCATCCCAATAATCCTTTTCAGCTTCTTCGTCCCGGCCCGTTTCATAATACAACCGTACACGGGATAAATAAACAGGCACTTTGGATATGGGTAAGTCCTCTTGCAAGAGCTCGCTAAGAATGGAATCTGCTTCGGCAAATTCGCCCAATCGGCGATATTTTTCCCCCAGAAAAAAACGGTCGTAAACGGAATGTCTTTTCCGCAGCCATTCCAGCTGTACGCCATCCGTATCGTCAAAAGATTTAAACACGCCCTTTTCACCATAGGCAAGATAAAAATCATAGTAACGGAAAATGTCCAGCGAAGGATTAATTGCATTGGGCTTAATGTGAATCTGCCGCAGCCCCAGTTCAATCGCTTTTTTGTAATTTTCACGATACAATTCCAGTTTTGCGAATTCGTTAAATACTTCCATATAGGTGGAATCGATCTCTATTATTTTTTGGAAATGTTCTTCGGCATCATTCCAGGTAAAAGTTCTTCTAACCGGGTCCATAAAACGGGCCCGCTCGCGATCACAAATACCCGCATAATAATGCGCTTCCAAATTATTCGGTTGTTTTTCCAACACATCAGCAAAACATTGCTGTGCATCGTCATATTTTTTCAGGTAATAGTTCAGGTAACCGAGCCACAGGTGAGCATCGGCGCGGTCCTTATCTAACTCCACGGCTTTCTTATACATTTCCGCTGCTTTTTCATATTGTTTCTGGCGGAAAAATATCTGGCCTTGTTGAAGCAGCTGGCCGTATGTATCCTGGCCAGCCAGGGGGAATACCATCCCCATAAGCAGTAATATAAATATAGAACGCTCAACAGATTGCCTCACCTTAAAATACATATTATTCCTACCTTTTTTGTAATAGTTTAAACCAGGCGTTTATACCGGAAGAGATCGTTCTGCCGTGTTTAGATTTTTCCCTTCATTTTAGGAAATTCTTTAAATACTATTAAAACGTCCGATTTTGACTAATTAATTACATAAGTTTTTTCGATCCAGAACTCAATAGTTTTGCCGCTAAAAATTGCCGGTTCCCAACGAGATCGATAAGCAGCGCGCAATACTTTTTGTAAGGCACGTTCACTACGTGTAGAATTTTTAATGACTTTATGCTGTAAAATTTTACCGTTCCTGCCAATCTTCAAAGATAAAACGATTACGCCGCGTATTTCTTCATCTATCTCTTCCGGAACCACCTCCACAAGCTGGCGGGGCTGCCGGTCTCGGATGGTGAAGGAAATATCACTTATTCCTTCCCCAGGCTTATTTTGTTCTATTTCGCTATAATCTATGGTGATTTGGTCCAATAATTCAATTTCTTCCGCGGCAACAGGGATAGCGGGTTTAGTGGGACGCGGCCTTTTCAAAAGCTTCTTCTGAACTGTTCTGGGAATTTCGATAACCTCTATGACAGGCAAATCCGATCGTGTGTATTGAGGCGGAATAATTTCACCTCTGGGAAACAAAAACAGAACCACAATAAGCCCTGTTAAAACAAGGATAAAACTGTATTCAAGTTTTATTTTGTAACTATGTTTAACCGAATCTTTCTTCATGGAGTGAGTGCCACCACCGGGAATTCCAATTCCTTTTTCTCTATTTTACGAAATTAAAAAGGAAAATGTGTCATTTTTCTGTAAAAGGATAAAAGATATGTGCCATGGCAGAATAAAAAAAGGCGGAATTAATATCCGCCTGATTTATTTTAAATGGAGTGAAGAAGCAATTTAAAATTGCAGTTTTATTCCCAAAGCGGCAAACACACCTTCCGATGAACCGGGCCAGAGACTATTTATAACTGCGTACGACATATCCATCTGGAAAAATCCGAAGTGCAATCCGGTCCCAAGCCCGAATTGGAACCCGTGGTTCCCGCCCACGGCAAAACCGCTGCGCAATGGCAGCCAGGAAAGCGGGTAGTACTCGGCACCGACGCCGACCCTGGGTGTGGTTGTATTGGCAAAATAATTATCCAACCCCTGCCGCCATTCGGCCACAAGGGTTAAATTATTCAGCAGTTGATAACTGGCTCCGGCCCGCATAACGGAAGGCAGCTTTGTTTCAAATGGATCGGCCGCATAGGAGGTATCAATTTCTACTATATCGTCCTCATTTGTTTCTCCAAGTAGTTTTAGATTACCGCTTTGCTCCAATACAACGCGTTCAATATGGTCGGTCCATCGGATACTGGCAAAAAGATTTGAGAAGCTGAGGCTGAAAAACCATTTTTCTTCGTATTGCGCTGTAAGCCCAAGGTCTATCCCAAAGCCCTGGCCGGTCGGCCCGGCTGATTCGGGAGTGCTGACCAAGGCTTCCATTCTTGCACTAAAGGCAACCGAATCGTGTTTGGCTCCAAATCGATCAATCTTGAGTTCGGAATTAATAACCTTTGCACCCGCACCGCCTAAATAATAGTTCACATTTACACCAACCGCTAATACACTCACATATTTCTTCAGGAATTTCAGTTCCAGGGGATATCCATATCCGGCGGAAATTTTCATAGCGGCAAACGATCCGCCCTTAACAGGATTGTTTTCATGAAGAGAGTAATCCAAAGTAAAATTAGGGCCGTTCAACGCGAGATCAACAAATTCTTTACTGAACTCTGAAAACATCTGCCCCTGTTGAATAACCTGCACAGACAGACCAAAATTATTATAGGCGAAACCGAATGCATTCATGCCTAAATTGGTCGTAGCTTTTAATCCTTCATCCGGAATCATATCAAGAATAGCCTGTTTATCGCTTTCCGAATAGGGCTGCCCTTTATGACCTTCCTGTGTAAAATACCGATTGTAATCGGCAAGAGAAAAACTGTTGTTATACAAACCAACATTAAACGAAACAAAATTCAGTTCGAAGGTATTTCCCCTTTTAAGGGCTAAATTAGCGGGGTTCCAGGGCATGGCCTGTACGCCTCGGCTAATGGCGGAATAGTTATCGGCCAGGCCCAGACTTACCGCATCAAAACTTTGTGCGTTCAGACTGAATATAACGCCCAATATCAGTAAAATACTTTTTTGTATTATTTGCATAAACTATTCTTCCTTATTTAGCATTACACGCATTTTTACGAAGCCGTTGATTACGATTCCATCCTGCTGCCTAATGCGAACGGTCTGGTTGGTTTCATTGATTGTGACCGTCTGGCGATAGTAGAGTGGAGAATAATTAAATATCTGTATTTGTTCTTTAGTGAGGTTTACCTCTACCTGACTATCCACGCCCTGGCTAACATACCCCGAAGCATCAACAACGGCAGGTTCCACGTTGGCTTTGATCACCAGTTTTTGCCAGGGTTGTTCCGCCTGGGAACTGTCCATATCGGTTGAATCCACGGAGAGGACGAAAAATACATCGGCTCCAATGGGCATCTGATTCGTAAGAGTCAAGGCCACATTGGCCATGAGCAGTTGTTCGTCAATTTTTTTCCTCGTGTCATCGCTGATATCATCTCTGTGAAGACTATCCATACTGGATTGAAATACCAGCGGTTCGGTAATATGAAAGGCTAACGGCGAATCGATGGAATAGCGCAAGCGGATACCGTCTCCATCCGTTACGCTGCCATCTCCGCCCACCGTAGCTTTTCCTTTTATACTAATTTCCGTAGGCATTATGGCCATCAAATCTATAATGCTGGGATTCGTAGAATTTTTGTCCAGAACAATCGTCGTAACGGGAGCGTCATCGGATTTTTGAACCAGTTCATCGATAATTACTTTTACGGAATCTGTAACAGGCCCGTTTTCATCATCCTTATGATATCCGATCATTTCGAGCTGTACGCCAATAGGAAAATTAATCTGGTTGTCAAAATTGAGGGTGAGTATAAGGTCTTCCAGACGTATTCTCCCCTCGATATCTTTAAATATATCAATCGAGTCCAGCCGTACTTCATCGAAATCAAATTCCAACGTATCAATTTGGCCGTCCAACTCGCTCAACATCAGGGAGTCCATCTTTACATCCACAACAAAAGAATCCTGCGCCGTAATCCGAACAAACCCCGGATCGGTGGTTATATTTGCCGAAGCATTAAAATGAACATACTGGATAAACTCACCGGGGTTGTTTGCATTTATGAGTTCATAGCCGGAAAAATCAATATAATCGCTATAAAAGGAGCCGGCGGAGATGTGTGGCTCGATCACTTTGATTTGACCGTCGCGTATAAAATTCGGGAATTCCACCCGAATCGAGGCATTAACGGGCAGCTGATTCGTAATACTAATTCTGGCTCCCGATTTTTTAATGACCGCTCGACGGATGCGATAGTCCTGATCGCTAATATCCACGCTGTCATTACGGCTGAAGGATTGATCGGGGATTATCGCCCACGCTTCTTCCACCTTCAATTTAGTCATGGAAAAAACCGTATAAATAGAGCCGTTGGCCATTTCCTGCGTAATAACCTGTGGAGAAGATGAACCTTCGAGAGGAAGTGTGTATTGAAATCGTAGTTTGTTGGAAATGGATTTTCCGTCCATAGTTACCGGATCACTCTGCAACGAGCTTTTTGGCGGGATGGGAGAGGTGAACTCGAAAGTAGTGATAAAGGTATTCAGACTATCGTCATAAACATCTATTTTCATTCCACTACGAATACCTACAAAAAGATCATTATAAAATGTAATGTAAAAACTGCCCTCTTTTATTTTAACATATTTAAAATCCGTGAATGCTACTGTTTGAGAAGGCGGTTGAACCGTAATTGAATCGTATGGCGGAAGAGTGTCTCCCACACCCACACCCGGGAACACTTCGTTTAACAAGGGTAAAAAATATATTCGATCACTGTTAACATCCACCGGTTTATCCAATTGGATTTCATCCAATGTGCCGCTAAAGTGTTTATCATCCGGCTTAATGGACAAATCACGGGCATCAATCTGTTCCCAGTCTGTGGAGTCCTGAAGGTTAAAGGCCAGAATAGGTATTCCATCTCCGGTTGTATCGGGGAGCAGCCCGTTTTCTTCATCCACCGCTTCGGACATGTAAAAATCTTGCGTTGGCAGATATAGCGTCCATTCGCTCTCCCAGGGAGGCAATTTGGGCTCGTTTATTTGGCAGCCCACCAAAACAACTAAGAAAATAAGGCCGATTATAAAATTATAATTCTTCATACTTTCCCTTCTGTCTATTTTGCTTTTGTTAAATTCGGCTATTTCTTTTTTATCTTTATCAATTTATGGTGCCTGTTCATATTCACTGCATTTCGATCCACAGGACACGCATCTATTAAACAAAAATCTTTGGAATACATTCCTTTTACCTAAAAAATAGCGTAAATTAATATAAAAACTTTGATTCCGAACACAAACCGATAGTTAAAGCAAAGCCCCCGATGAAATCAAAAACATTTAGAGAGATCGAACATACCGCCGATGTAGGAATGGAGGTGAGCGGAAAAACGCTTGAAGAACTGTTTGCCAATGCCGCCAACGGGTTTTATTCCATTACGGGTGTTCCCCCTGGCGAAGCCTCTTCCGCTGAACGTTATGATTTATCTCTGAGTGAATTATCCAAGGAAGAACTGCTGGTATCTTTTCTGAATGAACTTAATTACCTGCTCATGGTACAACAAATTGTTATTACAGGTTTTTCTTCTTTTAAAATTTATTTGGATTCCCCGCAATGGACACTGCTCTGTACAGGAGCTGTTTCCCGATTAAGTCCCCAAGTTTATGATCAACTGCAGGAAATAAAATCGGTTACCTATCACAAAATAAAAATTGTACATCAAAAGAATGGTTACACTACCCAAATCTTTTTTGATATTTGACGAGGTGCTCCGATGAAATTCAAAAACTATGAAATAAAAAAAATTGACGACCACCTGTTTGAGATACCCAAAAGCGGTTCCATGCTCAAACCCGGCCGTGTGTATGCCAATGAACAAATGATGCGGCAACTGTTGTCGGAAGAAGAACCGCTGCAACAGGTGATTAACGTAGCCCATCTGCCCGGAATAGAAAAATATTCGTTAGCCATGCCCGATATTCATTGGGGGTATGGCTTCCCTATAGGCGGTGTGGCAGCAACGGATTGGGATAGCGGGGTTATTTCACCGGGCGGTGTCGGGTATGATATTAACTGCGGGGTTCGTTTAGCCGCTACCGCATTGGATAGCAGCGCTGTGAAACCAAAAATGAATAAACTGGTGGAGGAACTTTTCCGAACCATCCCGACCGGTGTGGGCGCATCGAATGCCATCAAGAAATTAAATAAAAAAGACATGACCCATGTTTTGCGCGAAGGGGTGTATTGGGTTGTAGAGCAGGGATTCGGCAACGAAGAGGATTTAAATTATATCGAAGAAACCGGAAAACTGGACTGGGCTCAACCGGAACAGGTAAGCCCCAGAGCCATTGAACGCGGACAAACCCAGCTCGGCACGCTCGGTTCTGGTAACCATTTTTTAGAGCTGGATGAAATCGACCGGATTTATGATGAGCGGATTGCCGAGGTGCTGGGCCTCTTCAAAGGTCAGATTGTCGTCTTAATTCATACAGGTTCGCGGGGGCTGGGTTATCAGGTTTGCGACGATTACCTTAAAGTGATGGGCAAAGCGGCTCAGAAATATCATATTGCCCTGCCCGACCGCCAACTGGCCTCCGCTCCCATCAACAGCCCGGAAGGGCAAAACTATCTGGGTGCCATGGCGGCAGCGGCAAATTTTGCCTGGAGCAATCGCCAGGTTATAATGACACTCGCTAAAAAAGCTCTGTTGCGGGTACTGGGTCTATCGGAATCGGCTTTAGATTTCCATCTGGTTTACGATGTTTCACACAACATCGCTAAAAAGGAAAAACATACGGTAGATACGAATGTAAAAAAGACTGTTTGTGTGCACCGTAAAGGCGCTACGCGGGCATTGGCTCCGGGGAATACGGCTATTCCGGATAAATACCGTTCCATCGGACAACCGGTGCTTATACCGGGTGACATGGGGCGCTACTCCTTTGTTTGTATCGGCACACAAAAAGCCGAAGAGGAAACGTTCGGGAGTACGTGTCATGGTTCCGGCCGTCTGTTGAGCCGGCATAAGGCAAAAAAAATAGCGCATGGCAGGGATATTTTTAAGGAAATGGCCCAGAGGGGCGTTGTGGTTCAGGCCCGCGGACGAGGCACTTTGGCGGAAGAAATGCCCGAGGCTTATAAAGACGTTGCCGATGTGGTCAATATCATGCACAGCAGCGGCATCAGCAAAAAAATAGCCCGCCTCAGGCCGTTGGGGGTGATTAAAGGATAAGACGGATTAGAGTTCTTCCTCTGTTTCCCACTGTGCGGTTACCTCACGGATGATGTTCCATGTAAACCCCCTCTGCCGCAGAAAATTCCGCACTTTTTGTAATCTTTTTGCACCGCCAATTTTTTGCATTCCGTTATATTTTTTTCCAGCAAGAACTTCAGCCTGCTGAAGCTGCTCCGTTTCCGGGTAATGATCTTCCAGCCAACTTTCCACCATTTCCCGCGGCGCCCCCTTTTCGATTAATTTTTTTTTGATACGCAGAGGTCCGCTGTGTCGCAAAGATTTTTCTTCCTCGGCAAAGCGGCGTACAAAATCTTCGTCATCCAACAAGTTGTTTTTTCGGAGTCGATCCAGTACGCTCATAATTAATGCTTTATTATATCCTTTATGCATAAGTTTGAGATACAATTCCCGTTCAAGGTGCGGCCGACGGGAAAGGAAGCGGTAGGCTTGCTCCTTGCAGTTTGTCTCTTCTTCAAACCGGCTTATTTTTGATTGCAAAGCAGCATCAATTTGGGAACCCTGAGCAAGACGAAATTTGAGCAGCGTATCCTCATGAACCGCTTGTTCGCTTCCGTCATCAAAAAATAAGGTATATATCCGTTTACGCGGTTTACTGAATTCTATTTTATCTATACGTTTTTGCATACCCAAAAGGCCCTATCCCCGTATTCTCAAATTTGAGATATTTTTCCCATAATTCTTAAAAACAGTAAGAATTTATATACCAACCCAAATCACAAGCTGTTAATTTTATTTCAATTATAAAGATTGAAGATAATTTAAAATTATGGTACGCTCTTTGCAAATCTATAGTTTACACTATAGTTTTATCTATATATTACAATCAAGTTTTATGGTAGAAAAAAATAAAAAAGAAGACGTCCTTTTTCCCATCGGCATCGTAGCCAAGATGTTTGGCATCTCTGTGGCTACTTTACGCCTGTATGAATCCGAAGGGCTGATCATTCCTTTAAAAAGCAAAGGCCGCCATCGTTTTTACAATAACGATGACATCAAGCGTATTGAATGCATCCGCAGTTTGATCGAGGAAAAGGGACTCAACCTCACCGGCATCCGCATGCTGCTTTCCACCATTCCTTGTTGGGAGCTGAAGCCCTGTTCCGAAGACGACCGCAAAAAATGCGATGCCTATTTTACCTCGGAAATTCCCTGCTGGATGGTGGAAAACAAGGGCGAACGTTGTAAAAATGAAAATTGCCGAGACTGCCCTGTTTACACGCAATCGGCACAATGTAACAATATAAAATTTATTCTCAAAAAATACTGGAGGTCTAAACCGTATGACGAAACGATTTAAAAGACGTCAGTTTATTAAAATCCTTGGAGCGGGAACCGGCGGCGCAGTGTTGGGCACTACCGCGCTTAAGGCTTTTCAGCCCGGAGAAAAAACGGATAATTTCCACCTGCTTGGCAAGGCAACTGACGCGGCAACCCCCACCTACTGCGAAATTTGTTTTTGGAAATGTGCAGGCTGGGTCCACAAAAAAGATGGAAAACCCTGGAAAATCACCGGCAATCCGGATGATCCCAACAGTAACGGACGATTCTGCCCCCGCGGTACGGGCGGAATAGGCGCCTACACCGATCCGGATCGGCTCAAAACACCTCTTATCCGTGTGGAGAAAAACGGCAAACAGGTTTTCCGGGAAGCTACCTGGGAAGAGGCTTTTGATTACATTGCCGATAAAATGAAAATGATCAAGAAAAAGTGGGGCCCGGAATGCGTTGCCTTGTTTACGCACGGATCCGGAGGCAGCTATTTTAAGACACTCTTAAAAGCCTACGGTTCCAATAACATTGCGGCTCCGTCGTATGCCCAATGCCGCGGCCCCCGTGAAGAAGCATACCTGCTTACCTACGGTGAAGGCGTTGGCTCACCTGAACGCACCGATATCCGCAATTCCAAATGTATTGTTCTGATCGGTTCGCATATCGGTGAGAATATGCACAACGGTCAGGTACAGGAATTCAGCGAAGCGGTTGCCAACGGAGCAACGGTTATTACCGTAGATCCAAGATTTTCAACGGCAGCCAGTAAATCCAAATACTGGCTGCCTATCAAACCGGCTACCGACCTTGCCCTGCTGCTGGCCTGGATCAATGTAATTATAGAAGAAGAATTGTACGACAAAGAATACGTTAAAAAATATACCTATGGTTTTGATGAATTGAAAAAAGCGGTTAAACACAATACACCGGAATGGGCTTATCCCATCACCACCATTAAACCGCATATTATCCGTGAAACAGCACGCGAAATGGCGCGCCATGCCCCGGCCACCATCGTTCATCCGGGACGGCATGTTACCTGGTACGGCGACGATACGCAGCGGGTTCGTGCCGGCGCCATTTTAAATGCCTTGTTGGGTAGTTGGGGACGGCGGGGCGGTTTTTACGCGCAAGCCAAAGCGCATGTTAAAAAATACCCCGTTCCCAAATTCCCCAAACCGAAAAAAAACTGGAAAGACGCCTTTCCTAATCAGTTTCCTTTGGCCAACCTGGCGCTGTCCTCAGGTATTTGCGACGCGACCATCCCGACGGCAGAACGGGATTGTTCATTTAAAGGCTGGATTGTGTACGGCACTAACCTGATGTTGACCTTGCCCCAGCCTCAACAAACCCTGGAAGCAATCCAAAATCTGGAGTTACTGGTAGCGATTGATATAATGCCGGCCGAAATTACGGGTTACGCCGACGTTGTTTTACCCGAATGTACCTACCTGGAGCGCTATGACGATTTGCGTATTTCGCCAGGACGCTTCCCCACCGTTGCTTTGCGCGCGCCGGCGTTTGAGCCCAAATACAATACCAAGCCGGCCTGGTGGATGGCTAAGGAACTGGCTAACCGTCTGGGACTGGAAAAATATTTCCCATGGAAAAACATCGAGGAATATCTGGATTATCGTCTCAAATCCATCGGCAGTAGTCTGAAGGAAATGAAAGAAATTGGCGTAAAAAAACTGGAGAACGAGGAAGATCTGTATTATCTGGATGGCGAGGAATACGAGTTTAACACCCCCACGGGCAAAATAGAACTGTACTCCACAGCTCTGGCCGAGTATGGCTTCGATCCCATTCCCCGCTACACAGCCCATGAAGAACCGCCGGATGGATACTATCGCCTTCTTTACGGACGCGCACCGATGCACTCATTCAGCCGTACGACCAACAATCCTTTGCTTACCGATGTCAAGAGTGAAAACGAAGTATGGATCAACCCAAAGGTGGCCCGTGAATGGGGCATAAAGCAAGGTGATTACGTGGTGCTGGAAAATCAGGATGGCGTGCGTTCCAACCGAATACGCGCCAAAGTCACCCAGCGCATCCGTCACGACGCCATTTATATGGTGCACGGTTTTGGGCGGTCGGATAAGAGGTTACGACGATCCTATTTGCGTGGCGCCGATGACACACACCTGATAACCCGTGTAAAACTGGATCCCGTTATGGGGGGCACCGGAATGCGCGTCAATTTTGTTACTTTCAGAAAGGAGGGTGAAGCCTGATGTCACGATATGCAATGGCCATAGATACGAAACGTTGCGTAGGCTGCACCGATTGTGTAGTGGCCTGCCAAACCGAAAATGACGTTCCGGTAGGATACTGCCGCGACTGGATTGTGGAAGCCACCAGCGGGGTTTATCCCGAATTGCAACTGGAAATCCGTTCCGAACGCTGCAATCATTGCAGCGATGCCCCCTGCGTTCGCTGCTGCCCGACCAGCGCCAGCCATTACGCCGAAGGCGGGATTGTCATGGTGGATCACGATGATTGTATCGGTTGCAAGGCCTGTATCGCCTCCTGTCCTTACGACGCACGATACGTTCACCCGGAAGGGTATGTGGACAAATGTACCTTCTGCATACACCGGGTTAAAGAAGGCGAAAATCCGGCTTGTGTTAGCGTTTGCCCCACGCATGCCATGATTTTTGGCGATCTGGATGATAAAAACAGCGAAATATCCAAAGTGTTGCAAACCCGTAAGCATAAAACGCTGATCCCCGAAGCGGGGACAAAACCGAATGTATTTTATTTATTGTAATAAAATGAAAAAATGATAACGGAGATTGTTCCATGCAAGAAATCAACATTACATCCGGAAGAATGAACCCGGGCGTGGATCCGCTTTTGCACGCCTGGGGCTGGGAAATTCCACTCTACCTGTTCCTGGGCGGGGTGGTGGCCGGCATCCTGTTTTTTTCCGCCGTGTACTATCTGCGCGGTAAGGCGAATGATTACAAAGCAGCGGTAAAGATAGCGCCTTTGTTTGTACCGCCTTTGCTGGCTCTCGGCCTGCTGGCCCTGTTCCTGGATTTATCACACAAACTGTATTTCTGGCGCTTATACACAACCATTCGCTGGGAATCCCCCATGTCCTGGGGCGCCTGGACGCTTTTACTTATTTTCCCGTTGAGCACCGCCTGGGCAGCTACCTTTGTAAAAGAGTTATATCCCCAATGGGACTGGAAATATGAAATTCTCAACAAACTGGACGATTGGCTTAAAAAGTACCGCACCCAGATGGCCTGGGCGTTAATCTTCCTGGCTGTCATTCTGGGGATGTACACCGGAATCCTGCTTTCGGCCTTTAACGCGCGTCCCTTCTGGAATACATCCATACTCGGACCGCTTTTCCTTACTTCCGGTCTTTCTACCGGGACGGCAGTGGTATTGCTTATCTCGAAAAATCATGAGGAACGCAAACGGTTCAGCAAGCTGGACATGGCTTTGATCGGGATTGAGCTGTTCCTGATCATCCATTTGTTTATGGGCTTTTTAGCCAGTACCGAAGTACATATCCACGCAGCGCATATGTTTTTAGGCGGACCCTACACAGCCGTTTTCTGGTCTTTTGTCGTCGGCCTGGGGTTGTTGTTACCGCTTTTTGCCGAAGTACTGGAACTGAAAGGTTACAAGATACCCGTTCAGATTCCGGCAATTCTGGTTCTGGTAGGTGGTTTGATCCTGCGTTTCATCATTGTGGATGCAGGTCAATCTTCCCGTTGGCTGTATAAATTTATCGAACAAATGTACTATTAGTAATAAGATGAGAAGTAAAACCGAAATGAGGAAGGTTTAAAAATGGAAGAAAAAAAGTATATGTCCCCTTACGTGGCGGGCATCGGCCTGGGGATAACCCTTTTGCTGGCCTTTGTTTTTATGGGCCGCGGGTTGGGAGCTTCCGGTGCGATGATGCGTTTTGAAGTGTGGTTTCTTAATTTATTCGCATCCGATCACGTCGCTTCCAATCCCTATTTCAGCAAATATGCAAATAATCCCCTTAACAACTGGCTCGTTTACGAAATTATCGGGGTAATGATTGGCGGATTTATATCCGGAGCTTTGGCAGGACGACTTAAATTTAAAATCGGGAAAGGCCCGAATATTTCCAATAAAGGCCGTTTAATCCTGGCTTTTACGGGCGGTACATTGATGGGCTTTGCCGCCCGTTTGTCCCGCGGCTGCACCAGCGGACTGGCCCTGACCGGCGGCGCCACGCTGGCCTTAGGCGGCTGGGTTTTTATGTTTTCCGTATTTGCCGGGGGATATGCTCTGGCTTATTTCCTGCGGAAACAATGGATATAATAATAGGAAAATTAAAACGTGGAGTTAAACGATGGCACCTTTTTATAAATTCGGATATTTCAGCGAACAAACCGGTTTTCTGATCGCTCTTATTTTAGGCATCGGTTTCGGTTTTTGGCTGGAACGCGCCGGTTTCGGCAATAGCCGTAAACTGGCTCTGCAATTCTACTTTAAAGATATTACCGTGTTAAAAGTAATGTTTACAGCAATCGTCGTGGCTATGCTGGGTCTTATGTACCTTTCCCTGTTCGGCTGGCTGGATATTAGTAAAGTATATATTAATCCAACCTATATCGGGGCGCAGGCTGTTGGCGGATTATTACTGGGTTTTGGTTTCATCATCGGAGGCTATTGCCCGGGTACCGCCGTTGTAGGCGGCGTAACCGGCCGTATTGACGGATATATTTTTATTTTAGGCGCGCTCTTCGGCATGTTTGTTTTTGGCGAAATGTTCCCCGCCATCGAGGACTTATTTCTATCCGGCAATATGGGCGATGTGCGTTTGATGGATTATTTTAATTGGTCCAGCGGTGTTACCGCTCTTGTGGTTGTCCTGCTGGCTATTGGTATGTTTATTGGCGGCGAGTGGCTGGAAAGAAAATACGGAGGACAGGAAGCATGAAGAATCTAAATCTGAAAACAATCGGTTTTGGCACGCTGATTTTATTAGGCCTCATCCTGGCTTTTTCTCCGGTGGACCAAATGGCGCACAAACATGTGGATACGGCCTTTCTTTTACAGGAAATCAGCAACCAGAGCCATTATGTTGCGCCGGATGAGGTAGCCCATTGGGTCATTGATAAAGATCCTTCGGTACAAATTATCGACATCCGTTCCAAGGAGGATTACGATAAATATCATATTCCCGGCAGCGAATGGATTCCTCTCGCTAATCTGTTAAGTGATGAAGCGAAAGATATACTCGACCCCGACAAAACCATCGTGCTGGCTTCCAACGGAAATTCCAAAGCCGCTCAGGCCTGGGTTTTACTAAAAGAGGCCGGCTATGATGACGTGTATGTGCTGATGGGTGGGATGAATTACTGGGTGCAGGTATTCACCAATCCCGAAAAGCCTAACGGCGCTTATACCGACGAGGAAATCTTTGCATACCAGTTTCGGAAAGCGGCAGGCCCGGTGTTAATGGGAACGCAAGTTGCGGCCAGTACAGATACAGAGATAAACAAACCTAAAAAAGTAATCAAACGCAGGCGTAAGAAGCCTTCCAAAAAACTTGATGAAGGGTGTTAAACAGTCTGTTGTAAAAAAGGCATATAGATATGTTTCTATATGCCTTTTTTTGTTACAAATGCTCTAATTTCGTCTTTATTTACTGTTGAGCGGGCCCTCGATTCGAATTGCGTTACCTGTACACACATCACACTGGCACAATTCTCTCAACAGATTATACGGATAAATCCCTGTATTATGCCCATCACTGAAATGGAATTCCACTGCGTAACGCCCCATTTGAACCCAACCGGTAAGCTTAACATCGCTCATATTCTGCCCGTATATTTTAAACAGTCCTTCCGACGTGTCCGAAGGACGCTTTTCGCAGGCCGCACAGGGGCAGTTTTTACGCAAATGATCAGCGAAATACAGGCTTTCGTGGCCATCGCTCCAAAGAATCACAATTACAGTATCGCTGATCCGCCGAATATCGGTTAATTCTATTTGGTCCATATTATCTGCTTTTTTCTTCCCATATTTGCAGCAAGTTTACGATGGTTTCCACCGCTTTTTCCATATCCTGGATGGAAATCCACTCCTTCTGGCTGTGGAAATTGTGCCCGCCTGTAAACACATTTGGAGTAGGCAGCCCCATATAAGAAAGTCTGGCGCCGTCCGTACCGCCTCGTATCAGGTTTTTTTTCGGTTCCAATCCGCTGCGCCGTACCGCTTCCAGTGCGTACTCCACAACCTCGGGGTGTTCGTCAATCTTATATTTCATATTCCGGTACGATTCTTTTACTTCCATTTCCACGGAAGCGGGATTGTATTTATCGGATAACTCACGAGCAATGTGGGCCAGCAATTTTTCCCTTTCTTTTAATCCTTCTACGGTAAAATCGCGGACAAGAAAGGTAATTTCAGTCAATTCCACTCCGCCTTTTATGGCATGAGGATGTAAGTAGCCTTCCCGTCCTTCCGTTGTCTCCGGCGAGTTGCTGTTCTTGGGCAGCCTGTCAATAAATTCCGCTGCAATCTTAATACCGTTAATCATTTTACCCTTGGCATAACCGGGATGAACATTAACGCCTTTTACTTTAACAATGGCGGTATCGGCGCAAAAGGTTTCATCTTCAATTTCACCCGCGGCCTCGCCGTCGATGGTGTAAGCGAAATCCGCGCCGAAATGTTTTACGTCAAAATGCTCGGTGCCTGTGCCCACTTCTTCATCTACTGTAAAAGCCACCCGAATTTTACCGTGTTTAATCTCCGGATTTTGGATAAGATACGTTAGCGCACCCATAATTTCCGCTATACCGGCTTTATTATCCGCGCCAAGCAATGTTGTACCATCCGTAGTAATAATATCATGCCCGATGCAGTTTTTTAAATCCGGATTATTTCTGTATTCTATTACCTGGCTGGTATCTGCGGGTAAAACGATATCTCCACCCTGATAGTTTTCGTGGATTACCGGATTCACACCGGCGCCGCTTACTTCCGGCGAGGTATCCACATGAGCGATCAATCCGATTACGGGTACCGGGTGATCCACATTGGCAGGTAATGTGGCAAATACATAACCGTGTTCGGTCAGTTCCACATCTTCCAAACCTAAATCCTTTAACTCTTTTACAAGATGTTTGGAAAGTTCCAGTTGTTTAAGTGTACTCGGATAGGTATCGGATTCTTCGCTGGATTGGGTATCAAATTTGACATAGGTTAAAAAGCGGTCTAAAAATAACGAACGATCAACAGGTTTCATTTTTACCTCATGGTTAAGTTTTTTATCGTAATTTTATCAATATGGATTTTAGAGAAAATACAAATTAAAAGCAAAGAATTTTGCGGTGTATTCCGGAAGACCGGGCAAGGGGGCTGAGCTCAATGAATATTTAAGGATGAACAAAAAAAACCTGTCCGTTTTAATGAACGAACAGGTTGGGTTTTATCAAAACGCACCGTAGAAGTAAACCTGCGCCCCAATGGTTATGCGCCATTCACTGGTATTTTGTGTGTAGGGTATCAGGGCGTCATCCAGATCAAACTCTCTTTTTATATTGGTCTCGGTATACTCCAGCGCCGTATTTAGCATAAAGCTGCTAAACTTGATCCCTACACCGCCGGTGAATACATGATCCGGATTAAACACATTTTGAGTTTCTTTGTTTTTATAGTAGCCGATGCGATAGGCCAGCTTTTCGGTTTGCCATTCTGCTCCAATATGAATCGAATATGTATCTTCGGTTCCGTATAAATCTTTGAGGGAACGATTGTTCACAGTTACCGCAGACATGGGTTGATTCCGATAATCCATGGAAAGGATGAGATGTTCCATCGGAAAGACGGCTATACCGATGGAGAAAGCCAAGGGGATACCCAGTTTTACACTTCCACCTCCGGTTGAATCCTCTGTTACGGTATATGGGATAATAAAGTGTGCACCCACGGTAAAAAGATCCATCGGTTTAATCATCAAACCACCTTCGGCGGAAAATCCGGAATACTCGTTGTTATAGGTTATATAATTTGTTGGATCATTTTGATTGTTTTTATTCAAATTCCTGAAACCATCCACTGTCCCTATCAGATAATTTAAGGTGAGGCCTACCGATATGACTTTATGCAGGCGTACACCAAAAGCTAAGGTAAATGCATCCACTCCTCCATCCGAATTATCGTGATAACTGTACGAATCGGTAGATGTCTTTATGGTGTGATTTTGTTCCAGGGTTAAATTATAAACGCGCCGGAAAGAAAATCCTGTGCCCCCGGAAACACCTTCTATTTCGAACGGCACCACAATGCCGATAAAATTTAACTGAGACCAGGAATTTAAATCCACCTTCCATGAATTTATACCGTAAGGTTCAAACCCGTTAATCGAGGAATTTCCGAAACCAAATCGTCCGACTACGGACGAAGCATACGAACGCAAATACCCCAATCCTGCCGGATTCCAGGCCAGACCGAGTACATCATCGGAAAGGGCTGTATACGCGTTACCCATGGCGGCTGCCCTGCCCCCATTGGCATTGAAAAACAGATTTGCCGCATTTTGCGAGAATGTATAGGAAAAAGCCAGAAGCACTATAAATATTATCTTTCTCATAGTTAGACCTTATATTGAAATTGGTATTGATTTCGGATTTGTTATTTAACGTGAATGTAATATTAATTAAAATCTAAAACCAATATTAATATAGGAAATCCAATTTAGCAACTGATTGCCGTTTATCACGGAAAATTCAAGCGGGCCAACCGGACTATCGATACCTATCGTAGCGCCATATCCTTGAATTAAATTGTTTAGAGTAAACACCTTCTCGAGATCCGAGGATATCTTGGCTATGTTGCCATCTGCAAGAAAATAAATCCTGTTTAACACCTGATATTGAAACCGCAAACCGCCCAAAATGTAATTATTGGTTGGTGTGCTTAAAAACGGCAGGCCATAAAACGGAATATAAGACCTCGTTTCCCGGACTATCCCACCAAGAAAAAAGTTATACGACAGAGGTATGCCTACCTTGGAAGTCAAGCCAACTCCAAAACGCATTCCCATAGAAAAACGTTCGCTAATTTCAAATATTGGCTTAAACGCAAACCTGAATCGCCAAAAGCTACTATAACTTACCTGTTCTTCTATCTTGAGCGGATCGGTATTCCCCTCAGTTAGGTAAAAACGAAACAATCGGTTGCTTTTCTCTATATCGGGGATATATTCCGTGGAAATGGCAGCTTGTAAACCGCTTCGCGGATATACCGTTCGGTCATAAGAATCAAAACGCAAATAGGTAAATAAGTTATAAAGTGAAAACTTTTCCTGGTATTTTACGCGCACCGGGAGTGTTGTGCCTAATTGTTCGGGGAGCGAGACAAAGGTTTCGGCGAACAAACTACTCCTATCGAACTGGATTCCGACGCCGACAGATAAAGAAGATAACAAAATCGTTTGGGTGGCCAGGTTAGAAGTAATGTTTTTAAGCCGGATCTCGTTGATCGAGATATCACTGAAATCATAGCCAGAGACCGTATAATCCGAATAAGATACATCCAAACCAAGCCCTACATTGGGCCGCCAATCGGTGTAATAAAAATAGGATGCATGTATAACCGGATTTTCCCCCAAATTTCCTTCCATAGCCATTTTAGAACCTTTAAGCCACAGGTTTCTTAGTGTTACATTTATCAGAACAGAAGAGCGGATATCCGAATCATAATGCAAACCGACCTTAAGAACATCGGGATGTTTTTCAATAACAAGAATCTCAAGAATATCACCATCAGCGTGGGAATAGATACGATAGTTGACCCTTTCAAAGAAACGGGTGCCATATATTCGGTTAACAGCCTCCTCTATATCACCAACTGTAACCCGGTCCCCCTGCTTAATTAACAGTTTATTCAAAACCAGATGGCGGCTTACATTTTTCAGACCACTTATGCGAATTTGCTTTACTACAAAAAATGGCGGTGGATGTGGAGCGGATACTTTATCTGATGCAGAAGTATAATTTTTTAAAGATGCACTAAACGATTTTAATTCATCCAGTTTTTCCAGAGCCGCTTTTTCACCTCGTCCGATGATATCCTTAACCTGTTTGAAACTGGCCGCATCTATTCCGGTGATATCCGGAACGATGAGAATATCGCATTTTTTACGTTGCTCTGCGGTAGATCGGTCTCCCCGGAAGGACATGACCTGATCCATCACATCAAATAATGAGTTAATTTCATCTCTGGCGCGCAATGGAGCACCCACATCCACACCGATTATGTAATCCGCTCCCATATCGATTACATCCTGTACGGGGAAATTTCTCACAATCCCCCCATCTACCAACAAATGGCCATCAATTTCAACCGGTGTAACTACGGTTGGGATGGCCATACTCGCCCGGGTTGCCTTGGCTAAATAACCTTGTTTCAGAACTACCGCTTTACCCGTTTCCAAATCGGTGGCTATACATCGAAAAGGAATAGGTAATTTGTCAAAATCACTTATACTGCTTCCCGGTAGCATGAGTCTGGTTAATAGAAGAGAGAGTTTATGCCCGGCAATAAGCCCTTTGGGGAAAGAAATGGAAAATTCACGGATCGGAATTTCCAGAATAAATCGTCCGTGATCGCTTTTTTCCTCCATAGAAAGCATTCTACGTGATAATTCGTCGCTAAATACCCCATTCCAATCGATACCGGCAACGATGGAATCCAACTGGGCAGCACTATACCCGAGAGCATATAATGCGCCAACTATGGAGCCCATGCTTGTTCCGGTAATATAATCCGGTCGGATACCCTGCTCTTCGAGAATTTTTAACACACCGATATGGGCGAGTCCCTTGGCGCCTCCACCGCTTAGAACCAGACCAATTTTTGGCCTGTCCGGTCTATTTTTTTTCTCTAATGTTTGTCCGGAAACAAAGATGGGTATCGTAATCAGAATGATAATCAAAAGTGCCTTCATAAGATCCCTGTTAAAAAAGGTGGGGTAGCAATGGCTAATAATATCTCTACTAAAAAAAAGTACGAGGAGGGAGACTTGAACTCCCACGCCCAAAGGGCACCAGATCCTAAATCTGGCGCGTCTGCCAATTCCGCCATCCTCGCAAAATGCGTAAATTTACTTAGTAATTACCCTTAAAGCAACCCGCATAAAGAGCAAAATTTATTTGGATTTCCAGCAGGATGTTAAACGCGTAAGTTCACGATTATCGTTTGCGCGTAAAATACTATGCACAAATTCCTTATTTTCCTTTTCATTTTTTTGTTCACTAAAAACGACTACGCGGTCCCCCAATTTGGCTTCGGCACGATAGCTAACCTGTAAATCCTTTAATATGTATTGTTTCCAAATTTCCGGAGGAACAGATTCAATCGCCCATTCAATATAATTAAGGAAATTAACGTGTTGGTTTAGGTCCAGATCACTTAACCGAACATTAAATTCCTTCTTTATTTGAAACTCTTCCAATTGTGGCAGCGCATCAAAGTTATCATTCATTGCCCTGTCTTTTTCTTTGTAAACCAAATCACCCAGGGCTTCCGGAATACTAACCGGTCGGCGTGTTTGAATATCCATTATCATCCAGGAAGTGGTTGCCGTAGCGATAACCCGGCCGGCTTTATCCTTTACTAAAAAATCACGCAATGCAAAAGAGTCGTTTTTGTCCGAAGGCCATGTTTCCACAATTACCGTATCCATCCAGTCAGGATATCGTTCTACCTGTATGTGTAAACGCGACAGCACCCAGGTAATGCCCTGGCGGTTCAGATGAATTACAGATACCTGTAAAGCATAGGAATGATTAAAGGCGGCTTCCATAAGATAGTTAGCCAATGATTGTATTGAAAGTTTGCCTTTTGAATCTATTTCATAAGAACGAACCCTGAAAGTTTCCCGCCATAACAGTTTTTCTTGTGTAGGTGTCATTGTTTCTCTTTAGTATAATTTTAGTTTGAAACAGATATTTTATCGTCATAAATTCAATATTGCCTAATGATCATATATCCCGGCTTAAAATAATCTTCTTTTGCCGAACCACAAATATAACAGTGAAGGATTTATTTTGAAAGTAAAAATACATGCAAAAAAACGGATTCTGGACAATTTTTTTCGAATTGATGAAGTCAATTTACAGTTCGAAAGGTTTGACGGCGCATGGTCGAAGCCGGTACGGCGCTACAATGTGGACCGTGGTGAAGCGGCAGGCGCTCTTATTTATTTGACTGATCGACGGAGTTTTGTATTCGTTCGTCAATTCCGCTACGCGGTGTATTCGAAAGGTGAGGAAGGCTGGATTGATGAAATTGCGGCCGGTGTTATGGAAAAAGAGGACACTCCATTGAGCTGCATCCGGCGGGAGTGTATCGAAGAATCCGGCTACGAAATAGATTCGTTCCATTCACTGGGTTGGTTTTACGTCAGTCCGGGGATTACCAATGAACGTATTCATCTGTTTATCGGTATGTGCACCAGCGATTGCAAAAAGCATAAGGGCGGTGGATTGGATGAAGAAAACGAGGATGTATATCTTGTAGAAATGTCCAGGGAAGAGGTAAAACGCAAACTTTGGGATGGTTATTTTAAAGACGGAAAAACAATAATTGCCTTGCAATATTTTTTCCTGAATGAATCCCGCTTACTTGAATAACACCTGTTTGTAAAAATCGAAAGATTCCAGGATTTTCTTTGTGCCTTCGGCGACGCTGAACAAAGCGTTTGGCGCAACCGTAACCGGCAAATTAAGCCGGTCGCGCAAATAAACATCCAAACCCTGCAACAGAGCGCCTCCTCCGGTAAGAACAAGACCTCTATCTACAATGTCACCGGCCAGTTCCGGCGGTAATTGATCGAGCGTGTTGATAATAGCGTTTGTAATGGCGTTAATGATACCGGAAAACGCGGCAAGAAAAAAGTTGTTTGGAACCGAGATTTCTCTCGGCAGCCCCGTTCGTTGGTCAATCCCGCTCACTTTGAATCGTCGTCTTCTGCAGCCTTCGTGTGCTATTCCGTGTTCAATTTTTATTTTTTCCGCTGTAAGCTCGCCTATGTCCAGATAATATCGGTTCTTCATATAACGCATGATGGCCTCATTCATTTCGTCGCTGGCAAGGCGAAGAGTATTATCCACCACAATACCACCGTAGTTGATAACGGCGATATCGGTTGTTCCGCCGCCGATATCCACAATCATATTGGCATGCGCGCCCAATACATCCATCCCCACTCCGATGGCCGCTGCCATGGGTTCGTAAACGAGATACACCTTGCGCGCTCCGGCTGCCAAAGCGCTGTCTATAATCGCTTTTCTCTCTACCGAGGTAATACCCGTGGGAACCCCGATTACCATCCGGTTGAGCAAAAACGAAGGAATGTTAGCCCGGCGGATAAAGGATTTAACCAAAGCTTCACCGGCTACAAAATCGGCAATAACACCATCTGCCAGAGGTCGGATCACTTTAATCTCACGACCCGTTTTTCCTAACATTCTTTTGGCTTCCAATCCGATACATAATATTTTATATCCTCTGTTGCTCCCGTTCTTAAAAGCAATCACCGAAGGTTCATTAACTATATATCCTTTATCATAGGCATAAATGATGGTATTGGCCGTGCCTAAATCCATACCAAGGTTTTTAAATATTCCCGAAAACATACCTGATATACCTTATAGCTCAAATATTATTCATTATAGGAATGATATATACATCTAATGAAGAATCGTCGGCATTTATTTCCGTAACTTAATAATAAGGATGTTCAATATAAAAAAATGCCCGCTCAAATTAATGAGCAGGCATTAATAGTTTAACCCATTTACTTCAAGGTTAATTTATTTTTCCGCTTTTTCTTTTTCTTCGGCTTCTGCTTCGGCCTCGGGTTTCGTTTGGGTTTCTGTATCTGTAGCCGTCTCAGGTTCTTCCGGTTTCTCTTCGGTTTTTTCCTCTTTAGCCTCTACAGTTGCCTCAGGTTCAGAGCCGGATTCGGGTTCTTCCGAAGCGGTTTCTTCTTCTTTCTGTTCTTTTTTCTTTGGTTTTTCCTCTTCTTTAGCGGAATCCTTTGCTTCGGTTGTTTTGGCTACCTCGGCTAAGGTTGTTTTACTCGCACCCTGGCTGGCCAAATAATCTTCGAATTCTTTTCGTTCGCGGTCACTGAAATATGCGCTTACGGACAGAACAATTTTTTTGTTCTCCTTATCAAATTCGATGACTTTGGCGGGAATCTCGGAGCCAACTTCATATACATCGCTGGCTTTTTTGCCTTTTGGCAAACCCAGATGCTGATTGGGAATAAAACCATCAACACCCAGCGGCAGCGTTACGATGATCCCTTTTTCGATAATGCGGGCGATTTTTCCGTTTGTCTCGGTACCCACCTTGTAATTTTCTTCAAAGGAATCCCAGGGGTTGGCGTCAATCTGTTTGTGCCCCAAGGCGATACGGCGCTCTTCGCGATTGATTCCGAGAACAACCACTTCGATCTCATCACCCTTTTTAACGATTTCACTCGGATGGCGTACTTTCTTCGTCCAGGATAAGTCTGAGATATGCACCAGGCCGTCAATGCCCTCTTCCAATTCCACAAAGGCCCCAAACTGGGTTAAATTGCGAACCTGTCCTTTATGTACAGAACCTACCGGATATCTTTCTTCAATATTTTCCCAGGGATCCGGTTCCAGCTGCTTCAGACCCAACGAAATCTTTTTAGCATCCGGCTCGATATTCAGCACAACCGCTTCGATTTCCTGACCGACGGTAAGCAGTTGGCTGGGATGTTTGATATGTTGAGACCAGGACATTTCCGAAATATGAATCAGACCTTCGATGCCTTTTTCCAGTTCCACAAAAGCACCGTAATCGGTCAAACTGACCACACGGCCTTTGATCGTGGAACCAACCGGATATTTTTCTTCCACATTTTCCCAGGGGTGCGCCTGCAGTTGCTTCAATCCCAGTGAGATACGATCCTTTTCTTCGTTGAAGTCCAGAATCATGACCTCGAGTTCCTGATCCAGTTTAACCAGTTCGGAGGGATGATTAACCCTGCCCCAGCTTAAATCGGTGATGTGCAGCAATCCGTCCACACCGCCCAAATCAATAAACACGCCAAAATCGGTGATGTTTTTAACCGTACCTTTACGCACCTGTCCGCGCTCAAGAGTATCCAGGATTTCCTTGCGCTGGCTTTCCATTTCTTTCTCGATAAGTACGCGGGAGGATACAACGATGTTCTTGCGGGCGTGGTTCACTTTGACGATCTTAAAATTCATCTGTTTGCCCAGATAAGCGTCAAAATCGCGGATGGGTTTCACGTCAATTTGCGAGCCGGGCAGAAAGGCATCTACCCCCATCAAATTGACCACCATGCCGCCTTTTATACGACGGGTAATTGTACCCGGGATCACTTCATCATTTTCATGTTTTTCGACCAGTTTTTCCCATATACGGATAAAATCCGCTTTTCGACGCGAGAGGGTTAACTGCCCGTCGCTGCTTTCCAGCGTTTCCAGATATACCTCTATTTCGTCGCCGGGTTTAATTTCATCGATATTATCAAATTCTTCCAGAGGGACGATGCCTTCAGACTTAAAACCAATATCTATGATCACACCGTTATCGGTGATATTTAACACGCGTCCGTTAACGATCTCTCCTTCACTGATTTTGCTCATGGTCTGATCATAAAGACGTGTGAGCGTTTCCATCTCGGCTTCGGGATATTCCTTCTCTTCTTCGAGATCATTAATGTCCACGACGATCTCTTCATAGTCATCGTTTTGAGCAGTACTTTTTTCCGGTTCAGGTTTTGGCTCGTCTGCTGTAGATTTTTCCGTTTCTTTTGTTGCTTCTTCCTGAGTGTCCGTTTCCTGAGCGCTTTGCTCGTCAACGGGGTTAGGGTTAACGATTTCAGTGGCCTCAGAGACCTGTTCTTCCGCCACTGCTTCTTTTTTCTCTTCTGACATAAATAATTTACCTCCAATGAACGATTTGTCCGGCACCTGATTGGCCCGGCGTTATTTAACAAAGTTAAGTAATTTAATATGATATTCTTAAAAAAACAATCAAATTTAATGATATTCGAATATTTTCTTCCATTCCTATTATCATTATTAAGCGAAAATTACGTATGATTCAAAATGTATTGGTATTTTTTTTACAATTGTGTAATTTTATGTTTTTAAAGACCTAAACCTTTACCCGGGCAACAATGAGATTAGCTAATAAAGTAATTCTAATTATTGTCATTACCGTTACAGTGACAATCTCTGTACTCTTTTACACTCTGGGTGTACATTTCGACAATCAGATAGAGAATCACTTGCTCACAACAGCCCGCTCCATTTACAACAACATCGTTCTTATACGAAAATGGGTTTCGGATCACGAGGGTGTTTTCATTCTTAAACGCAGCGGTGAGCAGCCTAATCGGTTTTTGCCCCATCCGGAGTTAATCACCATTGACGGCGACACCCTAATGTTGCGCAATCCGGCCTTGGTTACGCGCGAGCTTAGTGAATTGAGTACCACCATGGGCGATCAGGTACATTTTCATTTGACCAGTCTCAAGTATCTTAACCCCGGCAACAAACCGGATCAGTTCGAAAAACAAGCCCTTTTGTTTTTTCAGGACAGCACAAAATCGCAACAAAAACATGAGTTTTACCAAACGGAAATCGTTGGTAAGAAAGAATATTTCCGTTTTTTTGCCCCACTTTATACGGATCAATCGTGTTTGAGCTGTCATTCGCGTCAGGGTTATGAATTGGGCGATTTACGCGGTGGAATCAGTATATTGTTGCCCATCGATGAACACCGCAAAGCCAAGAAAACCCATATGCTCTTTTTTACCTTAACCGGAGTGCTGGCTATTATCGCAATGAGTATTCCCATGTTTATCGCTATCAAACGTTCTGTTATAAAACCTCTGGGCGAAATAGAGCAGGTAGCGCGGCATATAGAATCCGGTGACTACGATTTCCAGCTAAAATGGAACAGTTCGGATGAAATCGGCAGCTTAGCGTCCTCTATAGACAAAATGCGCCGTCAGATAAGAGATTATACTTCCCAGTTAAAAGAATCGGAAAACAAATACCGTCAGCTCAGCGAATGTTCTTTTGATGCGGTGGCTATTATTAACAGCTCATCTACTATTATTTACGCCAATAACAAATTTTTGCATTTGACCGGCTGTGAATCGAGAGAGATAGGAAAAATTGACTTGCGAAAATTTCTTAGCAATGAAAAGAAGCAAAATCTGAGCACACACAACACCGATGAAGAAGCCGAGCATTATGAGACCGTATTACTCAGCCGGGATCAACTGGAAATTCCGGTGGAAATCTATCAGATTAGAGGGTTTTCACTGGGTGAGGAACAGGACCTTTCATTCGTATATATCCGGGATTTAAGTGAACGTAAGAAAATCGAAGCCTATTCCATCCAGACGGAAAAGATGTTTGCGCTCGGACAGATATCCGCCGGTATAGCGCATGAAATCCGCAACCCCATTTTTGCCATTAACAATAATCTGGAATATTTGAAAAGCCGGTATCAGTCGGATGAAATGTTTAAGGAATTATATCCTGAATGCAAGCAGAGTATTGAACGAATTCAAAATTTAGTTTCCGGCATTCTGGATTTTGCTCGTCCCCACGAGTTATCATTCAAATTGGTTGATATCCGGCATATCATTGAACGCAGTCTGGTTCTGCTGGAAAAGCAATTGGAAAAATCAGCTATTCGAATCATAAAAGAATTTCATCACGATCATAGTCCGATCAAAGCCGATCCGCATAAACTGGAACAGGTATTTGTTAACTTGTTTTTGAATGCCTTTCAGGCCATGGCCTCCAAAGGTACCCTGACCATCCGTACACGGGATGAGGATAAGCATCTTGCCGTAGAAGTGGAAGATACGGGTAAGGGAATCCCACATGAAGATTTGAAAAGGGTTTTCGATCCTTTTTATACAAAATCGGCAAACGGTACGGGATTGGGCATGGCCATCGTGCAGCGTATTCTGGATCAACATAATGCCCACTATTGGATTAAGAGCGAAGTTGGTTTGGGTACGGTATTTTATATTTTATTTCATCGCGACGGGAGATAGTCCGTAATGATATTTCGTATATTGATATTGGATGACGAACAGGCGGTATGCAACTCGTTAAGACGTATTCTGAATAAACCCGACCGGGAAATATTGATTGCCACAACCGCGGATATGGCCTTACAACGTCTTAATGAAAAACCGATTGATCTTTTATTACTCGATTATCGATTGGGGGACACCGACGGGCTGCACTTTTTACAACAAGTAAAAGACGATTTTCCGGATCTTTTGGTCATTATGATTACCGCCCATGGGAACATCGATGTGGCGGTGGAAGCTATGAAATACGGCGCCTACGACTTTATCCAAAAACGGGAAGAACCCGAGGTGATCCTATTTAATGTGCAGCGCGCCTTAGATAATCTGCGGCTAAAAAAAGAGGTGGAAGAATTACGCAATTCCTTTTTAATAAATGAAAATCAACCTGCAATAGTGGCCTATTCACCGGGGATGAAGGCGGTAGTCCATATGGCCGATGAGTTTGCCAAATCCGATTCTACTATCTTGATTACAGGCGAAACCGGAACCGGAAAAAGTATTTTAGCCGAATACATCCATCATCAGAGTTCGCGTTTCAACAAACCGTTCGTATCCATCAACTGCTCGGCCATCCCGTCCGAACTTATCGAAAGTGAACTCTTCGGTTACGAACACGGCGCCTTTACCGGTGCGCGGCAAAAAGGCAAAAAGGGACTGGTCGAAATGGCCGATAACGGAACCCTGTTCCTGGACGAGATTGGTGAACTTAATATGGATATGCAGGCTAAACTACTTCATGTACTGGAGAAAGGTGCCTTCCATAGGGTGGGTGCAGTAGAGCCGACCTCTGTAAACGTACGCTTCATTGCCGCTACAAATACGGATTTACAGGAGAAAGTGCAGGCTAAGGAATTCCGTATGGATTTGTTTTACCGCCTGAATGTGGCCCAACTGTCCGTACCGCCCTTACGGGAGCGCCGTGAGGATATATTGCCCCTGGCTAAACTATTTATCGATCAGTTCAATAAACGATTCAATAAACAGGTAAAAAAAATTTCCAAAGAAGCGGAACAGTTTTTAACCATGCTCCCCTGGCCCGGCAATGTGCGGGAACTGCGGAATTTTATCGAGCGCATGATGATTCTTAAAAAAAACGAATCGATTGAAGCAGAAGACCTATCTATCTCTAATCCTGTTATGCAAGCAGGAAAAGAAGATTCAATATTTCAGGTCTCTCTCCAGCCCGCGGACGGATTAAACTTATTACACGAAGCTCAGAAGGAGATTATCACTCAGGCGCTTAAAATGGTCAATCACAATATCTCACGCGCTGCAGAACTGGTGGGGATTCCGCGAACATCGCTTACTTCGTGTATGAAACGTTTTAATATTCAAAAAGAAACAACGGATTAGATTATATCGTATCATCCAAAATAATTACGCTTTAAAGAATGAAATGAAAGGTAGTTTCTTATGAGTTTTCCAGAGCACAACACGCAAATAATTTACCTCGACCGCAACGAAAACAACTACGGTCCGGCGCCAGCCTGTTTAGAAATTCTAAATAATATCGACCATGGGCTTCTGAATTGGTATACACGTGCCCATGAGAAATCCACCAAAGGAGAACTTTATGCGCGCCTGGCTAAAGATTACAACCTAAGCGAAGATCGGGTGGTTCTCGGTTATGGGGGCGAAGACTTGCTTAAACAGGTCATACATTGCTACCTGGGCAAAGGAGAGACCCTGTTTGTTCCTCAGTTTTCCTGGTGGTATTATAAATCCATTGCCGACGAAGTGGAAGGAATCACCGTTGAATTTCCTCTTTATCCCGGTGAAGAAGCCTACCACTACGATGTGGATGGGCTGCTGGAAATGTACGAGCAGCATAAACCGCGCATCCTGTTCATCAGCTCGCCAAACAATCCCACCGGCAATACGCTTAGCCCGGAAGAACTGCAACGGGTGCTGGATAAAACCAAAGAGGCCGTTGTGGTGCTGGATGAAGCCTATGCTCTGTTCAAAACAACCGACCTGTCTTACGTGACTGAGATTATCAATAGTTATCCCAATACAATGGTTATTCGTACCTTTTCCAAATATTATGCTCTGGCCGGCCTGCGCGTCGGATTTGCATTGATCGGCAAGGGACTTACCCGTTTCGAACGCTTCTCTTCGCGTTATCTCGGCTACAACCGCTTAACCGAAGCTATTGCTCTGGCCGCGTTGGATTCACCGCAATATTACGCGGATATCACCGCCAAGATGAATGCGGACAAAGATATGTTTTTTGAAGAATTCAGCAGGCTGCCCGGGTTTAAGCCCTACCGATCCGACGCCAACTTTATGCTGATTGATATGGAAAAAAGTCAAATGGCCCCGCTGAAAAAATATCTGACCGAACGGGGCATCATCATCAAATTTATGAATGAAAAGGTGCTCAATTCCCAATTACGCATTACCATCGGACAGCAGGACGAAAACCGAAAACTGATGGATGCTATCAAAGCGTATGTTGCTGTAAAGGAAGCCGTTTAACCATGGGAATCATCAAAGAATATAGACAATCCTTAAAGCTGACCGACGCGGAAGAACCTTTGGATCTCTATTTTTACCGCATCATCTCTTTTGTTTTTGTAAAGCTGATTTACCCCTTACCGGTAACTCCCAATCAACTTTCCATTCTGGCTATGATTATGGGGATCGTAAGCGGTTATTTTTTTGCCGGAGCCACTGCGGAAGATTACGCCCGGGCGGCGCTTTTCTATTCCATCTACTATCTGTTTGATTTGAGCGACGGACAGGTAGCCCGTCTAAAAAAGAACGGCACCCGTCTGGGCCGGATAATCGACGGCATTGCCGATTATGTTACCCACGGAGCCATCTATATCGGTTTGGGCATAGGCCTGAGCCGAGTAACCGGCGAGCCTCTGCAAAGCTGGCTGCTTGTACTGGCCACCCTGCTCAGTCTGTTATTCCACGTGGTTTTATTTGATTTTTACCGTAACCGTTATCTGGAATATTATTACGGAAGCATTAGTTTGTACGGCGAGGATTTGCAACTTTTTAAAGATGAATATCTGGCGCTGAAAAAACAGGGCGGCAACTATGTAAAGCGGTTTATTTATTTTGTTTATCTGAAATATCTCGGATTGCAGCAATTTTTCACGAAAAACAATACGGAAAAAACGTTTGCTTTCGATCGTGATGATTTTTTGCGGCGGAACAAACCGGTAATCCGTTTGTGGAGTTTGATGGGCAGCTCTTTGCATATTACTCTGCTCATCATTCTGGCTATGCTGAACAAAATCTATTTTTATTTTTATATTTTGCTTTTTGGCATAAATGCCTACGCTTTCGTGATGCTTACCATCCAGTATTTTACGGACCGAAGCACCAAACCAGCGGGAGAGGATGCATGACAGCTGTGATTTTAGCCGCAGGCGTGGCCTCGCGTTTGCGCCCCTTAACCGATAACACGCCCAAATGTCTGTTGCAGCTTGGCAAACAGACCATTCTTGGGCGTTCAATCGACTATTTACTGGTAAATGGAATTGAACAATTCATCATTGTAACAGGGTATCTGGGTAGTCAAATTGTCGATTTTATCGGAAATACATATCCCGATGTTCGGATAAAATTTGTACACAATGCCGAGTACGCGACCACGAACAATATTTATTCTCTGTGGCTGGCCCTGCAAAATATGGAAGATGAGGCTATGCTGCTTTTGGACAGCGATATTCTGTTTGATCCGCGCATCATTGCCCTGCTGCTGGATTCTTCTTTCGAAAACTGTCTGGCTCTGAAATCCACCCATCGGCTTGGTGAAGAAGAAATAAAAGTACGAATAAACGGCCAGGGCTATATTACGGATATCAGCAAAGAAGTGGACCCCAATCTGGCCATCGGCGAATCGATCGGTATAGAGAAGTTTTCCTCTTCCGGGCTGCGGTCACTGCACAACGAATTAAACCGCATGATTGTCGATCAAAAACAGGTGAACGTTTGGTACGAGAGCGCTTTTCAGAACTGTATCAACGACGGACTACAGCTCTGGCCGGTGGATGTGGGGCGTTTGGTTTGTATGGAACTGGATACTCCGGAAGACTTGCGCCAGGCAGAGATGGAAGTGATTCCCCAACTGGATAGATGAAGATAATTCTATACATATAAATTTTTAATTTTGATTTTCTTCTTTCCCCGCAAAATAGCATTCCAGGTCGCAAACCCGGCAATCATCCCGTTGATCGCACTCATAAGTGAAATTTTGTAAATCTTTTCTGAATTTTTTGCTTGCGGCTGCGTCCGAGAGATAGTACCCCATAAAAGTAACCAGCTTGTGGCCGGTTTCTTCCTCCAGCAGGTGTTCCACCTTACAGGCTTCCGCCTCGGCCAGTTCATCGCTCAAACACAGCACTTCTTTAAAAAAGAGACGGATAATACGCCGCTTACTCAGTACACCGCGGATGAGCTCGATAGCATGATCGGTGAGATGATAAAATTTGTTTTCGTCCTCAACAACGTACCCGCGGGTAATCAGCTTTTTAACGGTAATGGATACGCTGCTGCGGCTGATATTCAGATAGCGGGCAACATCCACTCCGCGAACGTAGCCGTTTTTATTCAGCAGTTCGTACATGGCCATAAGATGATGCACACTACTGTGCGTCAGCTCCACTTCTTCAAACTTTTTCCAGACTTCTTTCACGGGTTTTCCTACATTTAAACAAATGTTAACCTATTATAACATCAGTAATATAAAAAGAATTTGTGGATTTTCAAATAAAATACTTCATACTTGTCCAAAATAAAAATTATAACACTATACTGCTTGAAGAAAATGGCAACTCACCCCCTTTTCCGCCACGGCGGACAGGCATTCCCCCTCTCTTTCGAAAAGAGAGGGGGACCAAGGGGGAGAGTTGGTGGATGGACAGATTTGACAATGAAGATAGTTATTATTGTAACTCCTTAAAAAAACAATGCCTGTTTTCATCAAAATAAGTTATTTTGGACAGCTATGAAATAAAATACTTAAAAACAAAGAGTCCGGCAAAGGTAGTTACCTATCTTTTTCGTTCCTGCTTTCTTTGCAGATCAATCAGTGTTTCGTAAACCTGGCGGGTGCGTTCTTTTAGTTCCTCTAATGTGCCGTCATTTTCAATAACGAAATCGGCCCATTTCACTTTATCCTGCAAAGGAATCTGTTTGCTGGCGCGTTCGCTGAATTGTTTTTTGGTCATTCCGTCCCGGCTGGTTACCCGTTTACTGCGCAGGCTCATCGGCGCGTTTACCACAATTATATAGTCGAACATCTGCTCAATGCTGATCTCGTACACCAGCGCGGCGTCAATAATAATGATGGGGAATTTCTGGGAAAATCGGGCCCGTTCCATTTCTTCCACAAGGCTTTCCACCATGCGGGGATGCACCAGCTGGTTCAGCTTTAAAGTTTGTATTTCATCCTTAAAGGCCAGTTCGGCCAGCCGTTTGGCATTTAATTCTCTGTTCTTGAAGAAAATATCCTCTCCGAAAACCTGTTTGAGTTCTTTTTGCAAACGCCGGTCTTTCCGGATTACTTCTTTGGCTTTCTGATCGGCATTAATCACTTTACAACGCCATTGTTCAAAAAAAGAACATACCGTGGATTGCCCGCTGCCGATACCGCCCGTTACCGCAACAACCAGTGGATTTTTGTATTTTCTCATATTCCTTTACCTCACAATCGCCAGTTTTCCGTATTTTCTGTCATTTTCCGTTCGCACCTCGTAAATATAAATTCCGCCGCTTACCCTTTGATTATTATTGTCCCGTAAATCCCAGGAAATCGCGCCGAAGCTGCTTTCTTCTTCTATCTTCCTTATTAACCTGCCGTTCAAATTATAAATTCGTATCGTCGCCTGCGCCGGTAAATTGGCAAAATAGACCTTTTCATCCTCGGGGCGAACCGGCTGCGGATACAGCAAGAAAGTTTGTAAATCTTTGACCGGCTTAAACAAACTGATTCGTCCGCTTTCTTTCAAAAGTGTTCCCTCAGCGCTGTGTAAATTCTGCAATGTAAGATAGCTGGGTTTGCCGAAAGCCCCGGCCATCGACTGCGCAGGTAGAACGATTTCCACCTGCTGCCCCAGTGAATCTACTACATTTACAGCCTCTATCATACCGGCCGGTTCAAGACGATAGTTGTTTTTATCCGTCAAATCGTCCAACCGCATCGGTTCGCTGAAGTACAATTGAACATGGTAACGATCCGGCAATTCGTAGCGCCTAAGATAAGGTTGTGGCGCTTGCGGTTCAACCCAAAAGGAAGCCTTGTTAAACCGCCGGTCCACCGGAATGCGCCCGCGGCTGAAAATATTTGTAACGGTTACCGTATCGCTCACATTTACCGGCAAGGGACGGGCAAAAGCGGCCAGCAGAGCATGCTTATCAGCAAACAACACCGCGGCTACGGCATTTTCCCCGCTGGATTGAATTTGGATACGGTAGGGGTAATCCGGGTGAATGGCAACCGGTTGGTCAAAGATAAGTTTAAGCTGGGTGGCATTTAAAACAAGCGCAGAGATCAGACGAGGCGGATAGGCCGTAACTATGGAATCGATCCGGCTGAGCGGGCTTTCTGGCACCGAATAGGAAGAATCCAGCGCGCTGGCCGCATAATAATAGGCGGTGTTCGGCAAAAGCAGGGAATCGCTGAACTGATTTTGGGCAAGAGTAACCAGCGGTTTTAAATCATTCCAATCGGTTCCGCGATAAAGACGGTATTGTTCCGCTCCGCTCACCGTTCCCCAATGCATACGGATATGCGTGCTGTCCGCTTCATCGATAACGAAAGGAAACGGGGCCAGAGGACGGCTGCCGTTCGCTCCGCTAAATCCGATCACAGCGTTCCCATCATTAAAATAGAATTCATCCCGGCCATCGGAATTAAAATCTGCCACGAGAACCGTATTGCTGCGGGCCGGCGCATAATGCCAGATGGGAACGAGGCTATCGCTTTCCACGCGGAATACATACAAATTGGGATAAAAGGCGGCAAAAAGAAGCGGTTGACCGTCCAGACGGCCGGTATAAACGCCGCTGTCAAATTCGCGTGTGCTGCGGTAACCGTAAAAATGCACCGCGGCTGAGGCCAGTAACGTATCCTGTGCCGTACTTAGCCGAAATCGTTCCAAGCTCCAATGGCGGGCGTCAAATTCATGCTCATAGTCCAGTTCATCCGGTGTGTGACTGCCGGCGAACAGTAACGCCCGGGGATCGGCGCTTAACATTTCGGTGGCGTCTTCATTTACGGTACGGCCCGTGCCAAGCAGTTTATATTGATTATCTCCCGTAGAGGTATAGATTATAAGATCGCCGTCATAATCGCCAAAAACGATCTCAATCCGTCCGTCTTCATTTAAATCGCTTTGCGCTATACGCGGCACTCCAAAATTGTTTTGCCCCTGGGTTGGATTGGGAAGTACGGCCGTTTGTTCGAAGCGGTTGTCACCCGCGTATTCCATAATCACGTAATCCTTATCACGATAGCCGATCAGCTCGTTTTTACCGTCGCCGTCGCTATCGCCGTAGGCCGCCGGCCAGAAATCGCTGCTATCCTGCCAGATGGTTCTTAATGCAAAACTGCCGGCAGATTCCGTTTCCAGAATATAGGCATTTTTACCATAAGCGAGCAGAATGTCCGGCAAACCATTGCCGTTCACGTCACCGGCATCGCGGGGAATGGCCTTAAAATCGGTAACCGCTCTTTGTACAAAATGATCGCTGTCAAATTCATAAATTTCTACCGGACCGAAGGCGTAATCTTCGTCGTACCGGCTGAGCAGACATTCCTGTTTTCCGTCCTTATCCAGATCGATTGGTTTGGACAGCATATAACCGGCGGGCAATTTCCAGGGCACCGGAGTGAACGATTGAAACTGAAAATTCTCTTCCAACCGGAAATCAAAAAGCTTTCCGCTGTTATCCGCCCGGCTGAGCAAACCGCTGCCGTTCTCCGCTTCTATATAGAAAGAATACGAGCCGGGATAAGCGTTTTGAGTCAGTTTGATACTATGATTTCGCGTTTCATATCCCAAATCGATTACATCGGTTACATCCGGCCGGTCTTTTGGCCGCACATAAAGGCGCGCGCCGGTCACATCATCCGTGCGGAATTGGATCAGGACTGCGCCCTGCGGGCCATCATACAGATTGATTACCTGAACGCCGCTTATTTCAGGCGCTGTCCGGTCGATATAAACCGTTGTGCGGGTTTCGTCTTCCCTGCCGTTCAGCAGCTGCATCTGCATCCGGATAACCAGCGTGGTATCGCTATAGGAAGCGATATCCACAGCGCCTAACGTATCGGAAAACACCTGACGACGGTCTTCATCCAAAACGGTGAACCATTCCTGCGGTTGTTTGCCCAATCCATAGCTGACCGAAGCCTGCAGAATATCGGGATGCACGATGGAACCGACCAGCCAGAGTTTGTCGCCCGCATGGCTGGATTCCGGAAGGGGCTGTCGCAGTTGTATGGCTCCACCTTCGCTGGTTAACACGGCGCCTATGGCCGATAAGCGGCCGGCCCCGCTGTAATAATCCCATCCTTTGGATAGCACATCCTTTGCGCTGGTTTTAAGGATATTGCGGATCTGCCCGTTGCTGTATTCCGAATTATGGGAAAGCAGCAGCCCGGCCACGGCCGACACAAGCGGCGCGCTGAACGAGGTGCCGTTTACCGAATTATAACCGCCGCCAATCGCCGTACTCAGCATATCCACGCCGGGAGCGATTACATCCAGCGTGTTTCCGTAATTGGAAAAACCGGCCAAACCGTCGGCGGGCGTCGAAGCGCCCACCGATATCACCTCCGGCAAACCGGATGGATAATGGGCAGCATCGCTGGCGCTGTTGCCTGCGGCGGCGATAAAAAGAATTCCTTCCTGCGCGGCATAGTAAATTACCTCTTTCAGAAATCGGGACAAAGCGACATCGCCGAAGCTCATATTCACAATCCGCGCTCCGTTGTCCAAGGCATAGAGGATGGCATTGGCTACGTCATCCTCTTCCAGATAACCGGCCGCGGTTCCGGCCCGCAAATTCATAACGCGCACGCCCGGCGCCGTTCCGCTTATGCCCCTGCCGTTGCCATTTGCAGCGACGATAATTCCGGCCACCTGCGTTCCGTGCCCCGTACCGTATTCATCCATCGGATCATTATCCTGATCCAGATAGTCGCCCCCGTCGGGGAAACGGGGCGCGTCGGTAAAATCCCAGCCCAGCGAATCATCGACAAAACCGTTGCCGTCATCATCCACGCCGGGCAAACCGTTTAATTCCGATCTGTTTACCCATAAACCGGGACGTATGTCGGGATGCCGGTAATCAATGCCTGTGTCAATCACTCCGATAAGCACAGAGGAATCGCCTTTGGTGTATTGCCAGGCTTGCTGGGCGCCAATGGTTTGCAGATACCATTGTTTATCCAGCAAACTGTCGCCGGCCGAATTATTGATGCGAAAGGTCTTTACTTCCTCAAAATAATCAATCCAGCCTTGTTGGCGTAAACTATCGAGAAATTGCGGCGATGGGGTGGTATAGATAAGCCATCGGTAAAATACAGGAGCGGTCTTGGTCGAGAGGATCGCAGGTTGAAAACGGGACAGCGTATCGGCACTTAATTTCTTGCTTAACCCTGTTATTTGCCTCAGCCCGCTATCCAGAATTTGAGATCTACGAGTGAGGCCTTTCTCTGTGAGTCGTATGAAATAATTACCGGCGGAGGCAAGAGTCAGATTGCTTAACAGTAAGATTAGAAGGAACCGGTACTGTATTTTCATTATATTAATTTTTATTAATCGCAACCAATTTATCCAGAAACTCGATTTTTTTCTTGAAGCGCGGATTTTCCGGATCCTTCCTGGATAGCTCCATAAACACACGCCGGGCGTCTTCAAATTTTTTCTGGGCAATCAGGATTTCACCGAAAGTGGGCGTGAGCAGACTGGGATTACTCATAATGTCTTCGATATCTACCCCATCTTCGTCTTTATCATAAGACGGGGTATGCGTCTTATCCGGTGTGCCTGCTTCTCCTTTCTGCTCTATCGTTTCTTCCGGAATGATTTTCGGTTCATCCGTTTGTTCAATGCGTTCAATGGCCTCGGTTAAATGATCTTCCTCTTCGGCAACTTCGGTAACCTCTTCTATCTCCGCTGGAATTTCTTCTTCTATTGCTTCTTTTTCTTGCTGTAAATCGGTATCGGAAACGATGCTTTCCGCAGCGACTTCTTTTTCTTCCGTAATCGAATCGAGTTGTTCGGTCTCAGAGGATTCTTCCCGGGGAGCTTCTTCCTCTTTTTGTTTTGCGTCGGCCCGTTTTTCTTCCTGAAAAATAATGCTCGTATCAAGAATAGGTTTCTCTTCTACCATTTGCTCGTGTTCCTCGTCCGGAAGATTTTCTTCTTCGGTCGTGTCTTCACCCCATTCTTCTTCACCTTCCTCATCATCAACCACCGGTCGAAAAATATCCTCCATAAGGGTGGAAAAGTCATCCTTTACATTGTTATATTGGCTGAGATCCGGAGGATGAATGTCTATTTCTTTACTCTCGCCACTTTCAATTTGCCGTGGAGAATCGCTGCCATCTTCTTCGACAAATAACTGCTCTTCAATATCCATCGTTTCATCCGGTGTAACCGGAACTTCATTCTCGCCTGTTTCTATGACGTGGCTCAGTATTTCGGGCTCCAGACTTTTATCATCTTCTATCGGTGCCGGCACATCCTCATCGATACCGGCTGCGGGGTCAATGATGATTTGTTCGGTATCTTCATCCTCTTGCAAACGGGCTGACGATTCATCTTCCTCGGGCAAGACATCTTCTCCCGAAATTTCCATTTCCGGCACTTCGGGGAGCTCAACGATTTCTTCCTGAGGCTGAATGTCTGCTTCCGGTTGGCCTTCTGCCTCCTGTGCAGGCTCGTTTTTCGGTTCATTTGTAACCTGCTCTTCTACGTGTTCTTGCAGCACAGTCGTCTCACCGGTATCACCCAGTTTTGGTATTGGCAGATTATTTGCTTTTAATTCGGATAATAATCCTTCGTCCAGCGGGTTAATCAACACAGCTTTCTGAAGCAGTTCATACCCGGGTGCCGATAAATTATTTCTAAAGTAGATCCGGGCCAAGGCTCGTAAAGCCTGAATGTGTTCCGGGGCGTAAAACAAGGTACGCTCGTATTCGGTTTTGGCTTCATCGTATCGTTGGGCCAATTCGTAACAACGGCCGAGTGTGTAATGCCCCTCCGGATACATGGGAAATGTTTTCACGCCGGCTTCGCATAGTTTCATAGCGTCTTCTATCAAATTTTTGGCGATAAGCTTGTCCGCCCTTTGGGCAAATAAAATCGATTCGCCGCCAACCTGTGCGGCAATGGATTTGGTATCAATCATTTTTTCTCCTCATAAAAATGAAGATAAGGTACTTTCGTATATGGCTGTTACCAGCTGCCGATGGTGCTGTCCACAATTTCATCACCGATCAGCAGCAACGTCTCATCAATCACCCGATCGCGTTCTTCCAGACCGGCAGTCGCATCCAGCAAACCGTACTGCTTAATAGTTTTTTCAAATAACACTTTGGAGTTACGCAGGTCTTCGACTTTTACTTTTACCGATATTGTTAGTTTATACTGGCTGGTTGTCTCACCCTGTTCCACGCTTACGGCTTTTTGTGTGATGGAATTGATGGTTCCGTAAACAATAACATCCGCCAGGGTTTCGTCCACAATGGCCAATGTATTATCTTCGACAAATTTGGTAATTACATAATCGGTCAATTTTTCCCGAATATTCGGATAAGCGGTTTTATCGTTAAACAAGGGAATGGCCACCGTTTTCAGGTTAGAAGGCAACGATCCCTTAAAGGAATAATACCCGCAGGATACCAGTAACAGCCCCGCCAAACCAATCCCCAAAAATCGTATCTTATTACTGCAAAAGGGCATAGCGCTATAATCCGTATTCATTTATTTTACGGTAGAGCGTCCGTTCGCTTATCTGCAATGCGCGGGCTGTTTTACGCCGGCTTCCGCCAAAACGCTGCAAGGTCTCTTTTATCAATTTGCGTTCCATATCGCTCAGCGTCATAGGCTGAACTTCCTTTTCAGGCGATTGCCCTTCCGGGGATGTATAAACTTCACCGTACTGTCTCTTCTGAAAAGCGATATTGTTTTCGAGTAAAGCGCTCAATGATCGTTTTATTTCGCCCATATCCAGTTTTAACGAAATTAAAGTACGATAGATCAATTCTCTTTCGGCCTGATCCGGCGTTTTGTTCAAAGGTACGGGCAGGTTCTCCGAGATACTCTCTTCACGGTGGATGTTTAACGTGTTGCGTATGTATTCGGGACGAATAATCTCGCCTTTGTTGAGGATAATTGCCGTTTCTACAAAATTTCGCAGTTCCCGCACATTGCCCGGCCAGTTGTATTCCATCATCAGGTCAATTGCTTCCGGCGCAAACCCTTTAAAATCTATATCATTTTTTAACGCATAATCGTGGCTGAATTTTTTAACCAGTATTGGGATGTCCTGTTTTCTTTTGCGAAGGGGTGGAATACGCACCGTAATCGCCTTGAGCCGAAAATATAAATCACGGCGGAATTCCCCGGTTTCCACCGCTTTCTCAAGGTCTTTATTTGTAGCTGCGACAACACGTACATCCACTTTGTGCGTGGTGGTGCCCCCCACTCGCATAAATTCGGCTGTTTCCAATACGCGCAGAAGCTTAACCTGGGTGTTCAGCGCCATCTCACCGATTTCATCCAAAAATATGGTACCTTTATCGGCAACTTCAAAATATCCTTTTTTCTGACCGATTGCGCCGGTAAAAGAACCTTTTTCGTGTCCGAAAAGTTCCGATTCAAGAATTCCTTCGGGAATAGCTCCGCAATTAACCGTTATTAAAGGTTTGTCTTTTCGTTTGCTTAAATTGTGAATTGCCGTGGCTACAAGCTCTTTGCCCGTTCCGCTTTCGCCGATAATGAGTACCGACAAATCCGTAGGAGCCACCATTGTTATGGTGTGCATCAAATCTTCCACTTCCGGGCTGTTTCCGTAAAATCCGATTTTTTTTTGTAACGATTCTAATGAGGTTCCGGACAAGGCATAAGCTCCGTACTGTTGTTGGAATATTATATTTGATGTAATTTATTAAATAATAATAGTTAAATCAATTTGGCAGAATATCTGCGAGAACGACCGATTTACAGAACAATAACCGATAAAACTAGATAAACAAACCGTATCTTAATGGGTTGGCCGGGATAAACAGTACTCAAAAAATATAAAAACGAGACCGGGCTCAAAAAAACAATGAATAAAAAAAGGCTGCCCGTTTTCGGACAGCCTTAGTCAATGTATATTCAGTTTATTTTAAAAGCAGCATTCGTTTTACCTGTTGGAATTTGCCGGCTTGAATGCGATAGAGGTAGATCCCGCTGGAATAGCCCGAGGCATCAAATTGGATTTTATGATACCCGGCCTGTTTACGGCCATTGAATAACGTGGTTACCTTTTGTCCCACTATATTATAAACATCGATCCGTACATCGCTGGCTACAGGCAAACCGAACACAATGGTTGTTTGCGGGTTAAAGGGATTGGGAAAATTCTGCATCAACGAGTAATCTTTGGGAATGCCATTCAGTTCATCCAATATACCGCTAAGGTCTTCAACGGTGATGGTAATCGTATCTTTATCCGTAGCGTTACTGTCATCGGTTAGTGTACAGAAGAGGTAAAATTCACCGATGATATCCGAGGAATAGATCGTGAGCGTATCCGTTTCGGGATTATAGTTATAACTGATGGCTACAGGATCGCTTTGTTCGAAGGACCAGACCAGGAGTGAGTCAGGCGTATCCACATCCGACTCGTATTTGGTCATATCCAATTTGGTAGAATCATTTACCCCCATAGACATTTGCTGCGGTAAATTTACGATTTCCGGCGGATCGTTTATGGAATGGACATTCACAACAACCGTTGCCGTATCGCTGGATCCATTGCCATCTGAAGCAGCATAGCGGAAAGAATCGCTTCCGAAGAAATTGGCGTCCGGTGTGTATAAGACAGCCGTGTCCCCTACAAGTGAAGTAGTCCCGTTCGGGGGATCGCTTATCCAGGTGACGGTAAGGTTATCTCCATCCGCATCGCTATCGTTGGATAGTACCTGTATGGTCACATTGTTATCTTCGTTAGTGGTTGCACTGTCATCCTGGCTGACTACCGGATCGTTGACCTGCTCAACAAGCATATGAACGGTTGCCGTATCCTTCAATCCTGTTCCGTCATCAATCACATAAGAGAAGCTGTCTTTTCCAAAGAAATTTGCATCCGGTGTGTAGGTGACGGTGCTGTCATTGTTGTTTACGGCGCTGCCATTTGGCGGATCGGTTATACTGATCACGCTTAGTACATCGCCGTCGGCATCGCTATCGTTTTGCAACACATTTATCGTGATGGCCGCATCTTCCGTTGTCGTAGCGCTGTCATCCACTGCTACAGGTTTATCGGCAACAGCATTAATTGTTATGGAAACCGTAGCCGTATCTTCCCCGCCGTTTCCATCCTGTACAATATACGTAAAGCTGTCACTGCCGTTATAATCCGCATCCGGAGTGTACTGGATACTGCTGTCACCGCTTACCTGGGCGCTGCCGTGCGCCGGATTTCCCACACTGGAAATAGTCAGCGGATCTCCTTCGGGATCGCTGTCATTGGTAAGTACATTGATCGTTACGGATGCATCTTCATCTGTTACTCCGTTGTCATCGCCGGCTACGGGGTTACCGTTCACTGTAATGACCACATCCGCCGTGTCAGCCCCCCCGTTTCCGTCACCAAGGATATATTGCAAAGTATCCGTTCCGTAAAATCCGTTATTAGGTGTATATGTTATCGTACTGTCATTGTTGTTAGTGGCATTGCCGTTGCTGGACTGTATGATATCCGTAACAGAGAGCGCATCGCCATCCGGATCGCTGTCGTTACGCAATACATTCACTGTAACAGGGTCATTTTGCGATGTTCCTGCAGAATCTTTTACGGCAACCGGTTTCCCGTTTACGGTTATACGTACCATAGCCGTATCGCTGCCGTTATGACCGTCCGACAACACATATTTGAAACTATCGGGGCCATAAAATCCGTTGTTTGGCGTATAGGTGATGGTGCTGTCATTATTGTTCACTGCACTACCGTTGGCCGGCGCCAACACTTCGCTCACACTAAGCGTGTCATTATCCGGATCGGAGTCATTTAGCAGTACATTAACCGTAATACTCTGATCCTGTTGTGTCGTATCGGCGTCATCCACAGCCAATGGCGGGTCATTAACACCCGTAATGGTGATACGAACCGTGGCGGTGTCGCTTCCGCCTATTCCGTCCTCAATCGTGTAGGTGAAACTATCTGCGCCAAAAAAATCAGAATCCGGTGTATAAGTGACGGTTCCGTCATTATTGTTCGTCACACTACCGTTTGCAGCCTGGGTTACCGCACTCACCCAAATGGAATCTCCCTCACTATCCGAATCATTCTGCAATACGTTAATAGTAACGGCATTGTCTTCCGTAACACTTGCCGTATCATCAACGGCCATCGGGGGATCATTCACTGTTACAAAAACTCTGGCTGTATCCAGAGAGCCGTTTCCATCGCTGATAACATAGTCGAACGAATCGGCCCCAAAAAAATCCGTATTCGGTGTATAGCGTACCGTACTGTCATTTAAAACAGTGGTTGTTCCATTTTGGGCACTCAAAGCATCGCTAACCACAACGGTATCTCCATCCACATCCGTATCATTGGAGGTAACCGGTATATCCACTGCTGTGTTTTGAGGGGTTTTAGAAGAATCGTTAACCGCTTGCGGCGCATCGTTGACAGCGTTTATCGTTACAAAAACCGTAGCGGTGGAAGAAGCGCCCTGGTCGTCCGTAACCGTATAGGTGAAGTTATCTTCCCCGTTATAGTCCGCATCCGGTGTATAAGTTACACTGCTATCGCCAAGAATAGCTACTGTACCATGCGCTCCCTGTGTAACATCCGTAACCGTGAGGGTATCGTTTTCAACATCGCTGTCATTTGCCAATACATTTATCGTTCCCTGAGTATCTTCATCGGTTGTCAGAGAGTCATCAACTGCATTTGGAGCATCATTCACAGCCATTATGGCAAAAGTTGCCGCATCGCTATCCGTTTTTCCCCCTTCATCAGTAGCCGTAAATGTGATGGTTTCCGTACCGTACCAATTCTCATCCGGAGCCGTAATGGTGGCCACCCGGTTGGCATCGATGGTCACGGTTAATTCACTATTACCGGAATATGACCAGGTAATCAGACTATCCGGACTCAAATCATCCAGCACATAATCATCCAACGCAATGGTCATAAAGCTTTCCCCTTCATTGATGGTCTGTCCGGGAATATTGCTCACATAAGGCGGGCCGTTTTCCTGGTCAGGTACTATCCCGTCAATCAGGCGAAAGGTAAACCAGTGGTTAAATTTTCCGTTTTCGTTTTTATCCCCGTCACCGCCCTCCAATGAATGCGCAGGCCAGCTTCCATAGGTACCGCCTACATCACGTTGCGGATCCGGGTTATATCTGAGTTCACTTTTCCATTCTGAACTAACCAAATATCCCAATATATATATTTTAGTAGGATTACCAATTGAATCTAACGGCAGTTTTACTTCGTAATAGCCAACTATTGTATCCAGATTCGCAAAAGAAGTATCCATATCGATTTGTTCCCAAACACCGTCAGTCTCATTCCAAGGCCCGTAATAGGCATAAACGGAATCCCGGTTACTGTAGGCTTCTTTTACAAAATAATCGGCATAAAAAGGTAGTTCCCATGATTGCTCGTCAAACCACCAAGGTTGCTGAGGCATTATTTGTGTCCAGACCGTACCCGCTTGATCTGTTCCCAGCCCTGTTTTGGGATTATCATGAGGATCAGTGTCGATATACCAGAATATTTTTGTGTGTCGCCTAACTGTATCCGTAGCAGCAAGATGAGGACCGGAATAAGCCAGGTAAAGATAGGTGTCATCCCATGTGCAATAGGCTGTATATCCGTCTGTGCTGGTTATCCAATCTTCATCGGAGTCAAAGCTGATGGTTCCGTTAAAGGGTAAGGTATGATACGTTGTAGCCAGAATAAGATTTGCCCATAAAAACAAAATTCCAGTAATTCTTTTTTTCATACCAAAACCTCCATATTCTATATTCCTATATAATTTTCTATTGATGAAGATAAATATTTACGGATAATGATTTGTGATCTATTTGGACAAAACAAATATATTTTCCTTATAGAGCCGAAATTTCCGGAAAAATTATCACTTTTACGACTAAACGGATTGTTTATTCAGACCATTTGTAATCAGGCCTATCGACTGCCTGAAAAGAAACTTTTGGTTTCGGAGTAAAATAGTGTTATAATTGGTTTTTGCACATCGGTATGATTACGCTTCGATAACCCTGCCTTCGTGTATCCATAATTAAGTCCATTTTTACAAACTCAGAGAGATAAATGAAGAACATGAAAACATTTAACAAACTTGGCCTTTCTGCGCATTTACTTCAGGCAATCGACAGTAAAGGATATGAAAACCCCACACCCATCCAGGCATTAACCATTCCGCTTATGCTCAAAAATGAAACAAATATTATCGCACAGGCACAGACGGGTACAGGAAAAACCGCTGCTTTCGGTTTACCGTTAATTGATATGATCGATTCGGAGTGGAACGCGGTTCAAGCTTTGATTTTAACACCCACAAGAGAACTGGCTATTCAGGTTTCCGAAGAAATTAACTCGCTTAAGGGGGCTAAAAGGATCAAAACCATTCCTGTTTACGGCGGTCAGTCCATTGATCAACAACTACGGCAATTAAAAAAGGGAGTGCATATCGTTGTGGGAACCCCTGGCCGGATAATTGATCATTTGAAGCGGAAAACGCTTAAGCTGCAGAATATGAATTATTTAGTGATTGACGAAGCAGATGAGATGTTGAACATGGGCTTCATTGACGATATGGAAGAAATCATGCGCCATACAAATTCAGAGAAAAGAACACTTCTGTTCTCTGCTACGATGCCCCGTAAAATAAAAGAACTGGCGCGCAAATATATGGATAACTACACCACTCTTAAAGTTGAAAAAGAACGACTCACTACAAGTCTCACCAATCAAATTTATTTTGAGGTAAAGGCTTCGGATAAATTTGAGTCTCTTTGCCGGATAATTGATATGGAAGAACCGTTTTACGGGCTGGTTTTTTGTCGCACGAAAAATGACGTAGATGCTTTGGTTGCCGGATTAACAGAGCGTGGTTACGATGGCCAACCCATTCATGGCGACATTTCTCAGGCTCAGAGAGAGCGTACACTGGATAAATTCAAGAAACGGAAAATAAATATACTTGTCGCCACGGATGTAGCGGCCCGTGGTATTGACGTGAATAATCTTTCACACGTAATTAATTATGCCCTGCCCCAGGACCCGGAATCGTATGTTCATCGCATTGGTCGTACCGGAAGAGCCGGGAATAAGGGTACAGCGATCACCTTTATTACTCCCGGCGAGTATAAACAATTGATGTTTATTCAACGTTTTGTCAAGACCGACATAAAAAAAGCGCAAATACCCACCATAAAAGATATTATTCAGGCGAAAAAGAAAAAAATACATCAAGAATTACAAACGATTATGGAAAAAGAAATCACACCGGATTATTACAAATGGGCCGATAAATTAATGGAAAACACCGATCCTGAAGAATTAGTGGCCGCTTTGTTAAAATACAGTTTTGACGAAGACGTTAATCCGAATGCGTATAAAGAAATTAAAGAGATTTCGCATTCCACCCCTCGATTTGATAACCAGAGCAAATCACGTCTGTTTGTTGCTTTAGGCAGAAAAAACCGCTTAAACTCTCGTAAACTGATCGATCTGATTAGAGACAAAGTGGCTATAAAGTCCGGACAGATTAGTGATATACAGGTCAAGGATTCTTTTTCATTTATAACCGTTCCTTCTCATAAAGCGGAAAAAATAATTTCCGGTTTTAAAGGGAAAGGACGCAAACCGCTTATTACCCACGCCCGCCCCTAAAACAAAGACGACTGTAAGCAATCTAAACTAAAGTGAACATTCTCTTGCCGACGATGTTCACTTTTTTGTTTGTTCTATTTGCTTTTATCCAACATCTCTTTATTCTTGCATCATTTTGATCAACTCTTTAACTTGAGCATTCGGAAATCCGAAACGGTTCAATGGCAACAGATATTATGTTATGGGAATAAACATAAGGACAGTTTATGAATCCGATTGATTTGCGCAGCGATACGATTACACAACCTTCGCAGGCTATGCGCGAGTTTATGATGAATGCTGAGGTGGGTGATGATGTGTATGGCGAAGACCCCACTGTAAACGCATTGCAAAATAAAATTTGTGAATTGACAGGTAAAGAAGCCGCTTTATTTGTAAGCAGCGGAACTCAGGCCAATCAGGTCTCGCTTAGCGCCCATACGGAACCGGGCAATGAAATTATCTGCGAATACCGCTCGCATATTTTTAACTACGAATCCGGCGCTGCGGCGTTGCTTTCGGGCATACAGTTGCACCCTCTGATCAGTGAATACGGTATATTGGACCTGGAACAGGTGGAAAACGCGATTCGGCCTAAGGAAGATCACTATCCCAAAACACGGGTAATCGCCGTGGAAAATACACACAATCGCTGGGGCGGTACCATTTACCCGTTGGAAGAGATTAAAAAGCTGCGCTTACTGGCCGACGAATACGGACTACTCATGCATCTGGACGGCGCCCGGTTATGGAATGCTTCCGTAGCTACCGGTGTATCCCTTAAAGAATACGCTTCTTTCTTCGATTCCGTATCATTATGTTTTTCCAAAGGCTTAGGCGCTCCGGTAGGCTCAATTGTCGTCGGAAGCAAAGCATTTATCCGCAGAGCGCACTATTACCGCAAAGCCTTTGGCGGAGGGATGCGTCAGGCCGGATTCTTAGCTGCCGCTGCCATATATGCAATCGATCATAATTTTGAACGGTTAGTTGATGATCACCGCAGGGCACGCACCCTGGCCGAAACCATTAACGATTTACCTCCATTTGTAGTTAATTTACGAACGGTAGAAACGAATATCGTTATCATCGATACCAGCATCAGCGGATTATCCGCCCCGTATGTATCGGAAAAATTAGCAGAGAACGGCTTACGGGTAAGCGCCATTTCTCCCACCCGATTGCGCGCGGTAACGCATTTACATTTTGATGACAATCAACTGGACAAGGCCATCGAAATATTCAAATCAACCAAATTCTAAAAGTCATTTATGGCAAAATCCTTGCATATAATCATTATCGGCGCCGGAGAGGTTGGTTACAATCTGGCTAAAATGCTCTCCTACGAGCGGCACGATATTGTTCTGATCGAAGAGAATGCGGAAAAATATCAACGTGCCGTAGATGGTCTTGATGCGCAGGTTTATCATGGCAGCGGCACAAGTTTTCGTTTACTGGAAAAGGCCGGCATTAAGAAAGCCGATATGCTGGTGGCCGTGACCAATCGGGACGAAGTAAACCTGATAGCTGCCCTGATGGCCAAACAATACGGTGTCGGTAAAACGGTAGCCCGCGTGAAAAACCGCGAGTTTTTAATGTCCGAAGCACCGATTAATCCTCAGAAAACCCATATCGATTTGATTATCCATCCGGAATCGGTGGCGGCACAGGGTACTGTCCGGCTATTAAAGCAGAGCGCCGCTACGGATATTATTGAATTTGCCCGTGGCCAAATCATTCTCATCGGTATTCAACTGGATCGGAATTTACCCATTTTGCACCGCCCGTTAGCGGAACTGACACAGGAGTATAAGGATTTTCCCTTCCGCACCATCGCCATCCAACGAAAAGATATAACCAAAATTCCCCGCGGCAACGACGTATTTATGCCCAATGACCGGGTTTTTGTCGTAGCTCCCAAAGAGAATATAAAAGATGTGATTCGCATAACCGGCAAAGAAAACGTCAACATTGAAAATGTAATGATTCTGGGCGGCGGACAGATCGGTTATCTGGTGGCGCGGGAGCTGGAAAAACAATACAATGTAAAGGTAATTGAATCCAACATTGATAAATCGCAAAATCTGGCTGAACGTCTTAAAAAATCGCTGGTGATTCGTGGCGACGGACGGGATTTAAATTTACTGGCCCTGGAAGGCATTATCGATATGGATGCCTTTATTTCGCTCACCGGAGACGACGAAACCAACATCATATCCTGTCTGATGGCCAAACACTTGCGGGTGCCTAAAATTATTTCTCTTATTAATAAAGTCGATTACACGCCGATTATCCCTACAATCGGGATAGACGCTTATATTTCCAAACAACAACTCACTGTAAACGGTATTCTTAAGTTCATTCGGCGCGGCGCCGTTGTGAGTGTGGCCTCCATTCCGGGCATTTCTGCCGAAGCTATCGAAATGATCGCCCAGAAAGGATCCCGTATCACCAAAAAACCATTAATCGATCTAAAGTTTCCGAAAGATGCCATCCTCGGCGCGGTGATGCGCAATGACAAAGTGTTTATTCCGGTTGGCGGAACCCAGATACAGGCTGGCGATAAAGTGGTTTTATTCGCGCTTCCACCGGCCATCAGCGAAGTTGAAAAACTATTTGAGTAAACAGCAGAATGATTCATTACCGTCCAGTTCTGAACATACTCAGCGCTTTACTCGTTTTTCTTGCGGCAGCGCTGGCCGTTCCCACATTCGTTTCTTTTTTATATGAACAAACGGATTTAAATGCCTTTCTGATTACTATTGGCGTCTCGCTGGGAATCGGTATTCCCTCGTTTTTTCTTACCCGCAGCAAGGAAGAACTGCAAATTCGCGACGGTTTTATCGTTGTAAGTTTCGGCTGGTTCATTTTTGCCCTGGTTGGCGCCCTGCCTTTTGTTTTGTCCGGTTTTATTCCATCTTATACGGATGCCTTTTTTGAAACGATGTCCGGTTTTACCACAACCGGGGCGTCCATCCTGACCAATATCGAGGCCCTGCCGCATGGCCTTTTGTTCTGGCGTTCCTTTACCCATTGGCTGGGAGGCATGGGCATCATTCTATTGTCTCTGGCTATTTTACCTCTGCTGGGTGTTGGCGGTATGCAGCTGTTTAAAGCCGAAGTACCCGGCCCCACCCCCGATAAACTGTCTCCGCGAATCAAACATACGGCCGAACTGCTCTGGGGCGTTTATTTGCTGATTACCGTTCTGGAAATCCTTGCGCTTAAATTAGCCGGAATGAACTGGTTCGATTCCATGTGTCATACCTTCGGAACGATGGCCACAGGGGGATTTTCCACCAAAAATGCCAGCGTGGGCGCTTATAACAGCCCCACCATAGACGCCATCATCATCCTGTTCATGATTATTGCCGGAACCAATTTTGCCCTGCATTACCGCGCTCTGCGGGGCAAACCGCTGATATATTGGAAAGACCCGGAAGCGACTTTTTTTGTAATCGTTATCGCTCTGGCTACGCTTATCATTGGATTTGATGTGTGGGAGCGCAACGGCAACGACGCCTTCCGCGCCGGGCAGCACGCGCTGTTCCAGGTCGTTTCCATTATAACTACAACGGGTTACGGCACAGCCGACTATGAACAGTGGGCGGCTTCTTCAAAAATTGTACTGTTTATATTGATGTTTATCGGCGGGTGCGCAGGTTCTACCGGCGGCGGGATGAAAGTTATCCGTTCTCTCATTCTGGTAAAATTCGGCCGTAATGAATTAAAGCGGCTGATCCATCCTCAGGCGGTTCTGCCGGTTCGGGTGGGTGATATGGTGGTTTCGCGGGACATCCTGACCAATATATCCGGCTTTTTCCTTCTGTACGTGACCATATTTGTTCTGGGCATTATTTTCATGGGCGCGCTGGGGCTCGATTTTGAATCGGCTTTCGGAAGCGTTGCCGCTACTCTGAATAATATAGGCCCGGGCCTGGGCAGCGTCGGGCCCACGGAAAATTACGCCCATATTCCGGATCTCGGCAAATGGTTCCTGTCGTTCCTGATGCTGGCCGGACGTCTGGAAGTGTACACCGTTTTAGTGCTTTTTACCGTTTCCTTCTGGAAAAGATAGAATAGTAGCGATGCTTTCTCACTCGTTTATCCATATACCGCATGACTGGGCTCTCTCCCCTGCCGCGGCAATACGGCTGCAAAAAGAATTGGCTCAAAAGGTGATAAGCCAAGACCTGCTCGGAAAGGTGCGGTACGTGGCCGGTGTGGACGTCGGATTTCCGAAAAATAAGAACATCGCCCGGGCAGCGACTGTTGTTCTTTCCTATCCGGGATTGGAACCGCTTGATTCTGCGGTGATCGAAGAGAGCGTACGGTTTCCCTATATTCCCGGTCTTCTGTCGTTTCGTGAATTGCCGGCGCTGTTAAAGGCATTGGAAAAACTGCGTATTTTGCCCGACCTGATTCTTTGTGACGGGCAGGGCATCGCTCATCCGCGCCGTTTGGGAATTGCCGCTCATTTGGGAGTGATTACGGACATCCCCTGCATCGGCGTTGCCAAATCCCGGCTGACCGGAATACATGAGGCCGTACCTGAGGAAAAGGGCCAATGGACGGAATTGAAGGATGCCGAAGAAACCATCGGAGCGGTGTTGCGTACGCGAAAGGGCGTGAAACCGCTTTTTGTATCCATCGGTCATAAAATATCGCTGATTACGGCCGTGGAATATGTTTTGGGCTGCGTTACACGTTATCGTCTTCCGGAAACCACACGACAGGCGCATCGGCTGGCTTCGGGGATAAAATAGGCATGTTTTCTTATTTATCCTCCTCAAGTCTCAATTCCAGCAGCACATAGGCCCGCCACTTTTTCCCATCCTGTACTTTCTGCTCTTTCAGAATGCGATAAGCGCTCAAATCTATTTCTTTGGAAACACTGTCCCTATCAACAACTGCATTTGCGCCTGCGCTTGTTGTGTTATTCTGTTTGCGGAGCAGCCCGGCCAGGCGGGTCTGTGCTTTGAACAGCGCCTTTTCTCCGGCGATTGCTCGGTTGGTGGAAACGGCCGTGCCGCGGGCGTATAACCGGTCCTCATTCACCGGCAGATGACGAAACCATTCCGGAGCTTTGGCGGGGATATTTTCCATTTGCAGCGCCTGACTGCTATCACGGTAGGCGGAATCGGCCGCAAGCGAGTCTGCCCTGTCCGGGCTCTGCTTTTTTTCCGAGCCGCAGGCCAGTAATAAAAGCAGGGTAAACAGGGCCGAAAAATATACGGTTATATTTCGCATAAATATTTTCCTATGACGATGAGAAAGCGCGTTTTCGGAATTGCCATTTTTCCCTTGCCGGTTGCTTTCTTTATTGATGTATCGTAACGCTCTGTTCTTAATTAAATATTTCTGAAATCATTTTTGGGGCATACCAGCCTTATTCCTGCAATAACCGGTCTCGCTCCTTATTCCATTGCACCCAATCGGATTTTTGATCTTCTTCGAAATCAAACCGTTGCTGTTTGTAACTGATGTTATTCACTTTGTTAAAATCTTCCAGGTCTTTTTGCAGCATTTCATCAAACTGCTGTTGATCCTGTTGTTTAAAGCGCTCGAAATCGTCCATTTCCTTCTGCTTAAACTCTTCCCATTGCTTTTGCTGCTGCTTTTTATATTCTTCAAAATTCATCACCAGAATCAGTTCTTCACCGGCATTCACCTCAAAAGTAGAATCGGCCAGGGTTTTCCCATCTTCTTTAAAGGGTGTTACGGCGATGGTGCCTTTGTAACAACGATAGGCCGTGTGGTTGGAGTCGGCCTCCAGGCGATACACCGTACCCCGCACAGCGCAAACCGATGACGGCGTTTTAACGTTTATTTTACTTTTTCCCCACGGTAAAAACAGGCTCAGCCAGGCGCTGCCTTTGTCCAGCTTAACCTCGTGGGTTCCGGCGTCATCCTGAGTGATTTCCACAATGGTTTTTTCACCGATGCGCAGGACTTTTTTGGTTTCAAAGGTAATTTCACAACGGGATTGCCGGGCGGTTTTGATACGATCAAATTCAAACACGGGCATTTTGTATTTAACGGGCTGCCATTTTACCGTTCCCCGGGATTGAATAAAATTATCGCCCAGCGGGAAGGTAACCTTGCCCAACGGTTTTCTCTCGTTATCTCCGGCAAAAAGCAAACCGGCCGCCAAAACCCATATTATACTTACGGAAATAATTCCTCGCATAACTTTTGTACCTCCCTTTTATCTAAAATATCCCCTTCAAATTTAAAGCGGAATAACCACCGGTGTGACCGTTTTAAACTCCGGCATGGCCATGCCCGCATCGGCATTGATATAGGTGGGATCGCAAATAACATACCGGCTGCCGTTATATTGGACAGAATCGCCGTTGATATTGGAACGAAACTTGACGGCCGTGGCAATGTGACCGGGATAATCCAAAGCGATGATATCCATGCCGAGCAAATTTTTAACCAGAAATGCGAAGAGAATGGAACGATCTTCGCAATCCGAGGCCGGATAATAGAGCGTTTCTTCGGGCATCAGATATTTTTCCCGGCCAAACTGCTGGTCATCGGTTTTATACTCAAAAGCGGTTTGCACAAAACGCAGTAAAAAATTTACCGCTTCCAGTTCCGATTTGCCCTGCACCGCGGGTGCCAGCGCCGTTAACAGGCTGTAACTGGCCGAAGGCGAAACGGGCGCGTCAAAATATACTTTAAGCTCGGTTTGCGGATATTTTTTAAATAAATCTATGATGTCCTTGTCATACCGCACAGTGATATCATATCTTTTGCCCTGATATACAAAATGTAATTGTTTTTTTCCGGTCTCGTTTTTAATCACCGGTACGGCAGTCAGCTTCATGTTAGGGATGGTCTTCGCGTTTGGATAGGCGCCCTGATAGCTGTAAACTTTGCCACTCAAATCCAGTGTTTTCCCAAACGACACAAAATAGTATTTACGATTGTCCAGAGTAACAAATTGATTTTCGTAGATGAGGTTTTCGTTGGGCAGCAGCAGGAATACAGCGTTATCTTTGTAAGCGACTTTGGCTTTATAACCGGATTTGAGCAACAGAAACCAACTGAACAAATTTTGATGTGATTCACCTCCGGGCATAACCGTTTTGCTGAGGTTGTGTACCAAAACCACATAGCCCCAGTCGTTCAGCTTCATCTGTTTTTTATAGGCCTGCAACTGAGACACATATTGCGCTGCTTCGGAAGAGGCCAATTGTTCCCAGGCCTTGCTTACCTGTTCACTGCTTATTGGCGTTTGCAGTTTCAGGGCCACGCCTCCCGCTTTTTGGAACGGGACAGTGCGTCCGAAATAGGGTACTAAAATATTTTGTTTCGGTTTGGGAATCAGAGGTTTGGGCGGAGGCGGCGGAACAGGCTTTTTGGCCGGCAGCGCAAGCGGTTCCACTTTTTTCAACGCATCCGGAGGCGGCGCAGGTTTATCCTGCGGTTTGGCTTCCGGCATACGTACAGGTTTCGGTTTCGTATCCGGTTTGATGCCCTGGCTGGTTAAAAATTCCTGCCAGTCTTTTTTAAGAAAATCAAGAAAGGCCTTATCATCATCGGATAAAAATGTATTGAATTGGGCGCGGTCTTTTTTCAGCCATTCCTCATAAGTATCCTGAGCAAATACGGAGGAAGTAATTATAAAAAAACTGCCAAGCAGAAGGAGAAGATTTGTATTCATCGTTATCCCCTGGCTTTTATTTGTGTTTTACAATAGTGTATTGGAATCGATCCTTTAATGAAAGACTCTGGAACTCACATTTTCATCATACATTTGATTAAGCGGCACAATACGTTGATTAGCGTCAATCTTGAACACTTTCCATACATTGCCGCGCTGACCGGCCGGCACACTAAAGCTCTGCTGCAAGCGTCCCTCGGCATACACATCCACGCGGGCGCCGCTCATACTTAAATCCAGCCTTCCGCTGCGGTTACGACCGCTGTAATCGTGTACGGCGTAGGTATATTCTCCTGCGGCCGGTTTATAAATAGTGATGGTTTCCGGTCCGTAACGATCCGTATCATCGCGATCCAGAAAATTTTTACCGCTAATCAGGGTTTTCTGATTCCACCAGATATGGAACGTACCGCCCTCCGGTTTGGGACCGGTAAGATGAGCGTCAAGATCGCGCGGGAAAGGCCCCCAGGTTAGCACGATGCGAAATTTTTTAATTACCGGGGCAAGGGCAAAATTCATGCTCACCGGCAGTTCCGAAATATCCATTTGGAATTGATGCATGGAAGGAATAAATCCCTCTTTTGTGAACGTGGCCGTGTATTTGCCGTAATCCAGTTTCTGGGCAAAATAACCGGTTTCATCGGTCATCCCCATAGCTACGGTTTCGCCGGTGCGCCGCTCTTTGATCATTACATTGGCGTTGGAGAGCGGTTTACCTGTGGTAGCGTTGATCAACGTAACGGTATAAATGCGCTGCTGCTGGTACATTTCCAGAAAGTCATAATAGGTTCCGTCCACTATGGCGCCGGCACGAAACACCAGGCCGGGCATTTTGGGCGGGATGGCCACTTTAGCATTACGGTGATTGAGGTTATCTTCCACAAACACTTTGGCTTTGGAATTGGCCAGCATTAAATAATCTTCTTTGGAGGCAAAATCTTCATCCATCAATATATTGGCCACCCAAATGTTCACCAGTTTTCCGGCCGCGTTTTTAATAATAAATTCCTGTGAGCCGCCGCTTGTGGTACGGTTTACCACAATGTTCCCGTCGGACGATGGTTTGTTTAAACTACCGCGAATGATTTCTACCGTACCGTCGTGATAATACTGCAAAATGGCTTCTGCCTCGCCGTCCATAGCCAGCTCATCCCACACAACGGTCACTTTAAAGTCGTAGGCCAGCAGGGGTAAAGCAGCGGCCAGACTAAGCAAAACAATTCTTAAAACCCATTGTCCTGTTTTCATTGTCAATCCCTTTGTAATAACGGTGATACAATATTATTTTTGGCAATTCGCACCAGAACAAAAAACAACTGGTTATTTAAATCGGGATACCGTTCCAGCACTTCGATATGACGCAGCAGATATTTTATTTTCATAAAAGAGATTTCATCAACGGCGTCCCCCATATTTTCATCTTCCAATACAATACGCAAATTGTGCATCTGCACAGCCAAATTGGTAAGTATATTGAAAATAGCCCGTTCTTCGGCCGTTTTCCAGGCGTCCGATTCCCGGCCCTGCGAAGTGTACATACCCACACCGTAATAGTAGGTTGTATCTTCAAAAAAATCTTTATCCAACCATTGCGGTTTGGGTATCTGTTCAAATTCCAACCAGGGAACGGACAACCGGGCTGTTGAATCACGAGAAAACAGGGTCACGTACTCATCATTCAAGGTACTTATGCAAAAACGATCTACGGGATAGAACTGATTACGAATTGAATCCAGGGAATCGGGAGAATAATAGTAGTAATAATCGCTGTTCTTCAGATATTCTTCGCCGCTGTTCTGAAAAATTTCCAGGGTTCCGTACACCACACATTCATTATATACGCAGGCCGTAATTTCGGCGTCCGTTTGTTCCGGAGTATCATTGTAGGTGAAGCCGGTAACAAAATCGGCATATTTCTCGGGATACAGAAACCACTCGGGATACGAATTATTCGAAGCAAAAAGCGGCAGCGCCAGTATTATCATCCATAATTGGGAATGTAGGAGCGCATTTGAAATCATATTGATCCAGTCCGGCTAAGAAGAGCTGTTAGGTCAAATAAACAAATAAAAAAGGGAGACAATCACACGCAGGCGATTATCTCCCAAAAGCCAATCCAATGATTTAGAAGCCCTGGTTTTGTTGTTTTTCGTAATCTTCCATTTCCTTTTTCAGATCCTGATACGCCTGAGAGGCGCGGAAACGTTGGTAAAGCTGAGGCTTGCTGCCTTCCAACTCATCCATAACAGACATATTCACTGTTTTGGGAGTGATGGCCACCACAACGCCTACCATGTACTGACCGGTTTTCTTGTTTTTGGTGATCTTGGTCTTTTTAACCACAGCCCCTTTAAGCACCTTGCTGGTCAGGGTCTTGGTTACCGAGGAAAATGCTTCGTTTACTTCGGATTCATCCGCACCGCCGATTTCTTCCAGAAATTGTTTCTTCATTTTCTGTACTTTCAGATTAAAGATTTCGGCCAGTTTGCCCTGGGCATTGGTGCGCGCTTTTTCTTTGGCAATATCACGCCGTTTGGATATTCCTTCTCCAACAGCGGCTACGCCGCCGGCCTCTATAATCTGATTAGACAGATCGGTCAAATCGGCAAACGGATCGGCGACTTCTTCAAAATCACTGTCAGCCTGATCAACGGTTTTTTTGCTTCCACCGCAAGAGGTCATCATCCCCAGAGCAAAAATTGCGGTAAAAAGTAAAAAGAAAAACTGCTTCATAACATCTCTCCTTCTTTTGGTTAGAAATTATAGGTTTTTTTTCTGAGTGATATGCAATTATTGGAAAATATCTATTACCAAACATTGATACCGGTCAAAATATGGAAAAAATATAGCAAATAAAAGTATTTTATGTGGAAGTCAGGTATTCCACAAACTGCCGATACAGATTTTCCGTACATTCTTTACGTATGGCGCGCATCACCTTTGCCCTGGCCTGCTCTTCGGAGATACCCAATGTCCGTTTTTCCACATTAAATGTATTGAGCGTATTCCCTTTAAGATTATCGCGAATCCCAACGGTCAGTTTCCAGTTAAATCCCTGTACATCGTCACGCTGTAAATTGGCGGGGTTCATGGTCAATGAATAGGTAAAAATAAAATCAGCCTGACCTGTTACCACTTTAAAGCCCAGCATACCAACCATTTCGCGAAGGTAATCTCCTATTTCCGGTGGAGCGTTATCCTGCGAAGTAATCTGTACGCTGATCCGGTCTAACAGGTTTTGCATCTCCGAATGCAGCGTTTCTGAGCTTACCGCCGGTTCGCGCTCAAACTTATGCACGGCTATAATCGCCAGTTTTTCTTCGATGGCCTTGTTCTTCTCGTCCAGAGCCAGCGCTTTGGCCAAATTGGCGTACTGATGAATTTTATCCTGTGATTTTTTGTACCGGGCAAAATATTCGGCAATCCTTTGATCGTTATCCTGTAGTTCCTCTTCATAAATAGCTTCGGTTTCCGCACGATCCAACACAGCCAGTGCGTAATACAAACCGTCTTTGGACGAGAAATGGGTGCGTTCGGTGCGAATGTTTTTCAATTCTTCATCGGCTCCCACCGTTGTACGGCGCTTTAGCTGAGAAGAAGAGCTGAAATCTTTTTCCGTTTCCAAAAACTGTTCATATACCGATTGCCGGACCCGGATTTTTGAACGAAAGACTTTGGCAATAGAACCATAGGCGTTGTTTTCCGCCGCTTCTCGGGTATCGCCGCTGCCCACCCCCACCAAATACATCGATTTGGGAAACAGCTTGTACGGATTTTCGATCCATTCCGGTTCCTCGTCATTTTGATGTACAACCTTTGGCGCCGGAGTACAGGCGTATGTAAACATGACGCCCAAAAGAAGTAATAGAACGAATTTCATTATAGCTATATTCTCCCTTTAATTGAGTGACACCGCATCAATAAGATTTAGTTTACCCGATAATGAGTAATTCTCTTCAACCTTCCTGGAAATAAGCTGGCCGTTGCGGTCTACAAAGTGAACTTCCACGCGATAATCTTCTCCTTTGGGCATATCGTATTCCGCCACATAGCAAAATTGGGGCATCGTACGCCAGCAGCGCAGATCAGCGTTTTCGGTTGCGTCCACAGCGATATCCACGGCCATATCCATCAAAAATCCCGCCAGGCCGTCCGCTTTTGTTTCTTTGCGCAGTTTCTTTTTGGCTTCCGCAGCAACAATTCCCTTAGCCACGGTGCGCAGAATGGTTTTAAGGATAATCATATCCCGATTGGATTCGAATGTGACAGCCGCCACCTTACCCATATCTTCCAGTAAATGCATTCGCCCCGCTTTTTTACCGTTAATGAAAACCAGGACACGATCCACCCGGCTGGGAGGCGTGGTTAGCGCCGGAAACGAAAATTTAAAATGATATCCGCTGCCAATACCCGGCCAGTAAATATTTGGAATGTTCAGCGGCATTTCCAGATCGGTTATGGATATATAATCATCATACGTTGTAATTTTACCGCCCACCTCATATTTAAACGGCGCCCGTCCTACAAAGGCAATCAGATTCAAATAGGTGTTGGGATCATTACGTTTAACCGGTTTTCGTAATTTAATTTGCTTCGGAAAGGGATAGTCATAAATATGCGGCTGCATTTCGAACGCTTTTTGCATTTTATCGAATGAAATCCGGCTGTTATCTTCCTCTCCGTCGGCCCGGAAGATGAGATAGCTTAAATAATCCGCAAGGGCATCGTTATAAAAATTAATGGATTTATATTCCATTTTACCCTTAGCTTCTTCGCTCTCGTTCATTTTTCGGGCCATTTCGCCGTATTTTACATCCAACTCGCGCAGCTTGTCATTGACGCGCTTCACTTCTACATAGGCCCCGTCAAATTTATTTAATTTGATAAAATTGAGAGCCTTGAAAATATTTACATAAAGGTTTTCATAAATCTCACCAAAATAGTCCAGCGCATTATCGTTAAGCACAAAAGACACAGCGGCTTTGCTGATGCTTTTGGTAAACAACTCTTCCATCGCTTTTTCGGCTTTTTCCAGATAAGTGATACTTTCTGCCGATTTGCCCATATAATAGAGGGTGATTCCTTTATCCAGATAATAAAGAACCCGATCCTTTTCGGCATACTCGCCCTGTTTCCTGGCCGCATCGATAGCCTCTACCGCTTTGGCATAATTTTCTGTTAAGAGGTTTTTCTGGACGGGAACATAGAAATCTACGGATGTACGCGTGCTAGCACAACGGATGACCAAAACCGGAATAAGTGCTACCAGGAAAGCAATCGATACCAGTCTAACGTAGCGTTTCATTGCCCACTTCTTTCTCTAGTAATATGTAAACGAGTAAATACGCTGATTTTCGATAAACTGCCTTTACATACAGGCGACCGCTCTAAAGTTTAAACGATGATGTAATTGGAAAACTTTCATTAGATAAATCGTCTATTGAGCCGATTAATGATACGACCGCACTTTGGGACTACCACTTATAACTATCCTGCTCAATGAATTTTTTAATCTTTTTACTGCCAATCCAGACCTTGGTGTTTTTTTCCAGATCGATGAGTTCGAGATCCACCTGATAGTAAATGACCCGTTGCCCTTCAAAACTATCTACGATGGAATTGATGGTGCCCTTGAGCATATAATCAGCGCCTTTCTCCTGTCCAAGTTCCTTGGCGGTTTCCACGGAAGCGTGTTTTTGCTGATCAATACGTTCGTCCCGGACTTCTTCTCGCTCACGGCTGGAGGCTACAAATTCCACTTCACCCGAGTTAATCAATTCGCGCTCTATATCCTTTACAAAAACATCCACGGGAATGTGTTCGCTGCTTTTATTCCGAATGGTGCCTACAATTACCGTCGGCTTTTTACCATGCTTCATTTGAAAATCGGATAACCAGGGGCGCGACAATACATCTTTGATCATAGTCTCTGCGGTCATACGTGAATCGGTATCGTTCCAGCGCCCGCTGATATCAATCGCTTCATCGGTGGCTACACGGGTTACTTTTCGTGAAGAGCCGCCACAGGCCGTAAACAGATAGAGTGATATGAACATCGTGAAAATAACGAGTGATACTTTCTTGAACATAGTCGATTCCTCCTTTTGTCTATATACTTTTCTTTTATCGGGATTAAAATTAAAGGAGTCTTCCAAATAATGCAATAAGATTATCGGATTGTACATCCATTGGGCCATTTCTGATTAAACGAATCCGTATGAGATACCGAATTGTTATTAACAAATTGATTAATCGTTGCGTATAGTACACTCGGCTTTGTATATTGGTATCTTTAATGTTTTATTCACTAAATAAGGTAATCGAGATGATCGCACAAAGTATTCCCCTGATTGTCGGAAATCTAATCTTTGCCGCACATTTATTGCGTTTCTATGGGTTAATTCCCGCTCTTATTGCTGTGGCATTTACGTTTACTTTGCTGATTCGCAAAGAAATCGTTCTTCTTTTGTGGCAACTGCTTTTTACTGCAGCCGGACTGATCTGGGTGTTTGCCACCATCGGTTTTATCCGCTACCGATTGGCCGAAGGGCTGCCCTGGCTGCGGTTGCTCATCATTATGAGCCTGCTGATTGCTTTGGCCGTATTTAATATTTTCTGGATACGCAGGAAGGCATTCAGGGATAAATTTTTTCCAAATAACTAATGCACCGTTAAAACGCGGGCGATCAGCAAAAAAATAAAGCGGTTAAAACGACGATATCGGTTTTCACCGGCGCTTTCCTGCCAGCTTCCTTTCACTAAGGAGCGGAAAACCGGCAGAAGAGTCATTATGCTTTCCACATCAGCGGAGTACGCTGTTTCTTTTTGCGCCAGAAACGAACGCAGACGCTTTAACAGAAACGGGCCCAGTAAAAAATACCAGATGGTCATAATCATTACCGAACGCACCACCATTATGAGAGCCGCTGCGCCTTGACTCTGATCAAAAACGGGGAAAATATAGGAAAGTACCATAATTGCCCCGGCAATAAAAAACAGCAAATAGCCGGACAGTTTTTTAATAATTTTTCTGCGGCGGCTTTTTTTATCCGGCAAAGCTGCATCGTTACCAACCGGTAAAATGAACAGGTTATCCGGATTTTGGCTGTAATCATAAATTCGCCGGGCCAGACCGGGCCCTTTAAGGCCTACAATAACTCCGGCAATTAAATGAATGAACGTGTACACACCTATCAGGCTGTAACTTATAGGCAAAGTTACGCTGGTTTTACTATCCAGAAAAAACTGACTGATGACATAGTTTCCGAACAAATCTATCGAATGCCAGACGTTCATTCCAAAAACAAGCGTGGTAACCAAAAACTTCTGCAAGGCCGAAAGCAGTAAAGCTGTAACGGCCAGAACAAATCCGGCCACCCGTTTGGAAGGGATTAATCCGAAAAGCAGTTCGCCTAACACGCCTTGCAGAAATACCGCAGCGTAGGACATCAGCGGTGTGTGCGGGCTGACCAATCCCTTTACAATCATCACCAAAATTGTGGCCCGTATAATAGCGCCTTTTTGGGGTTTGAATGTGGCCAGAAGCGTAATAAGCAAAACCGCGCTTCCGCCAATGAACAACCCTGTAAAGGGAATTCGAAAGGCATGCAGCACGCCGCCCAACCCCGCTTCGCTTAAAGCCCACAGAGCGGTAATGCGATGAACGGCATTGATCTGTTTCTGCGAAATATTGTCCTCTGTTTCCGAAGAAACATGTAAAACGGTTTCCATCATTCCTCTCGATCCGAACAGAAAATTCGAAACAGGTTCATATTTTCAATAAAACCTTTTTACTGAATTTATGAATCATCCGGGTTCCCATTCCGTGGCGTATCATTTTAAGCACATTTTTTTTATCCATCGGCACGGTACCGGCCAGCAGATGTACAGGCAAATGGGCGAACGGCTGGGCCGTCATCGGCGTACCGGGTCCCAGTATCACACAGCGGGTGTGGTCATTCACCCGGCCGAGAATATCTTCCGTGGTACCATTCAACAGCGTTGTGGAGGTAATCATCAAAACGTCGGCCTGATTCCTCAGAAAAGAAAAAAAAGTCTGCTCATCCCCCATTCCTTTAAAATGATCGATCACTTCGGTATGCACACCCATTTCCCCAAATCGCTCTTCCAGCGGTTTGATGTGCCCCACCATGGCTACCCGGCTGCCTTTTTGTATTCGAAGATATTCCTTTAACAGGGTGTTGTCTCTGTCTTCATCAAGCCGGATGGCCTTTTTATAGTTGAGCGCATTGATAAGCGCCAAAGCCAGGCTGCGTTTCAAAGGCGCATCGGACAGTATTTCCTTTAATAATAGAACGGCGTTTTGTCCTTCATAATCGGTATAATCCTTTGATCCGGCCAGAGGATGCCGCTTTTCATAATAGGTGTAAGATACACCCAAGCCGCCGTCCGACGTTTCTACGGCGCTATACCCCAATCCGATACTTAAATAGGATACGGTTACCCGTTCCGCCGTTTCGCGAAATTCTTCGAATAGTAACTGGTCAATTTCCATCAACCGCACCGTTTCCTTTCGAAATATTCAGTTTCTCAACAATGAAATCAATAATCCGCTCCGCTTGCGGTGTAAAGGCAGGGTACCGATGATGTGTTCCGTATTCGTTTACGACAGCAATAACATTCCCGGCAGGTGCGTTATCTTCTCTTTCCGTTTGCACGAAAATCTTCGGGCCGGGTGCGCTGCGAAAGGATTCGATCAGAATCAGATCACAATCTTTAAATACATATCGCAAAATATCCTCTTTTTGCTTTTCGGCCGGCTGATTAAAAAAGATTGCCATCCCTTCCGCACTCTCGAAAATAACCGGTTGCGCGCCGCTGTGGCGAAAGGAATCGGAATCACTGCCGGGTTTATCCAAAGGATGGGAATGCGCGCTGTGTTTATAGGCGCCTACACGGTATCCGCGTTCGGTTAATTTGCGGATCAGAAATTTCATCAGCGTTGTTTTACCGCTGTTTTTCGGTCCGATGATATGCAATGACGGTATCATGTTTCAGGGGTTGTAGGATAACAGATCCTTTTTGTAGTTAATATTTAAGAATACATCCGGATTATACGGATGCATTTTCTCACTGAAGTTGACTACAACAGCTTCTTCCTGCCGTAGAATGGAGCGCAGGCTGTAATCCATCCGTTCGATTTGATCCTTAAGTCGGGGCAGCACCGTAATAGGCCAGATGGAGATCAGCGGTTCCAGCCCCTTATGCGACATAGCCACAACAGGCCGGTCCGGTTCCATCTGTCTGAATAGTAAACGATACACTTCTTCATTTAACAAGGGCGTATCCACAGGCAAAACAGCCATAAACGGCGTGGGACTTTTAGTAAGCGCCGTAAACAACCCGCCAATCGGTCCCAAATCCGGTATCAGATCACTGATAACAGGGATGCCGATTTCTTCAAAAGCCACTGTTTGGCCGTTGATGAGGAAAACTCGGGGAGCTATCCGGCGAGCCAGTTCCACCGCGTGCCGGATGAGTGGCTTTCCCCGGAAGTCGGCCAGGGCTTTCGGTTCGCCGAACCGTTTGCTTTTGCCCCCGCCGATTATGGCGGCGGACAATGCTTCGTTTATCATCAAAACTATCCCAAAATAAAAATCCCGCCAAATTGGCGGGAAATATACTATGCTAACGCAGAAAAACAGCGCCGGCTTGTTAACGTATAATTCTCCTTTGCCAATTCAGGACAATGTATTCAAAGTCCGTCGGGCAGGGTAAGCGGTTACCCCCTTACCCGTAGCGTCCAGTGCATCCCGCCAGAGCGGGACACAAAGGTTCGGAGCTATATGATCATTAAACAAAGTTACCGTATCTTCTTGCAAAAAGCAACGAAAGAAAAAAGAGGCTGCCGGGAACGACAGCCTCCCATAGGGAAAAATTATTTCTTAAAGAACGGTTTGCCCGGTAATTTGAGATCGATCACCTGTTCTTTCATCTTCTTCAGATCGTACTCATTACGCGCTTTGTAAAAATTCCAGGTCGAATCCACCGCAGGAGTGTGCGTGTATTTAAGTCCAAGGTAGTGATCCTTATTTTCAAACCGTTCTTCCCAGAGATCCCACTGTTTTTTGGACAACAGTCCTTTTTCATAAGCGGTTTTTACATTGGCATAGATACGATCCCAGTAATCCGGATATTTATTGTACAAATAGGGTGTCGTGTTCGTATAAGTTGGGATTCCCCAGGCATTGCCCGGTATATCATACAGCGTGTAAGTGGTAAATTTTGACGGGCTGGTGGAATGGACAATTTTCTTAGCTTCGGCGTCTCCATGTTCGGCCGCCCATTTAATCACTTCCATCAAATCTTCCTGCACTTCCCAGATACCATGCCATTGAGTATAATCGGCGGCCATCATTTCTGCGCCAAAACGGAATCGGCGTCCTTCATGATGCCAGCCATAATACATATCGTGTTCGGGGTCTTCATCCCAACCATTCAAAACGGGATTGGAATAGAATTTACCATCTTCCTTCAGCCGTTTAATTAAACCGTTTTTGGTCAGTTTTTTAGTCCAATATACAAATTGACGCCGGATCTCGTTATATTGCAAGTTAACCAGATCGGCCGTTAGGAGATAGGTTTCATAAAAATCCGGCGCATGACAACTGGCGCAGATGGCTTCCATCCGTTCGCGTTTTACTTCCCAACTGCCCAAATTTTCTTCATCCCAAACCGTGCGATAGCTCCAGGTCATTTGCGATTCCCAGGCCAGACGCGCGCTCACATTGTGCGTCATAGGCTGGGTTTCATTGCCGTCCATGTGGCAGGTTACACAAACCGGCGCTTCGATGGGAATGGGCTCAAAGTTCTTGGTGGAGTAATCCATATCCCAATCTTTGCCTTTGGCTTTGAAGATATTACCGTGTTTGGATTCCAGATACATTTCAATCTGGGGATGGTCGGGCCCGAGGTGACATTCGCCGCAGGTTTCCGGCTGACGGGCCACCGCTTTGCTGAACGAGTGTTTGGGATGGCACACATCGCACTCGCCCACACTGCCGTCCGGCCACAAATTACCCACCTGATGGCATTCCTCACAGCCGTGACGCGTGGAAATGGGATTTTCAAAGACAGCCCGGTCGGCATTTTTAAGCAGCCAGAACTGATGGGCATGTTTGCTGTTGGCAAATTCGGCCACTTCCTGCGAATGACACTCGGCACAGTCCTTGGGGGTCGGATGCCGGGCGATCAGGAAATCGCTTTTGGGGCAGCGCTGTGCGTCAAATTCGCCTTCTTTGGCATGGTGGCACTCGTTACAGCCGATACCCATTACAGCGTGTTTACTTTCTTTCCAGGCGTCAATCTGTTTAACGGCCACATTTTCCCGTTGATGACAGTTAATACATTGTGCGCTGGTGGCGTCAATTTCGATATGCGGTTTTTGCTCTTTAGAGGCTTTCATCTCCACGCCGGCGATAATGATCAAAATAACCACAAGCAAAACGCTAAAGATACCGATAAGCCACTGCTGAGCTTTTACTGTTGAATCCATAAATCCTCCTTACAATTTTTTATAATAGCACTATAGTATCATTTTAATTACGCAAAAAACATTTCCCACACCGTAAGTCCGACCGTAAAAACTATCGTAAGCGAGCCCACGAAATAACTGAATTTGGTACGTACTTTAAGATCTTTGGAAATAATCGGTTCGATAAAAGGCCAAAACATAAAACCGAGCACAAAGGCCGTTGTAAGCGCTATGCCCACGAGTAAGGGCACCAGTTTCAGGAAACGATAGGATGGGAAGAAATACCACTCCGGTTTTATATGCAACGGCGTTTGAGCCGGATCGGCCGGGGTTCCCAGTCCGGGAGGAAAAATAACCGTTAAAGCGCTCATTACACTAAGAATAAATAAAGTTAAAATAATAATTTTAAAGAAATGATGCGGATAAAACGCATAGTGCCCTTTGGGAAATCCCTCCGGTTCGGATACGCCATGCACGCGTAAAATGATGATATGTACCGCGATGACCAAGAACATGGTAAGCGGCAGGAACATCACATGGATCATAAAAAAGCGGGTAAGCGTATTTGCGGTAACGTCCTCGCCGCCTCGCAGAAAATCCAAAAGCAAGCCGCCTACTACAGGCACCTGTTTAAACATATTGGTACCCACGGTTGTGGCCCAGTAAGCCAGTTGATTGTTCAACAGAGAATATCCTGTAAAGGCGAAGGCCAGAGTTAACAGGAACAGCATCACGCCCACAATCCAGTTTAACTCGCGCGGTTTTCTGTAGGCATTGGTAAAAAAGACGCGGGTAATATGCAGCAACAGGGCAATAACCATTAAATTGGAACCCCAGCGGTGGATGCCGCGTACCCAAAAACCCATGCGTATTTCCTCGGTGATGTGACGGACACTCTCAAAGGCCATCTCCGGAGAAGGTACAAAATAGAAAGATAACAGGATACCCGTAACCACTTGCAGCATAAACAGGATAAGCGGCATAGCTCCCGAGCAGTACCACCATTTTTTCATGTGATTGGGGATGGGTTCCTTTAAAAAGATGTTTTCATTGATTTCCACAAATTTTTCATAATCGATCGGAAACCGTTCTTTGAACCATTCTTTCATACTCATGTCCAGGGGCCCTCCATTTTATCTTCCACCTTGATGAAGACCAGGTTTTGTTCCAGATGCACTTCAAACTCATCCAATGGTCTGGGTGGCGGCCCGCTGAGCACCTGTCCGTTTTTACTAAATACACCCTGATGGCAGGGACAGTAAAAACGACCCTTTTGTTCTTCCCAGCGTACGATACACCCCAAATGGGTGCATACGCCGGAGAAGACTTTGTAGCCCTCGTTTAACCGTACCACATATACCGGTTTACCGCTAAGCGTAATTTTTTTCGCTTTATTTACCGGCATTTCGGTTTTTTTAGCCACCAGATATTTATGGTAGGTCTTTTTCTTCTTTTTTGGAAGAAGATAGACGATGGCATGCCGCAGAAACGTGCCGATGGCAATAATCAGAGCGCCCACTACCGTGGTATTTCTGATAAAGTCCCGGCGGCTTTGTTTGTTCTCATTTTGCGCCATGTATGTTCCTCCCGTTTTAGTTTGGTTTTTAGCTATTAGTGCCTGCCCTGAGCCCCGTCGAAGGGTTGGCTATCAGCCGTCAGCTATCGGCTGTCGGCTGTTGGCTTTTAGTTGTAAGTTATTAGTTCTTAGTTTTCAGTTGTCAGTTAAAAGTACTTCTCAATTCGAATATCGTTAATCGGTGTTCGAAATTCATTCATCGGCTATTGGCTGTCGGCTTTCAGCTTTCAGCTCTCGGCCGTCGGTTGTTGGCTATTAGCTCTTAGCTTTTGGTTGTCAGTTCTCAGTTAATTTCCAGCATCCAGTATCCAGCTTCAAGTTACTAAGTTGTTGAGTTATTCAGTTATTAGTTCCTCGTTCTTCATTCGTTAATCGATATTCGAGATTCATAAGTTTTCAGTATTCCCCGCCACAAGCGGACAGGTTAATGGATGTTTGATTTTTCTTTTTTAGCTAATGGTTATTTACATTACACTTTTAAATTACACGGCTAATTTCGATTCCCCAATACTTTGCGCGACATGAATGTCGCTTTACGATCCGCTTTTATTTGTTTTCGTTTCCTGCGGATGGAAGGTGAACCAGATCGATTTACCGCCCTTATTAAAACAGGCCTCAATGCAGGCGCCGCAATTATAACAATATGGATAGATGCCCTTTTGCCTGGGATTTAACTGCAAAGGGCAGGCCGCATTGCACAAGGAAACCTTTTTTAAATTAACCGGACAATTATTTGCGCATATATGGGCGTCATATTGAATAGCAAGTGTATTTTTACCGCGCAGCAAGGCCAAAACCGCGCCTACAGGACAGGCGTACTTGCACCAAAACCGCGGCCAAAAAAACACTTCCAGCAAGAGGATAAGCAGCACAATACTCAACTCCATCCCCACCGCACCATAAAAAATAAGATCGGCCACCTGTCCCGAAATCAGACCGGGCATGGAAGTAAGCGTAATAACCGGAATGCCGCTCACTGCCGCCACGCTTATAATGCTGCCAAACACCAGCCAGTAATACTGCGGTTTTGCATTTTGATTTTTAGCCCGGATTGTTTTGGGACGTATTTTTTTGCGCAGTTTGTCGGCAAACTCGGCCAACAAGTTAAACGGACATATCCAGCTGCAGAATACTTTCCCGAAAAAAAGGGTTATTACCAGAGGAATAATTCCGGCCAACAGCAATGGGAAATGAATCTCTTTTGTCAGCAACAAATTCTGCAAGACAAGCGCCGGGTCAACAATATCCAGTTGCCCTATACTTACGCTGTAAAAAGTACCGATAATAGCGTGCATGCCGGCTTTATTAAGCAGCGGCACAATAAAGATAAACAACACAGACAAAATCTGGATCAGGCGTCTGTATCGATTTAAATGTTTATAAAAATGTAGTTCAAACCGGGTCATTTTGATATTCCGTTATCTGTGCGCGCTAAACACAACAATCGATTTCGGGTCGGTTGGACAGACCTGTTCGCAAATGCCACAACCCACGCAATGCTCTTTATGTACCACAGGATACAATTCCTCTTTCAGGGTGATGGCTACCGTATATATAGGGCAGCGTTCGTAACAGGCCCGGCAAATAATGCCATTGTAAGCAAAGCAGGTTGTTTCGTCAATCGCTGCCTCACCCATTTTTACATTTTCTTTTTCGCCCACTGCTTCCAGCGCGCCGGTGGGACAGGCATTAATACAAGGCCAGTCGCTGCATAAGTAACAAGGCACCGCAGTCGGGTAGATAAACGGCGTACCCATCTTTAATCCCCAATCCCCATGAGCCATTTTAATGGAATCGTACGGGCAGGCTTCCTCGCAGCGGCGGCAGCGGATGCACTTTTGCAGGAAAGCATCCTCTTTCACAGCGCCGGGGGGCCGTAACGGATAACGGGCCGATACCAGTTTATTTAATAAATCCAACAACATGGTCAATCGTTCTGCTCTTCCACATCTTCATAATTTACATAAGCCGGATAAATACCCAGTATCCCCGGCACCTCGTTAATCAATTTATCATTAATTCGTTCCAGCTCTTTGGGGGTTTGGCCTTCGAAAACCGCAACAATATTATTGTTTTTATGCACGCCGTAGGTTGTTACATTTTCCACGTTCTGCAATTGATTTAAAACCTGCGACGTCATTTCTTCTCTGGTAAGAATGACCACTCCGGCAATTGGCATACTACCTCTTTTCCATTCTGTTTTGTGTTGATGGTTTTATCCGGATAGCGGGCTGCTCCGTCGGACATACCTGTACGCAGATACCGCATCCGGTACATTCCTCTTCCTGTACGACCGGTTTGTTGTCAACCATTGATATGGCTATACCGCTTAAAGGGCATTTAACCACACAGGAAGGACAGTAAATCCCCTTGTAAGAAAAACAGATATCTTTAAGAACAACGGCTGTACCGAGGGGGATCGTTTTTCTTTCCATTCGCAAAGCGCCGCTTTTGCAGGCGGATATACACGGAAAATCTTCGCATAAATAACACGCCTGCCGCCGGGGATTAATCACGGGATATCCATAGCGGGCGTCTTGCGGGTCATTCCTAAATACTTCTATTGCCTGGTACGGACAGACCGAAACGCATTGGTAGCTTTGTGAGCAGGTTTGTAAAAATTCATCCTGCCCGCCCGCTCCCGGAGGCAAAAGAAAAGAATCCGCCGCAATTCCAATATTCCGGCTTTCTTTTTCAACCTCGGTACGGAAAAAACCGAAGACTTCTTTCAAAAAATCTTTACGCGAAATAGGTTCGGACATGACATTTTTTTACATAATTCGACCTCCGGAATAAAAGCCGGAGGCCGAATCGGGTTAGTATTTCAGGCCTTTTTAATTCTTGCCGCACACACTTTATATTCCGGTTCTTTTGAGCCCGGATCGAAGGCATCGATGGTAAGAATATTGGCCATCCATTTTTCCCAGTGCCAGGGGATGAAAATAGTTCCCGGTATAGGCCGGTCAATCACCCGCGCTTCAATTTCCAGGCTGCCGCGTCGGGTTTCCACAACCACCTGGTCTTTGTTATTGATGCCCATTTTCTTGGCGTCACTGGGGTTAATTTCCACATAGGCCTTGGGAACGGCCCTATTCAGTTCCGGTGCGGTCATGGTCATCGTACCGGTGTGCCAATGTTCCATCACCCGACCGGTGCTCAGAGCCAAAGGGTATTCGGCATCGGTGGGTTCTTCCGGGCCTTTATCCGGACGGGCCCAAATGGTGGCATAACCGTCTTTGGCCTTGGGACCGTAAAAATACATACGGCGTCCTTTTTTCTTTTCCGCCGGCAGAGCGTCATAAATCGGATCGCCGTCTGTATACCGTTTGTATGTACCGGGATGATCTTCGCTGGGAACCGGCCAGGTCAGGCCGCGTACTTTCTTCAAACGATCGTACGTTGCGCCCCATAAATCCATATCTTGTCCCTTGGTCAGGCCTCGGTATTCGTCCCAGATATCCTGGGCTGTTTGGTATTTTTCAAATTCTTTTACAAAGCCCATTTTTTTGCCCAAATCACGCAGCAAAAAGGCATCCCAAACCGCATCACCTTCCGGGTCTTTCACCTTGGGCATGTACTGCGAACGACGTTCGGTACAACCATACACACCTTCCTTTTCCGTCCAAAAAGCGGAAGGCAGTACCACATCGGCATATTTGGTCGTTGCGGTCGGAAAGAAGGATTCGGCAACCACCACAAACTGCTCTTCCAGTCCCTTCCAGTATTTGCTGGCGTTGGGCAAAGACTGGGCCGGGTTGGTGCACATGATATAGATACCTTTTATTTCCCCTTTGTTTAAGGCTTCGAACATGGCCACGGTGTGCTTGCCCGGTTTGGGCTGGATGCGTTCCACCGGTACGCCCCAAACTTTGGCCACCTGCTGGCGGTGTTTTTCTTTAACCACCAAACGATGGCCGGGCAAAAGATGGCACAAGCCGCCGCCTTCGCGCACGCCGCCGCAGGCATTGGGTTGGCCCGTGAGCGAGAAGGAATCGCAGCCCGGCTTACCGATTTTGCCGGTAAGCAGATGCAAATTGGTAATCAAGTTATTGGCCCAAACGCCGCGGGTGCGCTGGTTGATGCCCATAGTCCATAAAGACATGGCGGTTTCGGCCTTACCGAACATGCGCGCCGCTTTGATAATATCTTCTGCCGGAACGCCGCTCCGCTGGGAAGCATATTCTGGTGTATATTTTTTCAGAAATTCTTTGTAACCGGCATAGTCAATTTTGTTTTTGTTGTCTTTAAAAATCACACTTGTCTTGATAAATTCTTCATCCGCATAACCTTCGTCGATGATAATTTTGGCCATGGCGTGCAAAATGGCCAAATCGTAACCCGGTTTGGGAAACAAGTGCAAATCGGCTACCTGATCGGTCGGTGTTTTACGGGGATCAATGATCAGAATTTGAACATCCGGGTTTTTGGTTTTATGCCGCATGATGCGCTCAAAAAGGATGGGATGCGCTTCGGCGGTATTGGAGCCGATCAGCATAAAAAATTTGGCCTGCTCGATATCCTGATAGGTGCCTGCCGGTTCATCGGCGCCCAGACTGGTTAAATAACCGCCTACGGCGCTGGCCATACAAAGCCGGGGATTTCCTTCCATATTATTTGTGCCAATGCATCCCTTCCAAAGCTTATTGGCCATGTAGGTTTCTTCGGTTTCGGCCTGGCCGGAGCCGTAAAAAGCAAGGGCATTTGCCCCGTGTTTTTGGCGGATTTCGTTGAATTTTTTAGCTACGAAATCCAAGGCCTCGTCCACGGTTACTTTCTCAAATTTGCCATTCTTTTTAATCATGGCATGTTTCAGACGGGTTTTGGAATTAACCGCCTTTGGCAGATAAAAGGCCTTCACACACAGATGGCCTCTGTTGATTGTGTTTTCCTTATCACCTTTAACGGCCACAACCTTGCCGTCTTTGGTTCCTACCATCACGCCGCAGCCCGTACCGCAATACCGACAAACGGATTTATGCCACTCTACCTGCCCGGCAAACAGGTTGTTTTTCATCCCGGGAAGCAGATTAACGCCAATGCTGGCGGCAGCGGTTGCGGCGGCGGATGTTTTAAGAAACTCTCTACGAGAGACAGTCATCTTTGCCTCCTTCTTTTATTCTTTCTTCTTGGTTTTTAAACTATGTCCGTCATGACATTCGAAACAACGATCGGCTTTATCGGGTTTGAAACATCCTTCATTGCTCGAATGACAGGTAATACAACCGTCCACGCCGGGTTCTGCGGAAAAATTTTCCACACCGTCGCCGTGGCAAATATAGCAGCCAAAGTTCATTTTACCGTGAGCGCTGCTTTTCCATGCGGCCGTTTCATCCGGGGTTTCATCCGCGTGACATTCCATACAACTAATGGTGTAGTCCACATCCGGATGTTCCTCTTCCCCTTCATCCATAGAAGCCTTGGAGCTGAAAGAGAGAAGAAAACCGGCAGAAAGCAGCACAAGGAAGATCCAAATAAAATGTTTCGCTCTCATGGGTTATCTCCGTTTTTGGTTTGAACAAAATGAAACCAGCCCTTTGCAGGGCTGGCTATACATAGATTTTAGAATTTATACAGCACAACGCCTTTCATTTCCCAGGCATTATCCATCCATTTGTTGGTACCGTTAATCAGATAACCGGCTGCGTCACCGGGCATGAAGTAGCCGCCGCGCAGTATGAAAGCCAGTTTTTCAATCGGGGTGATTTTAAGGCGGAAGTCGATTTCCTGCCCGAGGCTGGTGGAAGATTTGCCGTTCATATTGGGCGTCCCTTCAGCAGTCCATTCGTATACGGGCTGTGTGGCCATAATGTAGTTGTAGGACAGGAACCCGCCTAAGTTCTTGGCAATTTTAATATCCGTATTCAGTTGAACGATGGTTGTGTTTTCCAATTCGCGATAGGCGCGCACATTGGGAGCACCCAACCCCTGAGGACTGATACCTTCTTCATCCGGCATGATAGAATCTTCCCATACTTCCGTAATATAGAAAAAGCCGCTGGTACGCAATTTGTTAACATTTCCCGGGCCTTTGGTTAAATCGTCATCACCGGAACCCAGTCCTAAAACGCCTCCTACGGATACCTTATCGGTAGCGGCATATTTGGCATTCAGGTACAGATTATAGCCGCTGAGGTTACCGTCGTTGATATCCCACATCTGTTTTGCGCCGTGCACGGTATTGTTGATTTCGTCTTTTCCGGTCAGATAGTTGAATTCGCCGTCCAGAGTCAATTTACCCACCTTGTATTTTGCAGCGAAGCCGAGAGCAATCAGAGTAGAGATTTGAGGTGAAAAACGGGTTTTGAAAAATTGTAAGCCGTCGGGTACAAAAGCGTTGGAATCGGCCGTACTTTTGTCGGAATAGTAGAAACCGAAAGCATTCCAACTGAAACTTCCGTCCGTATTGGATCCTATCACATCAATCGAATATAAATCGGCGTCGCGGTAATCGGCCGTGCCTATCTGTTGGTCGGTCAAATTATCGCCGTTTTCGTTCACCTTTGCCCAGCTTAAGGTCATTTTTTTACCGATAACGTTATTTACATCCAGTTGAACACCGTCGTAATTATTATCCACCATCATCTTATGGCCGTAACCGTACCACATGCGACCGATTCGTCCGGCAAACATATCATTCAGCTTAAAGGCTACATAGGCCTGATCCACATGAAACAGGAAGTTGGTATCTTTGAAATCGAATAGGCTGCTGGCGCCGGTCTTTCCCCAACGATCTACACCGCGGCGTATATTATCTACGCCCCACCAACCCTGTGCCATATCGAAGCGGGTAACGGCTTTCAGATTGTCGCTGATGGCTGCTTCAACCCGAAACCGCAGCATCTGTACCACATAATTGTCGTTGTAATCAAAACCGGTATCGCCGCCGGTTTTTTTACCCAACCAGAATTGATGCTGGCTTTGTGCAAAAGCGGAATATACTCCCCCTATTTTAAACTCAACCGCCCATAAAGAACTACTTAACAGCATAACAACCATCATAGTTACAAATAGCTTTTTCATTTTACCTCCTTTAAATAAGTTAGTAAGAACAATGAATAGTTAGGGATTTGATACGAATCTCTATTTTATATTCAAAAAACATACCAGTAGAATGGATATGACGTTATAGTTTAATAATATTGAAGTTAGACACCGTATATTTAGACTATTAAGGAATTGAAATCGACGTTATATCGTCACAGTGACGGTATAACGTCACTACAAAGGAGTCTTTCAGCCGATACCCGGATATTTTATAGTAGCATATATTCCGTAATTTTAGTAAAATAGCGGCCACCTTAAGATGTCAACAAAATCGAAAAGCAGGTAAAAAGAAGTGAACGAAAAAATTTATTTGGATAATGCCGCCACTACCCCGCTGGACCCACGGGTACGGGAAACCATGTTTGAAATATACAAATCCCATTGGGGCAACCCCAGCGGTGTGCATCGATTTTCCAAAACAATGGCGGGATTATTGGAAGAGGCCCGTGAGCAATTCGCCGGTTTTTTAGGATGTAAACCCGGCGAGATCGTTTTTACCGGATCGGCCACGGAAAGCAACAACACCGTTTTAAAGGGCATAGCCCGTACACTGCAATATAAAGGCAATCATATTATTATTTCGCGGATCGAGCATCCTTCCGTGGCTAAAACAGCGGGATTTTTACAGAAAAACGGTTTTGACGTAACAACGCTCAAAGCAGACCGTCAGGGGCATATCGATTTGCAGGAGTTAAAGAGCCAAATCCGCAAAGAGACTATTCTGGTGTCCATTATATTTGCTAACAATGAGATTGGCACCGTCCAACCGCTTAAAGAGATAGCGAAAATCTGTCATCAATCCGGTGTGCTGTTTCATACCGACGCCGTACAGGCTTTTGGCAAACGCAAAATCAAAGTAAAAGAGCTGGGCGTCGATTTGCTGACGGCCACGGCGCATAAAATATACGGTCCTGTGGGTTCGGCTCTTCTATACTGTAATAGCGGTATTAACTTTGAACCCCTGCTGCACGGCGGCGGACAGGAGGACGGCAAACGGGCTTCGACCGAAAACATTGCCGCCATTAGCGGTTTTGCCCGGGCAGCAGACATTTATGAGCAAGAGCGGGATGAAGAGAATGCCCGTTATGAGAAATGGAAAAAAGAAATCATTCGGACGTTGGACGGTAAAATTCCGGATATGCTGGTCAACGGCGACGTGCAAAAAGGGCTGCACAATATCATCAGCCTGTCCTTTAAGGGCGCCGATTCCCAACTGCTGATGATGCAGCTGGACCGGATGGGATTTGCCGTTTCCAGCGGATCGGCCTGTTCATCGGGCAGCGTTAAGCCTTCGGGAATTTTACAGGCCTGCGGCATTCCTGATTCCTTTATTCGCGGAACGCTGCGTATTTCGCCGGGACGGTTTAATAAGGATGAAGAGATAGAGAAATTCGTCCGCATCCTGCCCGATATCGTGGAAAAAGTACGGAAGCTGTCATGAGTCTGACCTATATTTGTCATTACAGCGAAATCGGATTAAAGGGGAAAAACCGCTCCGTTTTCGAAAAACAGTTGATGCACAATATAAAGCGCGCTTTAAGAGCCAACGGCTGTGACCCGCTGCCCCATTTGCGTATTTTAGACAAACGGGTGCTGGCTTCCTTTCACCAACCTGCCCAGAGTGACTTGATAGAAAAAAGCTTATCCGATGTGTTCGGGCTGGTACATTTCGCCCAAGTCCGGCAGGTGGATAACGACTTGGAGGCTATAAAGGAAGCCTGTTTAGCCGAGCTGGAGCCGTTATCCTTCGATAGTTTTGCTATACGTACCAAACGGGCCAATAAGCGTTTTGCATACACATCCAATGATGTGAACGTATTTCTGGGCGCGGCGGTGGTGGAAAAAATGAATAAAAAAGTAAACCTGAGTGCGCCGGATATAACCTGTTTTGTGGAAGTTCTGGATCATCACAGTTTTGTTTATGCCCGCAAGATACCCGGTGCAGGCGGTTTGCCGGTGGGAACAAGCGGCAAGATAATGGCTTTGCTTTCCGGCGGATTTGATTCCCCGGTGGCGGCATATTTTGCCCTGAAACGCGGCGCTACCTGCGAGTTTATCCATTTTCATTCCTTTCCTTACACCAACAAAAAGTCTCAGGAAAAAGTAAAAGAACTGGCGTTACAGCTAAACCGGTATCAATTTAATGCCAAACTTCACCTGGTGCCTTTTGCCGAAACGCAGGAAGACATTGTGCTCAACTGTCCGGACAGCCTGCGCGTGGTGCTGTACCGTCGATTTATGATGCGCCTGGCCGAAAAGCTGGCCCGCAAAAACAAAGCCCGCGCCCTGCTCACCGGCGAGTCGCTGGGACAGGTAGCTTCCCAAACCCTGGCCAATATGGGCGTTGTGGAGGCGGTCACTTCTCTGCCCGTGCTGCGTCCTCTGGTCGGGCTGGATAAAAACGAGATCATCGCCAAAGCACGGGAAATCGGCACCTACGATATATCCGTCCGTCCGCACGACGATGCCTGCACCCGCTTTATGCCCAAACACCCGGTTATCCACGCCCGTTTATATGAGGTGGAAAAAGCCGAACAAGCGCTGGATATCGAAGCAATGGTGGAAAGGGACTTCAGGAATATTGAAACTTTGGAGCTATAAAGGAGACGGAGGCAAATTCCAAATCTCTAAAGACAAAACACAAGTAAATTCCAAACAACAAAATACAAAGTTCAAATATATCTCAAATTTCAATTCTCAAGAATAAAACGAAGTCCCAGAATTGAAATTTGTTTTTGGAATTTATTTGGTATTTGTATTTTGTAAATTGTTATTTAACCCGGTTGCTTTTTTAATAATGAGTATTTAAATTTAGAAACTTGTTGCACCTGTAGCTCAATTGGTAGAGCAGCGGACTCTTAATCCGTTGGTTGAAGGTTCGATTCCTTCCAGGTGTACCACTAACTACAAGGGCTTACGGCATTTTTGTTGTAAGCCCTTTTTTTATAAGCAGTTGACAAGTGCTTTACCTGTGTTGTGGGTTTTAATTTTACCGCAATTGGCCAAAAATATTCCAGCGTCCTTGGGAGGCATGCTTTTGGGATGTTCCATGAATCTTTCTTTTTTGCTTTATTTTGCTGTTTCCACTATTTTGGTATGGAAATCGGTTATTAAATAGAAAATCGGCAAGCAATTTGCCCCATGAAAGGACTATTTATGCAAATAGAACAAGACCTTATTTCAAAATTCTGGATCCCGTTTCTGTTTATTCTTCTCAGTATTCCGTTGATCTTAAAGAAAATAAAACCGAACCGTGTTTACGGCGTGAGATTAAAAGCGACCCTTTCGGACGAAAGCATCTGGTACAGGGCAAACCGGTATTTTGGATGGCATATTTTTATTGTCGGAACACTATTGGTATGCTATCGACTGATAGAAGCAAAATATGGAATTCTGCAAAACAATTTTATGGGCGCCGTTTCAATATTAGTCATTATCTCAATATTTTCACTGTTTATCTATCTTTACAAGATCAAAGAATAATGCGTTGCCCTGTGGAAAAAGCGACGGTTTGTTTTTAAATTCCCGAATAGAAATTATAGGTACCCATTTTATCTTAATTACCCTGCTCTTCTGAATATGACCATAATTTTATTATGACTATGGTAATTAATGAGAATTAGACTGAAATACTTTTGCTCAAATTGGCGGCTTGGCATCTTTAATGGCAGGCGCCTATTTATTTTATGATTCCCCGTCCGATCTATTTAAAATTTCAAATAATAAATCGGAAATAGAAAAATTAAACATGAATTTGGATAATATAGTATCGAAGTAAAATTTATGAAAATAAAGTTTGCTATTTTCTTCTTATATAAATTTTAAGCGTTTAAAATCCTATGGGCCCGCCCAGCCGGCCCCTAAGTTTTATTTGGTGACACATAATTTAGGAACAGGCAATATGAGAAAAAGTATGGCATTATTATTTTTCTTTTTTATCAGTGTATCCTTTGGTGTTTGCCAAAATAATTCCGATGAAAATATAAGTTCTTTTTCTAGCGCTGTCACATTGGCCTCTCAAGGTAAGTATGTGGAAGCACGCGATCTCTTTAGCTATGCGGCTAAAGGTCGTTATTGGTATTTAGATAGCCAAATATACTATGAGGTCTGTAACAATATTATCAACAAAAAAGTACAAACCTCTGTGGGTGAATACATATTCCGCGGTGTTTACGGTTATTGCAACGGTGTCGACTTTTCCGAAGTAATGTTTTATTTAAATCGGGCTTACGGGATCAACCCGAGATATCCGTATTCTTATATCATCAAAGGAATGTTTCACTTGAAAAGAGAAGAATATAAAAAAGCACTGTTCGAATTTGATCAGGCCTGCAGATTGCCTACCAACAATTTATATGCCTTTTATTACAGAGGAGAGACATACACTTTGCTGGGCAGAGCCGCAGAGGCGATAGCAGACTACAACCGTGCTTTAAAAATCGACAATCATTTTCTCCCGGCTCACATAAAAAGATTTGAGATGTATTACAAACAAAATGACTATGAACGCGCTTTTGAAGATATTAAAGCCATCGGACCGATTGATTTGGGAAAGGTAATAAATTTCGAATACAGTGCGATGGTCAATGACATCGGAATCAGCTTTATGCAAAAAGGCGATCTATCCAGGGCCTTAGACGCTTTCAATCTGTCAACAAGCCTGGACCCCCGCTGGCCGGAGCCGTTACTGAATCGGGGCATCATCTTCAGACAAAATAAAAAATATGATCAGTCATTATCGGAAATAAACAAAGCCATAGAGCTCGACCCGGACTTAGATAAAAGCTACTTTCAAAGGGCATTAACCTATCAGCAGCTTGGTAAGCTTGATACCGCTGAAAAGGATTTATTAAAAGTACTTTTTTTGGATGACAAAAATGTAAATGCCCATTACAGGCTCGGCACAATTTACTACAAGCAAGGGCGGTTAGATAAGGCCATACACTATTTTAAAAAAACGATTGAATTAGATGATAAAAATGTCTGGGCTTATTATTGGATCGGTTTTTCCTATGATAAGAAGAAAGACTACCGGAAAGCTTATGAGGCATATAATAAATTTTTGGATCGTGTGCCGGCGAGCAATTTTAAGCACAAAATTTCGGTTGAGAAAAGAGTTCAATTATTAACGAAATACATGAACCGGTAATGTCCTTTCAGATTGAGGTAAACAGTAGAATCCATCATCCCTAAAATATTTTCCAATTTAATAAGGACAATAAAAAAACTAATTTATTTTTAGTAAAAAGGGAAGATAAAATGGCTGAATTTATGAAGAAAGTAATTGTATTTTTCCTTTTCATGTTATTGTGTGTACATTGTGTACACGTCCCGAAGGCGTATAAGCCTACAGATGTACCTTCCGATTATTATTACGATGAAGACAAATTTGTTATTTTTAAAATCCCGAATGGTGACCCGGAAAACATAGATAAATATAGACTCTGGAAAAATGAAAATAACAATAATAGTTTCATAAAAAATTATTCTGAAATATTTAAGTCAGAACAAGATAATAGTAAGAATGAAAACAACCCGGAAACAAAAGAGAAGAAAAGCTTTGCTATAAGAAGACCGCCTATTATTAAAAATCAACCTAAACCAAAGATATCGCTTTTAGCGGCAAAACAAGGAATTGATAAAAAAATTATAGTTTCAGTCAAGGTTTCGAAGACCGGAATTGTTGAAGTGGCTGAGCTGTACGACATTTTGTTATTAGATGAAAAAGAAAATAATGTTTATAAGTTTGAAAGTCTAAATCCATGGAAAAAGAGAAATATTACAAATGCAGATAAAGAAATGATTTATGAATCTCTTGTTGCCGCACTAAACATGGAATTAGAACCTGCTCTCTCAAATAAAGGACCCGTTTCGGTAACGATGCAAGTGCCATTTACATTCATTTATTGATTATATACCGCCAGCAATATGGCATTATGAAATCCAAAGGCATTGACCGATGAGAGGAAGATGAAGAAGCGTTTATTTAAGATAACTTTTCTTTCACTAATGTTTTTACATGAAATTCAAAAAGGAGAATATCATGATGAAAAAAACATTCTTCCTTCTGGTCTTCTTCATGAATTTACTTATCTCCCAAACTTCTCCAGTAATCCAATTTCGGAGAGTGGCGGAACCTAATGAAGGTGCCTTTACGTTTTTAGTACCCGCAGGGTGGCGCACATCCGGTGGTATTTTTCGCGTTAATCCCACGATGCAAGGCGGTGCCGCTCAATCGATCGCGGCCAAATTGGATTTATCCGTAAAAAGGGATAATTTCGGAACGGTTATGCTGCGCTGGCTGCCTGATATGCTGTATTTTGATATGAGCCGCTCACCGGCCGGACAGATGGGACTTTTTCCTCCGGGAAGCAATTACAACGGAATGACCGTGTACCCTGTGATGCCGGCTGAAGAATATATCCGGCAGATCGTTTTCCCTTCCGTCCACCCTGCGGCCGGACAGGTTCAAGTAACAACCCGAACAAAACTACCGGGCCTGGCCAGGCAATACCTTAAACTGGCCAGGGCTACCCAACCTATGATCGATTTCAGCTATGATGCTGCTGTAGTTAGTTTTACCTATTCGGAAAACGGCAAGCAGTTTGAAGAACGCATGTTAGCTGTTGTGGAAAACTGGGGTCAGGCAGGTGCGGGCATGTGGGGCAATAAGGAAACATTTTATGTTCGCGCTCCCAAAGGCCGTTTAAAACAATGGGAACCTGTTCTACGGGAGATTCGCTTGTCTATAATTATCAATCAAAAATGGCTATCGGAAGAAATTCGCGGGCAGCTCGTCAGAGCCGGAATAATGAACCGCACCTTACAGGAAATGCAACGCATCGATCGGGAAATCACTGCGCATCGGCAACAGGTAAATGCCGAAATTAATCATGATTTTTTTCTCACTGTTACAGAACAGGAAGACTACATAAATCCGTTTACCAAACAAGTAGAAACCGGCAGTAATCAATGGCGTTTCCGTTGGGAGAACAATCAGGGTGATGTGATTTACACCAATCAGGAAGATTACAATCCCAATACGGATATGCATTTAAACCTGAACGGATTCAAATTATCGAGAATACGTAAACGATAGTAAATTACTTTATTCGGTGTTAATAAATATGTAGGCTCCCATAGTTGCAACCATCTCAAAATAGTTCGCGAAACACAAGGGATATACAACTCGCACGAATGATCCGTTCTGATTAAAATACAGCTCAGTTTCTTTAAATTGGGAAGTTTTTATTGGTTTGTTTTTTCTGCTAATTCCAGGTTTATTAAACCATTGGTATATTTTATTTGATACAGGCCTGTTAATATGCTATTTTAATATTGATTTTTTCGTGTCGAACAGAATTTTTATATTAATCTTCAGACTTACGGAAAACGTATTATGAATAAAAAAATATCTTCCACATTTCTAATAATTTTTCTACTTATAAATTTATCCTGGGGCCAGAACAGTCCGGCCTGTGCTTTTTACCCTTTAAAGATTGGCGATTTATGGCAATATGAGGTCACTCTTGTTCTTAATAACACTAACGTGGATACAACCTATTATTCATTTAAAGAAGTACTTGGCGACACCCTGATGCCTAACGGATACATCTATAAAATAGTTTCAGAAGAATCATTGGAATCGAATGTACCCGGTGATATTATTATCCGATATATCATGGTTGATTCAGTTTCTGCCAATGTATATGAATATTCTGAAGACTATGAAAATATAAAAGGTAAACTTATTGACAGCTTAGAATGCCAAATCGGCGACACATTTGACGACGGGCAGGGAATGATATATAGCTGTGACAACGTCTTTACAGATACCGTATTAAATTATGTCACCGAATGCAAATCTATTAATCTGTCAATGCCCGATATCCAGGAATCGCATAGTTTGGCAAAAGACATCGGAGTTTATTATCAAAATAAAATATTTTTGGATGGTTACGGCGGGAATAAGAATTTTAACCTGATTTATGCGAACATTGATGGAGAAATATACGGTGAACAACCCAACGCAATTTATAGCGATAAAAAGAGCCCCTCTATATTTAGTCTGGGAAATAACTACCCCAATCCCTTTAATCCGGTTACAACCATTCCCTACACCTTGAGGACTTCGGGCACAGTTAAATTAACCATTTTTGATACTACCGGTAAGATTGTTCGCACAATGGTAAACAATTACCAGCGTGCAGGGAAGCACTTAATAAAATTTGATGGGAAAATGTTATCATCCGGAGTATATATAATCCGCTTACAGTTTAAAAACCAACGTTTAACCAAAAAAATGATTCTACTAAGATAGTTCTATTACAAAACGTAATATCCGGCCTTTTTATACGCATGTCCTATTTCTGAAAAATATTAGTATTTTTATTTAGAATACATATTTGTACACTAGTATTTGTCATCCTCATAAATTAGATATGTTCCTCTTAAAAATTTGTTTGTATAGATTGCCGGTCAAAAACACTCGTATTCATAAGTTGTCTTCAAGCGGATTTTTTTTGATCTATTTTTTTTACAGGGAATAAACATGCCAAAGCATTGTCTAATCTATTGAATGTCAACTTAAAAAGGAGTAAGACCATGCGTTTACATTTTATGATTGTTGCTATCTTACTGGCCTCTTTCGCGCTTCACGGGCAGGAGACGCCGCGCCTTGAGCAACGATTGGAACAGCTCAAAACGAATTTACAGCTAACCGACCAGCAAACCGAGCAGGTGGAGCAAATCTTGCAGAAAACCGCGCAGGAAGCCCGGCAGCTTCGCGAAGAAAACCGCAAAAAACAGCAGGAAATGCGCGCCGCCCATCTTCGTCTGATGGATCAAACCGAAAGCCAGATCGAGAAAATTCTTACGCCGGAGCAGAAAGAAAAATTTGACCTGTATAAAAAGAATCGGATGGGAACACGGCGGTTGATGCGTTTGCAGGAACGCCTGAACCTGGACGCCGATCAGACGTATAAAATAGGCCAAATACTCAGTGAGACCAAAGACAAAATAATGGCCTTGCGCGAAAAGGAGCAAAGCCGGGAAGCGCGTTATAAAGAGATGCTGGCCATCCGTGACGAAGCCGATAAAAAAATATCCGGCTTACTCAACGAGGAACAGAAAGCCGAGTACGAAGCGTTGAAACAAAGGCTCTGGGCAAAAGGGCCTAAGCCGGGTTCAAAACACGGTAAAATGCATCACAAAAAAGAACAGTGGCATCATCCACGGCATAGGTTTTAATCGGATTTGATTTCTGAGCATTCAACCGGGTTTCTTAACAAAACAGAGAAGCCCGGTTTTTTTTATAAAAAAAGGCGGCCGCAAAACGACCGCCTGTCTCATGTATGGAAGGATTTATGAGGAGGTTTTTATTTATGAATAGTTAAATTCAAAGTCTGTATCAGAACCGGTTTTAGTTTACGGTTCATGTATTTGTACAGATTTGCAGCGATTTCTTTGGACACATCATAGGCCATATATATAAACGGTATGGCTAAAACCAATACAACCAACGCTTGAACAATTTCTTTTAACATGTCCCGTCTCCTTTTTCCGGATTGTTTGGATTCATCTACGACGGAAATGTCTAAAAGGTTTCAAAAAAATGAAGTTTTTTTCAATACTCTGGTGTTCTGATTTCTTTTAACGGACTATCCGTTTTTTTAGGTCAGCGATAATTACCCGGAACGGTTTATTCAGTCTGAATTGGTACAGACGCTCAAAAGATTGTTCTTTGCTCAACAGTCGGTTTTTTGCTATTTCCAGTAATTCAAAATAATTACGCTGAAAATCCAGTTCTTCTTTAAGACTTGTTAACAACTCATTTAATGAATTTTGCTGTGCGCTGTGAACTCCCGGACAATCCGGCGCCGGTTTTACAAATACATATTCCTCGGTATTTTTTTCCATATCAACAATACGGCCCACCGGCGCCATCGCGCAAACAAGAGGTTTATGCTCCGGATGAAGCTGGCAGCGGCCGATCAGTGTACTATCTTCATCCAGCTCATTACTTAAAAACGGACAATATTTAAATGGTTTGATTTTAAAACGGATCTGCGGCCGCCAGACATTGTTTTCGTTTTTAACCAGCTCTGCCCAACCGTTATCAAATAATTCCTCACTGGTTTCGTAATGCAGGAAACGCCCCATTTTGTACAGATCAAACGGAGTGAGCAGAACTTCTTGATCCCCGGTGCAGCAATGGGCACACATGGTACAGGAGAAACGGTAGCTTTCTTTAATCGGTATATATTTGGTCATTTGATACTGCGACGGATTATTATCTAAAAAATTTATGTTATAGAGAATTTACAAAAATATATCTATATTTAGCACATCAAACTCAATTATGGGAAAGTAGTGAACTATGAAACCGCTGATCATTATTTTAGGATTGATTTCAATATTATATTCCGGCGATCGGATTTCCAGCCGTAACTTTGCAACCCGTTCCGAGGTCATTGCCTCACACGGCATGGCTGCCACCAGCCAGCCATTGGCTACACAAATTGCGCTGGATATTTTAAAAAAAGGCGGCAGCGCTGTGGACGCCGCCATTGCCGCTAACGCAGCGCTCGGTTTAATGGAACCCACCGGCAACGGGATCGGCGGTGATTTATTTGCCATTGTATGGGATGCCAAAACGCAAAAATTATACGGGCTAAACGGCAGCGGCCGGTCGCCCAAAAGTTTGACCCTGAGGTATTTTAAGGAAAAGGGTTACCGAAAAATTCCTTCGCACGGCCCCCTGCCCGTTTCCATTCCCGGTTGTGTGGATGGTTGGTTTGAACTGCATAAAAAATTCGGTAAACTGGATATGCAGGATATTCTGGCTCCGGCTATACGTTACGCACGCGAGGGTTTTCCCGTCAGCGAATTGATTGCCTATTATTGGGGACGCAGCGTTCCCTTCCTAAAAAAATATCCTAATTTCGAAAAGATATATACCATTGGCGGTCATGCGCCGCGCAAGGGTGAGATTTTTAAGAATCCCTATCTGGCCAATACGTTGGAAAAAATTGCCCGAGGTGGACGAGATGTTTTCTACAAAGGAGAGATTGCCCGCACTATCGATCGTTTTATGAAACAAATGGGCGGTTTTCTGTCCTATGAGGACCTTGCCGCGCATCATTCCGAATGGGTTGAACCGCTATCTGTAAACTACCGCGGTTATGATGTGTGGGAGCTGCCGCCCAACGGTCAGGGGATTGCCGCTTTACAAATGCTGCAAATTCTGGAAGGATTTGATCTGCGCAGTATGGGCTTCGGCAGCGCCGATTATCTGCATGTATTGATCGAAACCAAAAAAGTGGTGTACGAAGACCGTGCTAAATTTTATGCCGATCCGGCCTTCAATACCATCCCTATTAAAGTGCTGCTCTCCGAAGAATATGCAACAAAACGGCGTCAACTGATTAATCCGAAACGCGCCGCCCGCAAATATGAAGCCGGTGATCCGATTTTGAAGGAAGGGGATACGATTTATTTAACCGTTGCCGACGCCGAAGGGAATATGGTATCTTTAATACAGAGTAATTTTCGGGGCATGGGCTCGGGTATGGTTCCCGACGATCTGGGTTTTATTCTGCAGGACCGCGGCGAATTGTTTACGTTGGAAGAAGGCCATTTTAATACCTACGCACCGGGCAAGCGTCCCTTTCATACCATTATTCCGGCCTTCGTTACCAAAGACGGCCAACCGTTTATGAGTTTCGGCGTGATGGGCGGCGCCATGCAGCCCCAGGGACATGTGCAAATTCTGGTTAACATTATCGATTTTGATATGAACATACAGGAAGCGGGCGACGCACCGCGCATACGGCACGACGGCTCTTCTCAACCCACGGGAGAGACGATGACGGATGGCGGCCTGGTCAATCTGGAGTCCGGTTTTTCCTATGATGTTGTCCGCCAACTGATGCACCGCGGCCATCGGGTAAAGTTTTCCAACGGCGGCTACGGCGGTTACCAGGCCATTATGTATGATCCGGTACATAAAGTGTATTACGGCGCCTCGGAGTCGCGCAAGGACGGTCAGGCAGCCGGATATTGATATAAAAGCAATTTTAATTTTGCAGGAGGTCCTATGCGAGTTCTTCGAATCATTGTATTTTTGTCGTTATTTTCCGCTCTTTACAGCGCGGATTTTAAAACCGTTACTTTTCCGTCACAGGATTCATTGGAGATCACTGCCGATTTGTACATGCCCCATCCCAAATCAGCCCCCTTTATTATCCTGTTCCACCGTGCCCATTGGAGCCGCGGCGAATACCGGGAAATCGCACCCAAACTAAACGCCATGGGCTTCAACTGTCTGGCTGTGGATCAGCGTTCGGGAAATGAGGTGAACGGCGTTAAAAACGAAACGGCCGCGCGGGCACTGGCGCTGGGAAAACCCACCACTTATGTGGATGCCTTACAGGATATGCAGGCAGCACTGGACTTCGTTCGTAAAAACTATGTAAAAGGCAAACTGATTATCTGGGGCAGTTCCTATTCGTCCTCGCTGGCATTGGTGCTGGCCGGTCAAAATGAGGATGTGGTGGATGGCGTTTTGGCCTTTGCGCCGGGCGAATATTTTCTGCGTCTGGGCAAGCCGAAAAACTATGTCCAAATACACGCCAAACGTTTGGATATGCCGGTTTTTATCACCTCCGCCAAAAAGGAAGCGCCCAACTGGAAAGCGATTTTCGAGGTTATTCCATCCCGGAATAAAGTATCCTTTATTCCTAAAACCGCAGGCATTCACGGTTCGCAGGCCCTGTGGGAAAGCACGCCGGACAACGCGGCTTACTGGACAGAGGTAAATAAATTTTTAATGCAGTTTTTGGAATAAAAGAAATGAACAATAATTTCGTTCATCTCAGAATGAAAGGGATGATCGCTCTATGGGATGTAACGGCTTGTTTGTCAATAAATCTTAAATAACGAAGATAGAGCGTGTGCGGTCCCTTTGGCAGCGAATCAACCGGCACGTAGGTTACAAAACCTATTTCACCGGTTTGGGGATGTTTATACTTATACCATTGCAGATTTTCCAATCTTTCCCGATCTATTTTTAGATTGAATAAATCATTCAACGCATTTTGCCACAATGAATCGTTACGCGCCAAATCCGAGATATCGTTCACTTTAAAATCGCTTTGCACGCTATACTTTTTAACAAGCGAATCCAAAGTTGCATCGTATCTTTTCAGATATACCACAAATATTTTCAGGATGCCTCCCGTTATTATATCTGATTGCAGCGAGGCGGTGAGAATCGGTTTGTTAGCGGGGCGGAGGCTATCATAATTAACCGGATTGATTCTTTTCAGGGTGGGCACTTGTACATAGCGTCTCTGATCGAGGGTGGAAGCTTTGGATATTTTAAGAACATCTATTTGTTGTGAAGTTTCCGAGAGAACCAAAAAGAATGAAAACGTGAAGAACAGAGCAAATACCGTATTGGCTTTCCAACGTTTGATATTGGATATAAAGGTCAGTAATTCCGGTTGATAAAATGATGAGAGCGTGATCCATCTAAAAAATTTATAGAAGGGCATATAAATCCGACCGATTAGAGGATACTTTTTCAAAAGACCAAAGAAAAACCAATCCGTAACACCCAGCATCAACAAAAATAGTATCACCAGGATGATTATGCCCACATTCGGCGTATTAATGGCAGGGAATAAAACGGCGATGATATTGAAGATAACTGCCATTAACCCAAATAATCCAATGGTTTGCAGAGTTACTATAATGGTAACCGAAAATGTCAAACTGCATATCTTGTCAAATTGTTTTACCCTGCGGCGCGGCGAAGAATAGTTCTGTACATATTTATTAAAATATGGGGTGTAATTCAGCAAATGAAAATTTATGCCCTTCGGATAGGCTGCATAAATGCCCAAAAAGGCCAGCCAAATAGTGCGCAAAAACAGGCTCAACACAAAACCGATCAATAAAGCCCGGGAAAAGATATAGCCGCCATAATACAATATCATTTCCGTGGAATCAATATTCCGTTTTACGGCAATGTCCCACAGGTAACGTGTGAGGAAATCCGGGATATAATACAAAAATAGAATTAAACCGCTGGCGATCAAAATTTCGATCTGCCAGATTTGTTCGCGGTTAACAATGTATTCTTCCCGCCTGTTTTTTTTCTTTCCTTGTCTATGGCTCGTCATATTATTTTTCATGAAAAATTTGTATACTTTTTTTGGGGGACTTCATTACAATTTATGAATTAATGGACTAATGAAAAAGCAGAATCAAAATTTAATATAGTTTTAAACTCGGAAACAATTACGAATCTTTCAATTACCTGCCTGCCGTAGGCACGGCGAATTACGAATGAAAGCCAACAGCCGAAAGACCGGATTTTCAAATCTCGATTAACTTGTCCGCATGCGGCGGGCGATTTACGATTTAAGAATTGATAGCCAATAGCCAACAGCCAAAAGAGCGGAATTTCGAACACCGATCAACGAATGTTGATTTTAGAACTGAGAACTTTCGTAGCGTAGCGAAGAACCCGCCGTGGCGGGGATAACTGAAAACTGAGAACTACTCCATCAATCCATTCCTTCCACCTTTCAGACCTACAAATTTTTCACTATAAAATCCGTCATCATTTTATACAAATGTAAGTAAACGCCTGGGCCGCCGATCATGCTGTGATTTTTTCCCGGATAGACCATGATCCGGAACGGTTTCGCCTTGGCCTGCAATTTTTGGATAAACTGCATGGTATTTTGAGCATGTACATTGTCATCGGAGAGGCCGTGGACAACCAGAAGACCGCCTTTGTACTTGCCCGTATAACTTAATGCCGAAGTGGAATCGTACCCTGCGGCATTATCCTGCGGCAGTCCCATATAGCGTTCGCTCCAGATGGAATCATACAGCCGGAAATCGCTGACCGGCGCCACGGCGATGCCGGCTTTAAAATAATCCGAGCCTTTGGTCATGGCCATCAGCGTTAAATAACCGCCGCCGCTCCAGCCCCAGATGCCGATCCGATCCGCGTCCACAAAGGGCAAACTGCGCAGATACTTCACTGCTTCGATGTGGTCTTTGAGCATGTATTTTCCGATATCCCCGTAGGCCAGATTTTTAAAGGCCTTTCCTCTGCCCCCGGTTCCCCGTTGATCCACGGTAAAAATAATATAACCTTTTTGGGTAAGCAAGGTGTACCAAAGCATGCTGCTCACTCTGCCCCAGCTGTTGCGCACCAACTGCGAAGCCGGTCCGCTGTAACCGTAAATGAGCACCGGATATTTTTTATTCGGATCAAAATCGACCGGTTTGGTGATTTTCGCGCGTAGCTCCACCCCGTCGCTGGTGGTAAAAATGATAAATTCGGGATAGGCCAGATCGTATTCTTTTAAGGCCGGGATGTCATTTTTAACAAGCTGGCGGATGGTATGTCCGCTGGCACGGGCCAATACGGTTTGCGTTGGCGTTACGATGTTGGAATAGTTGTGAATGAATACGGAAAAATCGGGCGCAAAATTTGCCGAATGCATACCGGGTTCCACGCTGATCCTTTTTATTTTTTTACTCCGTAAATCCGCCCAAAACAGATGCCATTCCAGAGGTGTGTCTTTATTGGCGCTGAAATAAAGCCGACCGGTTTCCTCATCCACGCCGTAAATGGTACGCACCACCCACTTACCATGAGTCACCTGCTGTAAGAGGGTTCCTTCCAGATTGTATAAATAAATATGGCGATACCCGTCCCGTTCCGAAGGCCAGATAAAAGTTTTGTCATCGTCCAAAAAGATGAGCTCATCCACCACATCCACCCAGCAGGAATCTGTTTCGGTTAAAATCACCCGGCTTTTGCCGTTATCCACATTGGCGCCCAGCAGCTCCAGTTTGTTTTGCAGCCGGTTCATCCGTTCTATGAGTAGTTCATCGCCGTTTGGTGCCCACTGTATGCGTGGGATATACTGGTCGACTTCCTTTCCCGTATCCATCCAGACCGTATTACCGCTGTCCAGATGGTACACACCCACGGTTACCACACTGTTTTTCTGGCCGGCTTTGGGATACCGCACCGATCGCACTTTGCCGTATGTGCCGTCATATTCCACCCAGCTAAAAACAGGTACATCCTTTTGATCCGAACGGCAAAAGGCAATTTTTTTACCATCGGGCGACCATGTCCAGCGGTCTGCCTGGCCGAATTCCTCTTCATACACCCAGTCGGCCAGTCCGTTCAAAATCGTTTCGCTGCCATCTCCGGTTACCTGTGTAACCTTGCCGGTATTAAGATTTTTAATATATATATTATTCTCAAAAACATAACCGACCATAGTTTCATCCGGGGATAGTTTAGCATGGCGGATTAAATCATCACCTTCGCGCACCGGCGTCATCGTTTTTGCAGCAATATCAAAAACAAAATAGCGGGCGTCATCAAAACGCCGCCAAACCCGGCGGGCATTGGTTTTAAATATAATTTTGGTACCGGAAGGCGTAATACGGTAATCCGTAAAACGCAGCGTATCACCATTCGCAGGATCAACAACGTCCGTACCGTCAATCCATTTGCTCTCTTCACCGCTCTCAACGCCGTGCTTATAAATTGAAGTGTATTGGGCGCCCTCATCACGCTTCAAAAAGGCGAAGGCTTTGCTATCGGGAAGCCAGCGCGGCGAATTGAGATATTGCCCCCGGAATTTCCCCGAAGCGAAAATATCTTCCACGGTAAGCTCTCTGCCTGTACCGCCAAAAAGAAAATTGATACCGCCGGCTATCAAAACTATAATGACGATAAATCGCTGCATTTTGATCTCCTTTTTCAACAACTCATTTTATATCTTATCCAAACCGTAAATCATTTATCTCGCTGAATAATTTCTTCAAAAAAATCCATAAAGGACTGCGCCTGCCTCTGACGATCAAACTGTTCGATACCGGTATAAGAAAAAGACGATCTGTTTTCCATCCAGTTCTTCAGTATAAGGGCAATACGCTCGTGTTCTGTGCCTTGCGCAACCACCCCGGCATCGGCCTGCAAAATGGTTTCCGCCGCCTCACTGTTTTTAGGAAGCAGGGCCAAAATAGGCTTTCGCAGGCGGAGATACTCGTATAGTTTACTCCCGATGGCATATTTGCTCTTTGGAAGCCGGCTGTCCAGAATGATGCTGAGACCGTCCATCCCGGAAAGAACGGTTAGCGCTTCACGATGCGGCAAATAACCGTGTAAAACAATTTGCTCTTCCACATTGAATTTTTTAGCCAGATTCAGAAGATCAATATTGGTTTTTCCGATGTGATGAAATCGAAATTTCTGAAACAGAGCACGGTCTTTTTCCTTCAATATGGCAAACGCCCGAAACAAATCGCGGGGATTGTTTATATGGGAGTAAAATGTTCCCGAAAAGGCCAAGTTGAAGGTACCCTGGGCATTCTGTTTTGCTTGCAGATGGTCAAAATCTTCTTCATCGTATCCGTTGGGGATATATCGCCAATTTTCAGGATTAAAATTTGCAATCCGCGTTTGGTAGAGCTGCAGAATACTTTTGCAGACGCTGACCCCGTATTTGACCTGCGAAATGCTCCGGCGTTCAATGCGTTCATCCAATATTTTATGCATTGGAGTGGGGTAAATTTTATAGGGGTTCACCGTCCAGGGATCGCGCATATCGAGGACCACCGGCACATCTGTTTGTCGGGTTAGTTCTTTTGCCAGTATTGCCAAAGAGTACGGGGGAGAGGAGACCAGAATGCAGTCCGCCTCATTCTGTTTTAGTTCCTTCAAAACAGCCTGTCTGGCCGGATGAATCCAGCCCCGGCGGATATCCGGAACAAACAGAAAAGCGCTTAACCAACGTTTATAATAGGAAGCCTGGTCTCTTTCACCTTTTTTTCGGCCCGTCCAGCGCCCGCCGGGTATGTTTCCTTCTATGCGCACCACGCGCACGGATTCGGGAATTTCTTCAAGCAACGTGGGGTCTTCCTCGATATGTGTCCCCGGTTCATCCGCGGTGATAACGGTTACCTGCCAGCCGTTTCTGTCCAGAAATTTGCTGAGTTTGGTCATCCGCTGTACGCCGCCGCCGCCCAGAGGCGGGAAATAATAGGTAACGATTAAACACCGTTTAGCCATGTCTGATTTTCCAAATCGCGAATGGACGTGTAGATGGCCTCAAAATCTTTGGGGTTGTTTTCAAAATCACGGTTGGTCATATCGAAGGTTACAATATGGAAATTTTCCTTACCCGCCCGGTCGATCCAATCATCATAGGCATCATTCAGGACGGCCAGATAATCCGGATCGATGGTCTGCTCATAATCCCGTCCCCGACGACGGATGTGTTCCAGCAGGTGCTCCACGGTCGATTTGAGATAGATGATAATATCCGGTTTGCGCAGGTAACTTACCATAATGGAAAATAATTCCTGATAGTTGTGGTAATCGCGATCGGTCATTTTACCCTGTTTATGCAGGGTGCGGGCGAAGATTTCCACATCTTCATAAATACTGCGATCCTGAATACAGGAATCGGGCCACTCGGTAATTTCTTTCTGGCTTTTAAAACGATTGGATAAAAAGTACACCTGCAGATGGAAACTCCAGCGCTCCATATCTTCGTAAAAATCGGCCAGATATGGATTATCGATTACCTTTTCGTAATAGGCTTTCCAACCCAGTCGGTCGCTTAACATTCTTGTAAGCGTGGTTTTTCCGGCGCCTATGTTTCCTGCTATGGCAACAAACAGTTTCCTTTTCCGGCTCAAGATTTCCTGCCTTTAAATTTCAGTTCTATTTGAATTCAAAAAAGAGGTTTGTGGAAAAACGAACCTTGTGTCCTTTTATGGTTCCGGGTTTAAAAACGAATTTCTTTGCCGCGTTCAGCGAAATTTCATCATAATAATAATTCAACCCCCGTAGCACCTGTGCCGATTCCACCCTGCCGTTTTTTCCGACAATCACTTTAACAATCACTTTTCCTGTGGCACCCAAACCGCGCGTAGGATCATCGATAAGCGGCGGAACTTTTTTAACGATCTGCTTACGCTCATCCAAAAAAGCGTCTAAAAAGACCTGTTCGTAATCGATTGCATTGATTTCTTTTTTTTCGGCAGAAGGTTCCGCTTTTTTTTCCGGTTTTTGCGGAGTCGTGTTGACGGCAAATTGTCCGAGTATTTCGTCCAGTGTACGATGCCGGAGCTTGAGCGTATCTTCCTGAGAACTTTTTTCATCGGCCGGCTGCTCAACCTGTGCTACCTCACCCGGCTGTGTTTGCGATGCATTCTCATTTTGCACCTGATTAGCAGTGGCAGCACTCTGAGGTTGATTTTCTGTTTGGGCGGTATTCTGCGCCAAAGCCACCAAATTGGTAAGCGATTGTTTGGCTCCCAGTATGGGATTATATACCACATCGCCATAACGCGGATCGTTTTTGCGCCCGTATATCTTCAATTCCAGCTCGGAATTGATTTCGCTACCCCAATAATTGTTTTGCGCCAAAACATCCCGGGAAGAATGATTGAACACATTGTAGTCCTGATTATCAAATATGCGGTTTTCACCCGAATTTTTAGACTGGCCTTCCTGCAGATTGCCCAGATTGGGTTGGGACATGCTAAAACTAACCACGCCGATCTGATTGAGTGTGATCAGGTTTTTACCCAGCACAGGGCGGGCGCCCAATTCACAAATAAGTCCGGCATACCCGTTTTCGGAAATAATGCTGCTTTGAATGATCGGGTTGGATTTTACCGAAGCGATGATACCGGCATTGTAGTTATAACGTAAATGCGAATTTAATATTTGAGGGTTACTTTTTTTAATATATATGCCATTATAGGCATACTCGATGGTGCAGTATTCAAACGTGGAAATCTGTTTGGGATTGGAAATGGTTATACCGTACCAATCACCCATACGGGGTTCTTCGGAATTGGATGTAAACAGAATTTTGTTATTGATATAGCCGCGGGCTATAATAGTTCCTTCAACAATGATTTCCGATTTGGTTTTATCACGTCCGGATTTTTGCAGATCCGTATGAGGCTCAAAATAGATGCGCGTTCCGGGGTTAATCACCAGCCGCCCATTACGGGTAATGTGTACATCCCCACGAATGATAATGTTGCCCGACCAGTGTACGCTTTGGTCAATACGTAAACCGTCGATGATCTGTGTTTGAGCAACAGCCGCAATGATCCAAAGACCGTTGACGATAAAAGACAGGTATTTTTTTAGCATAGTTGTTTAACAAAATTGTAAAACGATTAAACTAAGGGATATAAATAGTACACCGCAAATTCCCAGTTATTTTTTTGATCCGGTATCAATAAAGCGCGTGATTACATCAAGCAGATCACTTTCTTTAAACGGTTTCCCTATAAACGCGTCCGCTCCCAGCTCGGCGCCTTTTTTCTGCTCTCCCCTGCCGGTTTTACCGGTCAAAATCACAATGGGTAAATCCTTAAATTGTTCTTTTTGCCGGATCAGGGATATGAGTTCGAATCCGTGCATATTTGGCATTTCCAGGTCGGTTATTATCAGATCAACGTTTTCACTATCCAATAGGTCAATCGCTGACTGTCCATCGTTGACTTTAAGGGTGGCAAAATTCTTTTTTTCCAAAACGCCACCAACAAAATTTCGAACGCTGCTGGAATCATCAACTATTAAAATGCGCGGTTTGCGATTGGTGATTTTTTTTCGGGTAACTTTTCTTTTCGAAAGGAAATCCTGTTTAACACTACGTTTTTTTGCGGCGGTTTTTTTCGTTCCTGCTTTGCCTTTTTTCCGTTTGGTTCCTGTTTCGCTTACTTTTCCAAAGAACTGCTGTTCGGTTGTACGAATGACAGCGGCATAATCCAGGATCAGAGCAACCTCTCCGTTACCCAGTATGGTACCTCCGGCAATGTACTCCACATTTTGCAGGTGACCGCCCAGGGTTTTTATAACGATTTCCTGCCGTCCCAGAATCTCCGGAATTCCGAGGGCGATGCTAACACCGGCGTCATACAGAATCAAAGCCGTGTTCAGTTCGGGTTCATCCGCCGTATCGCCGAATTTCAGCACCTGAGTTATAGGGACAAAGGGCAAAAGCTTACCACGTACCTGTAAATACTGCCGTTCATCCTCCACCAAAATGCTTTGGGTTTCGATATGAACCGATTCCTGAACGGCTATAATGGGTATGGCGACAATCTGATCCCGTATCTTTGTCATTAGCGCCTGCGAAATAACGAGAGTAAGCGGAACCCGGATACTGAAAGTGGTGCCTTCGTTCTTTTCCGTCCGGATACGAATATTTCCTTTTAGTTTTTGGATCTGATTGGCAACCACATCCAGGCCGATACCGCGCCCTGAGGTTTTATCGGCTTCTTCCCGGGTCGTGAACTCGGGATAAAAAAGAAAATCAAGAAGTTCGGCCTCGTTCATCTTCTTTATGGCCGCCGGAGTGGCCAGTTTTCTCTTTTGAATGGATTTTTTGATTTTTTCCAGATCGATACCGGCGCCGTCATCTTCTACCTCGATGACTACCTGATTTTTATCCTGCCGCGCCCTCAGGGTAATTGTTCCCGCGGCGCTTTTCCCCTGCTTTTTGCGTTCTTCGCTGGTTTCTATGCCGTGATCGACGGCATTCCGGACGATATGCATTAACGGGTCCGCCAGGGCCTCTACCATAGCGCGATCCATTTCTGTTTCGTTCCCTTCGATAACCAGATTAATTTTTTTATTCTGTTCGCGTGCCATATCCCTAACCGGCCGTGGAAAGCGGTTAAAAAGATTTTCAATGGGTACCATGCGTACTTTCAGGATGTCGCTGTGTAAGGCGTTACTGATGCTGGATATCCGGGAAAGGTTTTTCTCAAAGTCCTGGGATAACCGTTGCAGCTCCGAAGAGAGCACGCTGATGCGGCCCATAATTTGTTTAAAGCTGGAGGATACGTCCCGTAAACGTTTTTCCTCCTCCGGCTGGACTTCCTTTGTTTCCTGTTCCGGCGTATCCTTTTCATATTCCTGCTCTTCAAGAATATCTTCTACAATGTCTTCGGCCTGATTGAGCAGTTTCTTCTCCTGTTCCACTTCGGCGAGAATTTCTTTCAGATTTTCAAAATAGGAGGCCATTTCCGTCCGGCTGACCACTAACTCACTGGCCATGTTTACCAGGTTATCCAGATAACCGGTGGAAATTTTAATGACATTGTCATCTTCGCTTTTAGCCGCGGTTGCCGTCTTTTTGGGACGCCCGCGTTTTTTCTTTGGGGGAGTTTTAATTTCTTCCTGTTGATCAAAATTTTGGTACAGAAACAGTTTATTATCTATTTCCGCAAGACGCGCGGTGTACTGATCGGCTGTTTCTCCATTACCCTCTTTTAGATTGTTCAGAAGCTCTTCAACCAGATCCAGAACCACAAAGGCCGGAGCAAGCATTTCGGGATCGCCTTTTGTGCGATGCGTTTTGTAAAACTCGAAATAATCTTCCAGACGATGGCATAACTCGCCAATCCGTTCATATTTTAGCATGAGTGAGCTGCCCTTGAGCGTATGCAGGTTGCGCAGAATATTAGAAAGTAATGTTTCGCTTTGGGGCATTTTTTCCAGTTCCAGTAAATCCATATTCAAACCGGTAAGCAGTTCATTGGCTTCCTCGATAAAGTAGGCTGCCACCTCGGGTTTGGCCGTCTCGGTGGTTTCTTCCGGTTCTTCGGTCGGGATCTCTTCTTCCTGCAAGATTTCCGGTTCCGCCAATTCCAGAATATTGATAATATGCGATAGATGGGAAGACGATACTTTTTCGCCGGAACTCAATTTCTTAACCGCCTCGATGCCCTGGCCCAACGCGTTTTCTATTTGATCGCTGTTCTGGATTTCGCCGTTTTTAATGGCTTCGATCATCTGTTCCATGCTGTCGGTAACCTGTGCGATTTCGCGGAATCCCAACATTTTGGCAGCCGATTTGAGTGAGTGAGCAGCGTATTCAAACTGGTTTAACGCTTC